>JAUNWP010000005.1:35468-41431 GCA_030540255.1 Eubacteriales bacterium | reverse complement strand
ATCAGACTTGAGATGAGATGGATATATGTGTCATTTACGGCAGCATTGTTGTATGCGGCATATATGATAGGCTTTATCGGAGAAGACAGACAGAGCGTGTTAAGGACAGCAGCACTTTCACTGTTCGCAGTCTATGCTGTCATAACGATATACCTCAATATTTTCTACAGAGGATATTTTATCAACATTTATTTCTGGCAGGATCAGCTCAGGATGAACTCTCTTGCGGAACAGACAGTTGAAAAATACGGTATGGACAATATACTCGGCAAGGATATATACATACTTGAAAACAGCTACGGCATGAGTGAGTTTTATGCCGACACCTTCTTTAAGACCTTTGACAAGGACAAGAAGGCAGAGGGAACAAAAGTGATATTTGCCGACAATGAAAGAAATATAGACACCGAGGCTGTTAAGGAAGGCAGAGCCCTTGTTATCAAAGAGCTGCCTGAAGAACATGCCTATCTTGATATTACAGAGGAAGTAAAAGCAGCACAATGAGATCGAGGGAAGCTTATCACAGGATAAAATATATAATTCTGCCTGTATTAGGTATAATTTTTACCGCATTATATATCTATGCGGCATCCGTGGATGTAGTGTATTCGGATTATATAAGGCTGATCAATGAATACCTTCCGGATGTTTCCGATATATCGAAGCTGCTGGTGCCGGATATACTTACACGTATCCCCATGACCTTTCTTGCAAGACTTGTAAATGTATTATCGTTTGACTATAGCGTCACCTTTGACCGAGTTCTCGGGCTTATAGGACTGCTTTTGATCGCACTTGGCAGTGCAGGCTATATGTACAAGATGAATATAAGCTTCAAGTGGCAGCTTGCTTTTTATATAGTGCTGTTTTCACTCAACAAGTGGGAAATACTGCTTAACGGGACCTCATGGCCGCATCTTGTTTCCTTTGGCTTGTTCATTATAGGGTACAGGCTGATAGATCTTGTCTGGACAGGCGAATCTGATACCAGAGAGGAATTCGCCTTATGTGTGCTTCCGCTTATAATGCTGCTCTTTGCCGGTGAGTACATAGTTTCGTTTGCATGTACGCTTATACTGGTCTGTGCCATGGGCCTGCTGCTCGGAGGTGCAAACAGTATGGCAGGAAAAAGAGAGCTTGGGATATACAGACTGGTATTAATGAGTGCCGCTCTTTCTTTGTTTTTGTATATGCTCAGCAGACATTTTGCCGTATGGGAACATGCCGGAGCTACAGATCAAAGCCTGTTCAAGATAATGATCGAAGAGCCGAAGTTTATTCCGAAATTCCTGATAAAATCCTTCGCGGGAGCGGCGATAGGAAAGGAAGCAGTGGATTCCGTAGTGCCGGGAGGTGCGGCAATGCCGAGTAAGCTTGTGCTTGTGATCGGCTGCGTGGTCATACTGGGATATTTTTTTGCACTTATCTTATATTTTGCCAATGACATGCTTGAGAAGACAGTATTTCCAATCATGCTGATAGTATCGGGCGGTGCAAATCACGTACTTGTAACTTTGGCAAGATGGATATTCTTAAGAGAAGACTATGCCTTAAGCTCAAGATACGGAGCACAGTTTATGATAGGTATACTTGGAATGATACTTGTTTTCTCAATGTTCGGGAAAATGCGCAGAAGCTACAGACGCACGGATGAGAAAAGAAGAATGATAGCCGGGGCGGCAGCCATTAGCATAACGGTTTTAATTGTTGCCGGAAACTGCTATACTGATTATCGTGAGCTTCGTATCGCAAAATACAGAAAAGCCAACTACAGACAGATGGCTGAGACCATAGTAAATTATGAGGAATACGAGCCGGAGGAACTTGCCGCAACAATGGAGTGGCATAAGGATCCGGCAGAGCTTATCTCAGCAATAGAGATAATTAAAGACAATAAGCTCAATGTCTTTTCAAAACCGCAGATTGCGGATAACACTACAGAAGATCAATGACGTTTTGTGTCAAAGACAAGCGGAGGAATATATGAAAGTTGTTATTTTAGCCGGGGGACTCGGTACACGTATCAGTGAGGAGAGTCATTTGAGACCGAAGCCTATGATAGAGATAGGAGAGCGTCCTATACTCTGGCATATCATGAAGTATTACTCTACCTTCGGCTTCAACGAATTCATAATCTGTGCGGGCTATAAGCAGTATGTTATCAAGGAGTATTTTTCTGATTATTTTCTGCATAACTCCGATGTGACCTTCGATCTGTCCTCAAACTCCATGACTATACACAATAATAATTGTGAGAACTGGAAGGTGAGTGTTATAGATACCGGACTCAATACCATGACAGGAGGCAGGATAAAGCGCGTACAGAAATATATCGGAGACGAGAGCTTTATGATGACCTACGGTGACGGTGTATGCGATGTGGATCTCAATGCTTTGCTTAAGTTCCACAAATCACACGGTAAGACAGCCACCATCACCATGGTGAATATCTCCGAGATGAAGGGTGTGCTTGAAGTTGAAGAAAACGGTATGATAACCGCATTCAGAGAAAAGGAAGAGCGTGACGCCTCTCTGATAAACGGCGGATATATGGTATTCAACAAGGAGATATTTGATTATCTGGATTCGGATGAGACAATACTGGAGAAGGGACCTTTGGGACGATTGAGCAGTGAGGGTCAGCTCATGGGCTTTAATCACGGAGGTTTCTGGCAGTGCATGGATACACAGCGAGAGAAAAACAAATTAGAGGAGCTTTGGGCCTCGGGCAAGGCACCGTGGAAGAAGTGGTAATATGACTGATTTTAAGAAGTTAGCTGAATTTTATAAGGGTAAACGCGTACTGATCACAGGACATACAGGCTTTAAGGGCAGTTATTTAAGCGTCATACTTGGCATGATGGGTGCCGAGGTCTACGGTTATGCGCTTAAGCCGAGTACCGATCCCTGCCTGTTTGACATTATCTATGGAGACGGAATGTCGAGCAGGACTGAGACTGAGCTTAACATTAAACTCGGCGGCACAGAAAAACTGGGAAGCGGCATAGTAGAGAGCCGTATAGCTGACATACGCGATATGGACAGACTCTGGGAGTATTATAACCGAATAGATCCGGAGATAGTCATACATATGGCGGCACAGCCGCTGGTAAGGGAGAGCTATCGCATACCGAGAGAGACCTATGAGATAAATGCCATGGGTACCGTCAATATCCTGGAGTGCATACGCAGAAAGCCGGGATGTATATCCTTTGTCAATGTGACCACAGACAAGGTTTATTATAATGAGGAGAAGCCCGGCTACGGCTATAAGGAAGATGACAAGCTTGACGGCTTCGATCCGTATGCCAATTCCAAGTCATGCTCCGAGCTTATTACACACAGCTATGCGGCTTCATTCCTTAAGGAACAGGGCGTGGCAGTATCTACGGCACGTGCCGGCAATGTCATAGGCGGAGGAGATTTCAGTCTTGACCGTATCATACCTGACTGCGTTAAGGCGGCGGTCAACGGAACCGAGATGGTATTGCGTAATCCGGGCAGCATCAGACCGTATCAGCATGCCTTTGAACCTCTTTTCGTATACCTGACCATAGCAATGGAGCAGGCGCTGAATCCTGAGTATGCGGGCTGGTATAATGTCGGACCTGACGAGGAGGACTGCGTGACTACAGGCAAGCTCTGCAAGATATTTGCATATGAGTATGGCAACAACATGCAGATAAGCACCCCGAACGGTGACAACGGACCTCACGAGGCGGGACTCCTGCTGCTTGATAACAGTAAGATAAAGAGCCGCTTTAAATGGGAACCTATATGGCACATAGACCGGGCAGTAAGAGCGGTCTGTGATTGGACCAAGGCATGGCAGAGAAGCAATATAGAGGCCAATGAGGAACTGATAGCACAGATAACGGAATATGCCAAGCAATGAGAGAGAATATGGAATACAGTGAATTTTTTAAAGGCTTAGATGAAGCCGAGGCACATAAGAAAATAGTTGAACTGGTCGGAACATATTGCGACCTTTATCACAATACAGACAAAAATAAAGAATACCATAAGGGAGATCGCATTCCTTATGCCGCAAGAGTCTATGACCGCAGGGAGATGATGAATCTTACCGACAGTGCATTGGAATTCTGGCTCACTATGGGCAGATATACCAATGAATTTGAAGCAGGACTTGCAAAGTATATAGGGGTTCCGTATGCGGATGTAACAAACTCCGGATCTTCCTCCAATCTGCTTGCCTTTATGGCACTTACGGCACATCAGCTGGGAGACAGAGCCATTAAGAGAGGTGATGAGGTCATCACGGTATCGGCAGGCTTTCCGACAACAGTTACACCTATGCTGAACTTTGGTGCTGTACCGGTATTCGTGGACGTCAAGCTTCCGGAGTACAATATAGACGAGAGCAGACTTGAGGCTGCGCTGTCAGATAAGACAAAGGCGGTCATGGCGGCACATACTCTCGGAAATCCGTTTAATCTTAAGGCAGTAAGGGATTTCTGCAAAAAGCACGGACTCTGGCTTATTGAGGACAACTGCGATGCTCTCGGAAGCCGTTATAAGCTGGACGGAGAGTGGAAGATGACAGGAGCAGTCGGAGATATAGGCACTTCTTCCTTCTATCCGCCGCATCATATGACCATGGGAGAAGGCGGTGCGGTATACACCTCGGATCCGATGCTGCAGAAGCTTCTCTTAAGTGTAAGAGACTGGGGCAGAGACTGTGTATGCAAGTCAGGTCAGGACAACCGCTGCGGACACCGCTTCGACGGTCAGTTCGGTGAGCTTCCGAAGGGCTATGATCACAAGTATGTATATTCTACCTTCGGATATAATCTGGGCATTACCGATATGCAGTCTGCAGTAGGCTGTGCTCAGCTTGAAAAGCTTCCGGATTTTGTTGAGAAGAGAAAGCACAACTGGAATTTCCTGCACAAGGCACTTGAGGATGTCAGTGACAGGATATTGTTGCCTGAGGCTGAAGCAGATTCGGATCCGAGCTGGTTCGGATTCTGTATGACTCTTGCCGAGGGTCTCGACAGAAACAAGGCTGTCAGATATATCGAGGATCACGGCATACAGACCAGACTGCTCTTTGCGGGCAATCTTATCAAGCATCCTTGCTTTGACGGAATCAGAAATGACGGAGTATCTTACCGTGTATCGGGAGATCTCACAAATACGGATATAATTACGGAGAGAACTTTCTGGGTAGGTGTATATCCGGGTATGACAGAGGACAGACTGGCATATATGGCAGAGACAATCAAGGCTGCGGTGAAGGAACAGTAAGAAACGGCAGCATCGGCGAATTTTATGGAAAAGTATAACAAACAAAAGCTGATAGAGGCACAGCAGGCGAGCCTTGATATACTGCTTGAGATAGACAGGATCTGCAGAGCGCACAATATCGTATACATGCTGGATTCCGGAACTCTCATAGGAGCAGTAAGGCATAAGGGCTTTATTCCCTGGGATGATGATATAGATATTGCCATGACAAGGGATAACTTTGAGCAGTTCAGAGCGGCAGCAGTCAGAGAGCTCAAGGAAGGAATGGAGCTTGTCATGCCGGACGAACTCGGAGACGGCGACTGCTTCTATGACTTCACACCACGCATTATTTTCCTTAATTCCAAGAGACATGCAGGATCCGAGGAAATGGATTATTACGGAGGAAAGCTCAATCATCTCTGGGTAGATATATTTATATTGGATAATATACCGGATAACTCCTTCAGTGATAAGCTGACAAGATTCAAGCAGAAGATGCTATACGGTTTTGCAATGTCCAAGAGATACAGGCTGGATCTCGGAAAATACAAGGGACTTGACAGAGTTAAGGTCGCAGTGCTTGCCGCTATAGGCAGGACCATGGATATGAAGGACATTTTCCGCAGGCAGGAGCGCTTATCGCTAAGCTGTAATTCAAAAGAGACAAAGAGATTGTATTATTCGAATTATCAGCCCGATTATCTCTATGTGAC
>JAUNWP010000005.1:15960-35368 GCA_030540255.1 Eubacteriales bacterium | reverse complement strand
GGAGCACGTATTGCCGGTGAGAGCCATTACAGCTTTAAGCGCCTGTTCCGCCTGTCTGTGGATGCAGTCACCTGTTTTTCGGATATGCCGCTTAAGCTCGGTATTTATGCAGGCCTTGTTTCCGGACTGTTAGGCTTTGTACTGCTTATTTATACTCTGTTTACAAGAGGCGGAGCACCGAGTGGTTATGCCACAATAGTTGTACTGCTGTGCTTCATGTTTGCGGTATTGTTTATGCTGCTCGGTATAATGGGCAGCTATCTCTCGATATTGTTCAGGGAGATGAAGGACAGACCTATATATATTGTTAAAGATATAAAGTAATGATTATTTCCTAAAGTGCATATGAGCATAAATAAGATAAGCAGTAAAGACTCCGGTAATAAAAATACAGCAGAGTTGCGTCATATGTATGAGGAATGTACACTTTGTCCGAGGAAGTGCCATGCAGACCGTACAAAGGCAGTAGGCTTTTGTGGTGCCCGGAGCAGACCGAGGCTTGCCAAGGCTATGCTGCACAAATGGGAGGAACCTTGTATAGCCGGGACAAGGGGAAGCGGCGCGATATTTTTCTCCGGCTGTACCTTAAAATGCATATATTGTCAGAACTTTGATATAAGCCATGATAATTTCGGAGCCGATATCGATGCGGAAAGACTGGCGGATATAGTGCTTGAACTTCAGGACAGCGGAGCACAGACTGTGGAATTTATCACAGGAACACAGTTTATACCTGACATAATATATGCTTTGGACAAGGTGAAGCATAAGCTTGATATACCGACGGTTTTTAATTGCGGGGGCTATGAGTCGGAAGACTCGATAAAGCTGCTTGACGGATATATTGATGTATATCTGCCTGATATAAAGTACTTCAGTGATGAGCTTGCTTTTAAGTATTCAGGGGCACCGCATTACTTTGAAACAGCCGCTGCAGCTGTACATGAGATGATAAGACAGACCGGAAAACCTCAGTTTGGGGATGACGGAATAATGACAAAGGGTGTTATAATACGACATCTGGTGCTTCCGAATTGCCGCCATGATTCGATAAGAATTATGGAGGAGCTTGCCGCAGGCTTTGATAAGGACAGCTTTCTTATCAGTCTGATGAGTCAGTATACTCCGTTTTATAAGGCAAAGGAGATAAAGGAGCTTTCCCGCAGACTCACAAGCCTTGAATATGATTCCGTGCTGAGACGTGTCGAAGAGCTTGGCTTTAACGGCTTTATGCAGGAAAAAAGCTCCGCTAAGGAGGAATACACACCGGTATTTGATCTTAGCGGAGTTGTGGATTAAGCTTCGAAATCGCGGATAAGGAGCAGGAGTCCGTCCTCTACCCTTACTCGTGCAAGCTTTCCGGGAAGTACCTCATTGCTGACACCATACTGGTAATCATATCTGATCTCGGCATTATCGAGAGGGTACTTGGCATTTTCAATATATATGCCCTTGGCCTTGCCTGTTATATTGATGAGAGAGAAGAAAGGCAGGCTATCATCTATCTCGACCGGAGAGCTCCCGACAAGAGATATCTCAGAGTAGTCGTCTACCATGAGCGCATTTAAGCCATTCTCGTAAATATATACAAGCATGTAAATGTTTCCAAGGGTATGATCAAGCCTGCGTCCGGTCATGCCGATAAGCAGAAAATCGGTACAGCCTCTGGAGATGGCTTCTTTGAGGGCATGGACGCTGTCTGTGTCATCCTTTACCGTAGGAAGCACAATGGTCTCTGTATCGGTTTCGGGTCTTGCATGCGAGTCAAAATCTCCGACTATAAGATCGGGCTTTACCCCGAGAGCTTCGGCGTGTCTGAGTCCGCAGTCACAAAAGATAAGGTAATCATCCTCGCAAAGATAAGCCTTTATTCTGTCGTATCGTTCTATCGGCGCACCGCCGACTATCACACATCTTTTCATTTTTATGCCTCATTCTGTAAATATTATGGCATTTACTGCCGATATTCATGGAAAATTCATTAATGATATCTACTATCTCATTAACATATTATACTGTTGCTTAATGTGCAGACAGCATATTCGGAAAATTGCCTCTTTAAGGCTTGTCCCGGATGTATATCTGTGTGCAGATAGTAGCAAAAGATCGTTATGATATCAAGGAGAAATGATATGCTTCTTAATCGGATAATGGTAGTCGAGGATGACAAACAGCTTAATGATCTGTATTCCACGGTGCTCAAAAAGGCGGGCTTCGAGGTGGTTCAGGCAATGAACGGAGAGGATGCCTGCAACAAACTGGAGAGTGAGCATGTTCACATGATAATCACCGATATAATGATGCCGGCCATGGACGGATACAGTCTGGTTGAGGCAATAAGAGAATATGACTCGGAGATGCCTATACTTATGATAACAGCCAAGGATGATTTCCCGTCCAAGCAAAAGGGCTTTAATGCGGGTGCGGATGACTATATGACCAAGCCTGTCGATGTAAATGAGATGGTGCTCAGAGTCAATGCTCTGTTAAGGCGCGCCAATATACTTAACGAGCATAAGCTTGTTATAGGCAGTACAGTGCTTGACTACGATGCCATGACCGTGATGACTCAGGACGGTGAGGTGGAGCTTACCAATAAGGAGTTCCAGCTGCTTTATAAGCTGCTCTCATATCCGGGCAAGATCATGACGAGACTGCAGCTTATGGATGAGATATGGGGACCCGAGTCAAAATCGGATGCACAGACCATAGATGTTCATATCAACAGACTCAGGAGACATTTTGAGGATAATAAGGATTTTGATCTGCTTACCGTCAGAGGACTCGGATATAAGGCTGTGATCAACAAGGCGGAATAATCTACATGGATAAGAATAAACTTAAAATATGGCATAAATTCGCTGTTATGATAACCATGGTCGTGTTGTTCTATCTGCTGATAACGACATGGATCACGCTTAAGATACTGGGCAATGACAATATATCTTTCGGTCGGAGCTATCCGCTTTTGATAGTCATATTTTTGTCGCTAACCATTGCGGGAGTGGTCACTGCCATAATATCGGGCATGTTCCTTGATCCGATAGACCGCATAAGTGAGGCTATGAATAAGGTTACGGATGGAGATTTCGGTATACATATAGATGAGGCAGCTGCGAAAAAATGCCGTGTCAGGAATATCGAGACAATGTATATGAACTTCAATAAGATGGTTGACGGGCTTAACTCCAATGAGATGCTGAAGACGGATTTTATAACCAATGTATCGCATGAGTTTAAGACTCCGCTTGCCGCCATAGAAGGCTATGCTTCACTGCTTTCGGCAACCGAGCTTAACGAGGAACAGAGGGAGTACACCACCAATATCATAAGGTCGGCATCAAGACTCACCACGCTTACGGGAAACATCCTCAGATTGTCAAAGCTGGATAATCAGCAGATACCGCTTAAGAAAAGTGAGTTCTCACTTGATGAGCAGATAAGGCAGGCTATACTTCTACAGGAGAAAAGCTGGTCTGATAAATGTCTTGATATAGAACCCGAACTTGATTCGGTAAGCTATACAGGATATGAGGAGCTGATGCAGCATGTATGGTCCAATCTGACTTCTAATGCAATCAAATTCACGCCAAAGAACGGCTGTATAACATTTACCTTACATGAAAATGCCGATTCGGTAATTGCGACCGTTACTGACAACGGGATCGGTATGAGCGAGGCGGAGCAGCACCATGTATTCGATAAATTTTATCAGGCAGATACCAATCACAGCGCAGAGGGCAACGGACTCGGACTTCCGCTTGTCAAGAAGATAGTTGAGATGCATAACGGCAGTATAAGTGTGAAAAGTGCGCCTAACGAGGGCTCGACATTTACGGTGACCTTGCCGAAAAATATTAATAAAGCAAAAGGATAAGGCTATGAATATAGTATTGCATGAGCCGGGAATAGCTCTTAATACCGGCAATATCGGACGCAGCTGTGCAGCAACAGACAGTTCGCTGCATCTGATACGCCCCTACGGCTTCCATATCTCAGAGAAAGAGATAAAGAGGGCAGGTATGGATTACTGGGACAAGATAGATCTGCACGAATATATAGATTATGAGGATTTTCTTGAGAAGCATCCGGAGATAAGCTTCGGAGGAGAAAGAGAAAAGACAGGAGCAGAAGCTTCGAAAGCGTATAATAATGGCGGCAGAAGCTCTTTGTCGAATCATACGGACAGCCCGGCCGCAGAACAAAATGACAGGGCTGTCGGTAATGCTCCAAGGCTCTGGTTTGCTACAACCAAGGCGCATCATGCATATACCGAGGTATGTTTCGGACCGAACGATTATATCATGCTCGGCAATGAATCAAGAGGTATACCGGAGGAGATACTTGTACAGCATCCGGATGCCTGCATACGCATACCGATGTGGGGTGACATACGATCCCTTAATCTTGCCAATTCTGCAGCAATCATATTGTATGAGGCACTGCGTCAGAATGGCTTTGAGAACATGGAAAGATACGGAGAGCTGCACAGACTGCACTGGAAGTAAGAAGCAATCCGTAATTAATCGATAAGTGGATTTTTTAGTCGAGCGAAACATATCCCCAGACACTCAGAGTGCGCAGGCTCCGCCTGTCCCGAGACAAGCTCGCGCACATTCGGTCTGTGAATACGTTCGCTCGAATTAAAACAGTACAGAAATCTTATATAGGGAACTGCTCAGAGGCAGAACGATACCAAACACCCGCAGTATACAGTAAGGGAGATACTTTACTGTCCTGCGGGTGTTTTGCCGGAATTTCGCGTGGCTCGTACATTGAAATTCAAGTCTTATTTCAATTGATTACATTCAACTAATTGTCATGAGCCACGCGCAGCTCCAAAATGCTTCGCATTTCCTCGCTGTGGCTATTCGCCAAATGTAATTCCGGACACAAGCATTTTCTCATGCAAGCATGATTCATACCTGTGCCCGGAATTTTGCGTGGCTCATTTAGAGTTCAGGTATTTATCGGCGTCTTTGAAGAAGCTTGCTATTATGAGCAGTATTACCATTGCTATAGGAAAAGCGGCAATGATGGAAACTGTCTGCATATTGCTCATGCTGCTCTCTGAGAAAAGCAGTGCTATAGGCAGCATGATGAGCAGTACTGCCCAGAAAAGATTCATGCCTTTGGAAGCGGATTCACCGTCTGCGATCTTCTTGTAGGAATAAGCGGATGCAACGAGGGTGATCGAATCAAAGGAAGTTGCATAAAAGGCTATCATTGAGAAAATCAGCAATACCAGCATCAGTCTGAAGCATGGCATGGTCTCGATTATGTTTATGATAGTTGCATAGAGATCATTTCCGCAGGAGGCATAGACGCTAAGGACATCAAGTATCCCATGTGTCTGGAGTCCGAGCGAGTAATTGCCGAGTATGATAAAGGACGAGAAGGTCGAACCCATTCCGAATACATATGCACCGAGTACGACCTGCTTAACGCTGCGTCCGCCGGATATGCTGCCCATGAAGAACGGAGAAGCAACACACCACACCATCCAGTATGCCCAGTAGAAGATGGTCCAGTTCTGCGGGAATGAGGAGGTCCTTAAGGCATCGGTCCAGGTGCTTAAGCCTATAAAGTTCTGTGCGAGATTGCCTACTGCGGAAAAGCCTGTCTCGATTATGTAACGGGTCTCTCCTCCGAACAAAAGAACTATACCTGCAAATGCATAGAATATGTACATACATATACGGGCAAGGAAGTTGATGCTCTCCATGCCGTTTAATACGCAGAATGTATATACGGCACAGATAATAAGCAATATTGCTATAGTAAGGAATTTGGTATCATTTATACCGATAAGACGGCAGATGGCACTTGAGAGCAGCGGAGTCGCAACGGAAAAGGTCGTTGCGGTACCTGCGATAAGAGCTACGACTGCAAGGACATCTATGAGTTTTCCGAGTGCTCCGTCGGTGTGCTTACCGAGTATAGGACGGCAGGCCTCGGAGTATTTTTGTTTATTGCAGCCGCGAACGTGCAGCATAAAGCCGAAGCAGGCGGCAAGAGCCGCATAGAAGCTCCAAGGTATAGGACCCCAGTGGAAAAGCGGGATGGTGGAAGCCCAGTCCTGTACCGAACCAAGCTCGGCAAGATGAGGTTCATTTGCATATAATATCCATTCACACAGAGAATAAAAGAGTATGTCTGCGGCAAGTCCTGCGGTAAACATCATTGAACCCCAGGCGAAGAAGCCGTATTTCGGCTTCTCTCCGGGCTTTCCGAGTATGATCTTGCCGTATTTTGAAAAAGCCATGTATATGGATATAAGGAATACACCGAGACCTACAGCAAGATAATATACTCCGAATTCATCGCCGAGGAAGGCTCTTATGCTTCCCAAAGATGCGGTTGATGCCTGCGGATCCAGTATAAAAAACAAACACAGTACAAATATTGCCGCAAACGGGACAAGAGTTGTAAAAGGATCGATATTTTTTAATCTCTTCATGTTATACTCCTATATATCGGATAAAGTTTCTAGGTAATTATCGTTTAACTGATAATAATGCTTCAAATGTAAAAGACAAAAACTTACATAGTATGTAGCTTTAAAATCGCAAACAGTCTGTTCAAAAATATTAAAAACTATCAAATTTTGAACATTCTACACACAAAGCGGTATAATGTCAATATTGACCCAAATATAAATTAAGTATAAAGTTATTATAAAATGTTTATAAAATCGTTGCTTAATTCATAATAAGTACATATTTTGATAATAAAGAATAATAGTGAACAAAATCGGCAGCCATATATTAATAATGTTATCTGCCGGTAATATGATACAGGCACGGAGCTTTGCCGAATATAAGCTTTCGTGTATACAAGGAGTTTTATGGCAAATTTAGGCAACATTTTCGATTATCAGAAAGACCCCAATCGAAGCAATTATGACGGAAGCAAGAGGCAGCCGCCGAACAAGCAGATGACATACTATGTGCTGTTTGTGCTTGCCGTAATGCTTATCATCAATCTGGTCATAGCACCTGCAATAAGTAATCGCAGGATAGTTGAGACAAGCTATGATACCTTCCTTGATGCGCTTTCCGACAGGACGGTGGATCAGGTTGAGCTCGATACCACGACCATCAAGTACACGCTTGACGGTAATGACACCATATACGAGACAGGACGTATCAATTATATAGGTGAAGTAGAGCGTATGTACAATGCAGGCGCAAAGTTTACCCAGGAGATACCTCAGCAGGTATCGCCTATATGGGCAATACTCTACAATCTGCTTCCTCTGGCATTTATGATATGGCTCGGATATGCCATGATGAAGAATATGAAGCAGCGCGGCGGCGGCTTCATGGGTATGGGCAATTTCGGAAAAGCCAATGCCAAAGTATATGAGAACAGTAATGTCGGTATAAAGTTCAAGGATGTTGCTGGAGAGGAAGAAGCCAAGGAGCTTCTTGCCGAGATGGTGGATTTCCTGCATGAGCCTAAGAAATATAATGAGATAGGAGCAAAGATACCTAAGGGAGCGCTGCTTGTAGGCCCTCCCGGAACAGGTAAGACCATGCTTGCAAAGGCTGTCGCAGGAGAGGCAAATGTTCCGTTCTTCAGTATCTCCGGTTCGGAGTTCGTCGAGATGTTTGTCGGCATGGGCGCAGCCAAGGTGAGAGACCTCTTCAAGGAGGCCGAGAAGAAGGCACCTTGTATCATTTTCATAGATGAGATCGATGCCATAGGCAAGAAGAGAGGCGGCAACGGTATGGGCGGCAATGACGAGCGTGAACAGACACTCAATCAGCTCCTTACCGAGATGGACGGCTTCGACGGTACTAAGGGTATCATAGTACTTGCAGCCACAAACCAGCCGGATACACTTGATCCCGCACTGCTTAGACCGGGCCGTTTTGACAGAAGAGTACCTGTCGAGCTTCCGGATATGAAGGGCAGAGTCGACATACTTAAGGTACATGCGTCTAAGGTCAAGATGGCAGGCAATATCAATTTCGATGATATCGCCAAGGCATGTCCGGGTGCTTCAGGTGCCGAGCTTGCCAATATGATAAATGAAGCGGCTCTTCGTGCCGTTAAGGCAGGAAGAGAGAGAGTCAACCAGCAGGATCTCGAGGAGAGTATCGAGGTCGTTATGGCAGGCTACAAGAAAAAGAATCAGGTGCTTACCAGCAAGGAGAAGCTTATCGTTGCTTATCATGAAGTAGGACATGCACTTGTTGCGGCAAAGCAGGATAATTCCGCTCCGGTACATAAGATAACTATCATTCCGCGTACCTCAGGAGCACTCGGATATACCATGCAGGTGGATGATAACGGCAACCACTATCTTATGTCCAAGCAGGAGCTTGAGAATAAGATCGCAACCTTTACGGGAGGACGTGCAGCCGAGGAGCTTATATTTAAGAGCGTGACTACCGGAGCATCCAACGATATCGAACAGGCAACCAAGCTTGCGAGAGCAATGATAGCTCAGTACGGTATGAGCAATGATTTTGATATGGTAGCATTGCAGACAAAGAACAATGCTTATCTCGGAGGCGATATGTCAATAGCCTGCTCCGAGGAGACCATGAAGTCTGTTGATGATGAGGTAATAGCACTTGTCAAGGCTCAGCATCAGAAGGCTTATAAGATACTTGAGGATAATATCATGAAGCTTCACGAGATAGTTAAGTATCTCTACGAGAAGGAGACTATCACCGGCGAGGAATTCATGAGGATACTTGAATCAAGTGAGAATTCTATAGAGGAACAGGCAAAGGCTGCCGAAGCAAGCCGTGCCGCATCAGAGGATGGAAGAGAAGACACTTAAAGTATTAGAATACGACAAGATCATAGAGAGGCTTAAGGCACACGCAACGTCCGATGCAGGACGAAGCTTGTGTGCCAAGCTTAAGCCTTCATCAAACTATCGCCATATCAGGGAATGGCAGCGCAATACAAGCGACGCCTTAAGACGTATCACGCAAAAGGGGAGCGGCATCTCCTTTGCCGGAGTAAGAGAAATAGGCGATATATTGAAGCGCCTTGAAATAGGCGGGACATTGTCACAGACAGAGCTTATCAAGGTAAGCTCTGTTTTGATCGTTACAGAGAGAGCACAAAGCTTCGGAAAGACCGACTCTGAGGAACAAAAAGAGGATTCATTGTCGGAGATATTCGATATGCTCACACCTCTTGTCAATATTAACAGAGAGATAACAAGATGTATCATCTCTGATGATGAGATGGCAGATGATGCATCACCGGGATTATTAAATGTAAGACAGACTATTAAGCGTACAGCAGACAGTGTGCATGAGGTGATGCAGTCCAAGCTTAATTCCTGCAGAGATTACCTGACGGATGCCATCATAACCCAGCGAGACGGCAGATATTGTCTGCCTGTGAAATCCGAGTACAAGGCTAAGGTTCCGGGTATGGTGCATGATGCTTCTTCAACCGGACTGACGCTCTTTATCGAGCCTATGGCTGTGGTAAGCCTCAACAATAAGCTCAGGGAGCTTGCTGCGGAGGAGCAGCAGGAGATAGAGAAGGTGCTCATAGCTCTCAGTGAGAGCCTTATGCCGTATACCGATGTCATTGCCGACAATATCAAGCTGCTTAAAAAGCTCGACATGATATTCGCCAAGGCGAAATTTTCAGGAGAGCTCGACGCTGTAGAGCCGCAGTTCAGTAAGAACAGAAGCATAGATATCAGGGAAGCAAGACACCCGCTTATAGCAAGAGATAAGGTAGTGCCTATAAGCATGAGGCTCGGAGACGACTTTTCAACTCTGGTCGTAACCGGACCCAATACAGGAGGCAAGACGGTGTCGCTTAAGACAGTAGGTCTGCTTACACTTATGGCACAGGCAGGACTGCATATACCGGCAGCAGCAGATTCGGTCATGGGCATCTATGATGATGTATATGCAGATATCGGAGACGAACAGAGCATAGAGCAGAACCTGTCCACATTCTCTGCACATATGACCAATATAGTGCATATATTGGGTAAAGCCGATGCGGCATCGCTGTGTCTGTTTGATGAGCTTTGTTCGGGAACGGATCCTACAGAGGGAGCTGCGCTCGGAATTGCCATACTTAACTTTCTGCACAATATGCAGACAAGAACTATGGCAACAACACATTACAGTGAGATCAAGCTCTATGCACTCGAGACCGACGGTGTGGAGAATGCCTGCTGTGAATTTGATGTGGCAACGCTTAAGCCTACCTACAGACTGCTTATAGGTATACCGGGCAAGTCCAATGCATTTGCGATATCCAAGAGGATAGGCCTGCCGGACTATATCATAGACGATGCCAAGGACAGGATAGCTGCCGAAAATGAATCCTTTGAGGATATCATAAGCAAGCTTAACGAGGACAGATCACGTACGGCAAAGTCAATGCAGGAGGCGGAAAATTACCGCAAGGAGGCCGAGCAGCTTAAGGAACGCCTCAGAAAGAAGGAAGAAAAGCTTGAGGCGGGCAGAGAAAAGCTGCTGAGAGATGCCAAGGAGGAAGCAAGAAGGATACTGCTTAATGCCAAGGAGACAGCGGACGAAGCTATAAAAAACATTAACCGTTACGGTGCCGAGAGTGACCAGTCGGCAGCAGAAGCGGAGCGTGATAAGATAAGAAAGAATCTCAAGGATACCTCAAGCGGAAGCAGCATAGTGGTTAAGGGACCGTCCAAGCCTGTATCCCCCAAGAAACTTCAGATTGGTGATGAAGTACGCATCATGAGTATGGGCGGCGTTACGGCTAAGCTTACTTCACTTCCGGATAAGGACGGCAACGTGTTTGTTCAGATGGGCTTCATGAACTCGAAGGTTCGTGTTCGTGATATAGAGCTTGCAGATACGGAAAGCTCCGGAAGCGGCATCAAGAAAAACCGGCAGAACAATACTCCGCAGAGCGGATATACCAAGAGCTTCGGCGCAAAGGCTTTAAGTGTAAGACCGGAAGTGAATCTTATAGGAATGACTACGGATGAGGCTCTGCCGGAGCTGGAAAAATACCTGGACGATGCATATCTTGCCGGACTTAATTCCGTGAGAGTCGTACACGGAAGAGGAACCGGTGCACTTAAGAATATGGTGCATCAGAGACTAAAGAAGCTTAAATATGTCAAAGATTTCAGACTCGGAGTGTTCGGGGAAGGGGATACCGGAGTAACAATAGTCAATTTTAAGTAATACGGGAAACAGGAATGCCATGGCAGAAAAACAGAGAATAATGATAGTAGACGATGATCCGTCCATAGCAGAGCTTATCAGCCTGTATCTTGAAAAGGAATGCTATGACACAAGGATAGTTGAAGACGGCGAATCGGCAATCAAGGTATTTTCGGAATACAGGCCGGATATGATATTGCTTGACCTTATGCTTCCGGGCATAGACGGATATCAGGTATGCCGTATGATAAGGAATGAATCGGACGTGCCTATAATGATGCTGTCTGCAAAGGGAGAGGTATTTGATAAGGTGCTCGGACTTGAACTCGGAGCCGATGACTATATGATCAAGCCCTTTGATACCAAGGAACTTGTTGCAAGAGTCAAGGCTGTGCTGCGCCGCAGCTTAAAACGTGACAGGCATGATGAGCCTGAAAAACAGGATAATTTTGTAGAGTATGTGGGACTTCAGGTCAATCTGGCAAATTATTCTGTCATCTACAATGACCAAAGCGTAGATATGCCGCCAAAGGAGATAGAACTTTTGTATTTTCTTGCGGCGTCACCGAATCAGGTTTTTACCAGAGAGCAGCTGCTTGATCACATATGGGGATATGAGTATATAGGAGATACGCGAACCGTGGATGTTCATATCAAGCGTATAAGAGAGAAGCTTCCGGGCAATGAATATTGGAGTATCTCGACTGTCTGGGGTATAGGCTATAAGTTTGAGCTCAAACCTGTAAAGCAGTGAGTTAAATTGTCAAATTGTCTTGACATAGGGAAAAGTTTAAGTATTATAAAGTTATGCTTTTTTGACCATTCGGTAAAACTGCTGCCGGATGGTCATTTTGCTTATATTAAAATAGGGATGTTTTATAAAGGGAAAACATTAAGATAATCAGGGGAGGAAATCTAATGTTTATTAACACGTTTTGGTCGCTTGTACCGCCTGTAGTGGCTATCGTACTTGCGCTCATCACAAAAGAGGTATATTCGTCGCTCTTCATAGGTATACTTTGCGGCGGATTGCTGTATTCGGGATTCAGTTTACAGGGTACCATAGAGCATGTGCTTACAGATGGTATCATAGGATCGTTATCGGATTCCTACAATGTCGGAATACTTATATTCCTTGTTGTTTTAGGTGCCATGGTAATGCTTATGAACCGCGCCGGAGGCTCAGCTGCATTCGGACGCTGGTCACAGGAGCATATCAAATCCAAGAAGGGTGCTCAGTTTGCAACAATTATCCTTGGCTGTCTTATCTTTGTTGATGACTATTTCAACTGCCTTACTGTAGGATCTGTCATGAGACCTCTTACTGATAAGCATAAGATAAGCCGTGCAAAGCTTGCATACCTCATTGATGCGACAGCTGCACCTATCTGTATTATTGCGCCGGTTTCTTCATGGGCGGCGGCAGTATCGGGATTTGTTGAGGGTGCAAACGGACTTGAGCTCTTTATCCGTGCCATCCCTTACAATTTCTATGCTCTGCTTACTATAGTAATGATGCTCGTGCTTACGGCGAGAGATTTTGATTTCGGACCTATGAAGGCTGCCGAGTTAACAAACAACCTTAATTATGTCGAGCCGAGTCCGGAACCGGAACCGAATATTACAGGTGCCGACGATCAGCCGGAACCGCCGGTAAGCGATAAGGGCCGCGTTATGCACCTTGTATTTCCTATCGTAGTGCTTATCATTTCATGTGTTATCGGACTTGTTTATTCCGGCGGATTCTTTGAAGGTACATCGTTCATAGATGCATTCTCCGGAGCTGACGCTTCCGTAGGTCTTTCTATCGGATCGGTACTTGCGCTTATTATAACCATCATATTCTATCTTGCTACGAGAGTCCTTGACTTTAAGGAGTGTATGAATGCACTGCCGGAGGGCTTTAAGAGCATGGTTCCTGCCATACTCATCCTTACCTTTGCATGGTCACTTAAGGCTATGACCGATTCACTCGGTGCAAGAGATTATGTAGCCGGTATTGTTTCTGTTATAGCTGAGAATGATGCGGCAATGAGCCTGCTTCCGTGCATAGTATTCGTTATCGGATGCTTCCTCGCTTTTGCTACAGGAACCTCATGGGGAACCTTCGGAGTACTTATTCCTATAGTTGTTAATGTATTCGGAGGGGATCTCAGCAATGAGCTTATGATCATCGCTATCTCTGCCTGCATGGCAGGAGCTGTTTGCGGAGACCATTGCTCGCCTATATCCGATACTACGATCATGGCATCGGCAGGAGCACAGTGTGATCACCTGCTCCATGTTTCAACTCAGCTTCCGTACGCTGTGACAGTTGCAGTGGTAAGCTTTGTCTGCTACGTTTTCACAGGATTCATAAGAAGCTGGATCATATGCCTTCCGCTTAGTATAGCTTTGATGATCGTTGTTCTTCTTGTTGCCAAGAAGAAGATGGTACGAGAGGCATAATAAAAAAATATCTTATTGAAGAATTTGTATTTGGGATATGCTTACGCTCTCTTTTAAGAGATCGTTAAGCATATCCTTTTTATGTGTAATAACGAGTGATAAACGGCAATAGGAAAAGTTGAAAAATATATCTTGCATAATTATCAAGGCTGTACTATTATGAGCATGTCGGAAGCCTCTTAAGACTTACGATGAAATTTAATAATTCTTCGGGGCGGGGTGCGATTCCCCACCGGCGGTATAGTCCGCGAGCTGCACTTTGTGACGGCACGAACAGGTGAGATTCCTGTACCGACAGTATAGTCTGGATGAGAGAAGATGAGAGCATATTCGATCGTTTTGCTTTTGTGTGTCAATGTCATGCATGAGATTCGGGATCGGATATGTAGTATCGGTTTATAGTGCCCCGCAGTTTCTCTGCGGGGCTTTTCTTATGCATAAGAGCCGACGCAGCGGCAAGATATGTATGCCGATTTGTGGCATGACATCGGGAAGATGAGCGAAAGCTTGAGTTTTGGATGCCGGTCAGAAATGCGACTTACTTGAATCTATGTAAGTCGGCAGGAAACATGAGAGAAGTATCGATGCCTTAGAACGGACAAGATCTAACCCCGGAGTACGCAGTACACGGGGTTTTTATTATGGATAAAAACAAATATATGCTTAGGGCAATAGAGCTTGCAAGGCTTGGAGCGGGACATGTGGATCCCAATCCTCTGGTAGGTGCTGTCATAGTTAAGGATGATCGCATTATAGGAGAAGGATATCACGAGGCCTACGGCGGACTGCATGCGGAGAGAAATGCACTTAAGTCATGCAGGGAATCGGCTGAGGGAGCAGAGATATATGTAACACTTGAGCCCTGCTGTCATCACGGCAAGCAGCCGCCATGCACGGATGCACTTATAGAAGCAGGTATAAGAAAGGTATATATAGGCTCACGTGATCCGAATCCGCTTGTTGCGGGAAAAGGCACGGAAATACTTAAAAATGCGGGCATTGAGGTCGTTGAGGACTTCATGGCTGACGAGTGCGATGCACTGAATCCGGTATTTTTCCACTATATAACTCATAAGGAACCTTATGTGGCTCTCAAATATGCAATGACGGCAGACGGAAGGATAGCTACGGACAGCGGCAAGTCTCAGTGGATAAGCGGGGAAGAAGCAAGAAGACATGTTCATAAGCTCCGCAATTATTATAAGGGTATAGCCGTAGGAATAGGTACCGTACTTGCAGACGATCCTATGCTCAACTGCCGCATAGAAGGAGGCCGTGATCCGGTAAGGATAGTCTTCGATACAAATTTGCGAATACCTATTGAAAGCAGACTGGTGCAGACTGCCGGCAAGATACCGCTTATAGTGGTATGCGGCAATGAGGAAGCAGATACAGCCGAATGCAGTAGGGAACATTCAGATCGCAATTTGGGAGATACCGTTCTTGAGGAAAAAAAGGAAAGACTTAAAGCTCTCGGAGTTGAGCTCATAGAGGTATCAACCCGGGACGGACATACGGATGTTGCTGAGGCATTGAAGATATTAGGTGATAAGGGAATAAACGGTATACTTGTTGAAGGCGGAGCCAAACTTAATGCCGCATTTACAGAAGCAGGAAAGGCAAACGGCGCCTATGTCTATATAGGAGCCAAGATATTCGGAGGAAGCAGTCCGAGAGTTCCTGTCGCGGGAATCGGAGCGGATACACCCGATGCTGCGGAGGCACTTAAGCTCTCCGGGATTCAAAGCTTCGGAGATGATGTACTGCTTCGTTATGATTTCAAATAAAATGTCGCCGAAAAATTACGGAGAAAATAATGTTTACTGGAATAATCGAAGAAAAGGGTCAGCTTGTAAGAGTCTTAAGCGGCCACGAATCGGGCTCGATAGAGATAAAAGCGAAGAAGGTGCTTGAGGGCAGCAATATAGGAGACAGTATTGCCGTAAACGGTGTATGCCTTACGGTAACTACTCTTAAGAGTGACGGATTTACTGCGGATGTTATGCCTGAGACGCTGAGACGTACCAATCTCGGCAGTCTTTCAAAGGGAGCGAATGTCAATCTTGAACGTGCCATGGCAGCCGGAGGACGTTTCGGAGGTCATATAGTAAGCGGACACGTTGACGGAGTCGGAAGGATAATATCGACAAAGGCGGAAGGCAATGCTGTGTGGGTATCCATAGCGGCACCGGGTGAGATACTTGCGCTGATAGTTGAGAAAGGTTCTATATGCATAGACGGCATCAGTCTGACGGTAGCTTATATAGATGACAAGATGTTCAAGGTTTCGATCATACCACATACCGGAGCAGAGACCACCTTGCTTGAAAAAAAGGCGGGAGACATAGTTAATCTTGAAAATGACATAGTCGGAAAGTATGTGCAGAGGCTCTTAAGTCCATACGGAAACATAAGTGCTGCGGGGGCTGCGGCTGAGAATGAAACAGCTTCATCCGGACTTACCATGGATAAGCTCATAGAGTTCGGGCTGTAAACAGCAAATAATACGGTGAACGTTTGGAGTAAAAAAGCGGAAAGTGCGATACCGGGCGTTCACAAAACGATAATTAAAAGTTCTACGGAGGATAATTATGGATAACGGATTTAACACAATTGAGGAGGCACTGGAGGCACTTCGTGCAGGCAAGGTGATACTTGTTACCGACGATCCGGACAGAGAAAATGAGGGCGACTTCATCTGCGCAGCCGAGTTTGCAACTCCTGAAAATGTCAATCTCATGGCTTCATTTGCAAAGGGACTTATATGTATGCCTATGTCAAAGGCTATTGCGGATAAGTTCAATCTTCAGCAGATGGTAGCGGAAAATACAGATAATCACAGCACCGCATTTACGGTATCGATAGATCACAAGGATACAACAACAGGTATCTCGGCTTACGAGAGATCCTACACAGCCATGAAGCTTGTTGAGGAAGGAAGCGTGGCTTCAGATTTCAGACGTCCGGGACATATGTTCCCGCTTGTGGCAAGAAAGGGCGGAGTGCTTGTAAGAGGCGGTCATACAGAGGCAACCGTAGACCTTATGAGACTTGCGGGACTTAAGGAATGCGGTCTGTGCTGTGAGATCATGAAGGATGACGGACATATGATGCGTACTCCGGAGCTTAAACAGCTTGCCAGGGAAAAGGGCATCGTATTCATTACCATCAAGGCACTTGCAGACTATATAAGAGTCAATGAGAAGCATGTTAAGTGTGAGGCTGCAGTACATCTTCCTACAAAATACGGTGATTTCATGGCTTACGGATATACAAGCGATATTACCGGAGAGCATCATGTGGCACTTGTTAAGGGTGACATCGGTGACGGAATGAACGTGCTCTGCAGAGTGCACTCTGAGTGCATGACCGGAGATGTATTCGGATCGCTCAGATGCGATTGCGGAGAGCAGCTTGCAAAGGCACTTAAGCAGATAAATAAGGAAGGACGCGGAATACTGCTCTATATGAGACAGGAAGGCAGAGGCATAGGACTTATCAATAAGCTTAAGGCCTATGAGCTTCAGGAAAAAGGCAGAGATACAGTAGAGGCTAATATCGAGCTCGGCTTTGCGGCAGATCTGAGAGAGTACTGGCTCGGAGCGCAGATACTTAAGGATCTCGGAGTAAAGGAACTCAGACTCCTTACCAACAATCCAAGCAAGGTCTACGGACTCGACGGACTCGGCTTAAGCATCAAGGAAAGAGTTCCGATCGAGGTAGATGTTACCGAAAATGCAGCCCGCTATATGCGTACCAAGGGCGAGAAAATGGGACATATTTTCACACATCTGTACTAATACGATAATAGGCGCAAAAGCTCTGATATTTGATGAAGGAGACCGTGCCCTGCGCAAAAATGCGCCGGGATACCGGATTAATTAAGTAAAACATAAGTATCGGGTTCCGGCGAGACATGACGGAACAAGTTTACACAGGAGGAATACAAAATGAATATCTTAGAGGGAAAGTTAATAGCAAAAGAGGGAATGAAGGTTGGCATAGTTGCCGCACGTTTCAATGAGATAATAGTAAACAAGCTTCTCGGAGGAGCCGTAGACGGACTTGTACGTCATGGTGTCGAGGAGGATAATATATATACAGCCTGGGTACCGGGTGCTTTTGAGATTCCGTTAATAGCAAAGAAAATGGCAGATTCGGGCAAGTATGATGCAGTGATCGCTCTCGGTGCTGTTATCAGAGGCTCGACTTCACACTATGAGCTTGTATGTAACGAGGCTGCAAAGGGCATAGCTCAGGCAGGTCTTTCAAGCGGAGTTCCGGTGCTCTTCGGAGTTATTACTACCGAGAATATTGAGCAGGCAATAGAGAGAGCAGGCTCAAAGGCAGGAAATAAGGGCTATGACTGCGCACTTGCCGCAATCGAGATGGTGAATCTTGAGTCAGTGCTTTGATAAGTCAAGATATGGATAATAAGATCAAAGACAAGCCGATATTGATACTGGATTATGACGGTACCCTGCATAATACAGCTTATATATATGAACCGGCATTTAGATCTGTCATGGGGGAGCTGCAGGAGGAAGGGATAATTCCACATGAGGAATACAGCTCAGAGGAGATCAGCTACTGGATAGGCTTTTCGGCAAAGGAAATGTGGGAGAAATTTCACCCCGAGCTGGATGAGGCAATAAGAGAAGCTGCCGGAAGACGTATCGGAGATAAGATGATGGAGGCGGTAAGAAACGGCAGAGCACAGCTTTATCCGGGAACGGAAGCCGTGCTTGATGAGCTTAAGAAAGAACATACTCTGTATTTTTTAAGTAACTGTCTGGATGATTATGCTGCCGTTCACCGGAAATGCTTCGGATTGGACAGATGGTTTTCTGAGTATTTCTGTACCGGGTATTACGGCTTCAGACAAAAGGAAGAGGTATTTGCCGAGAATATATATAAGCCGGGACAAAGTTATATAGCCATAGGGGATCGTATCAAGGATATAAGGCTTGCCTCAGAATGCGGACTTCATTCAATTGCCTGTCTCTACGGCTTCGGATCCGAGGAGGAACTTAAGACTGCTGACGTCATGATAAAGGATATCTCGGAACTGCCGGATGCGGTAGGAAGGATAGAACTCATGATGAAGTGAAAGCCTGTATGTACAGCCGTGAATACTTGACATAAGACATGAACAATGATATAAACACTTTAAATCGTTAAAGTGTTTGTATCATTGTTTTGTTTTTGATCGGCAGTACATATTAGGGGCCGGATAAATACATAAACTTACTTAGTGGAATAATTGGGAGCGAAAAAATGATTGCGGTATTAAAACCTGATACAAGTGAAGAACAGAAGGATAATCTTATCGAGTGGCTTAAGGCTCAGAATGTTGATGTACATATCTCAAAGGGTAAGGAGTATACGGTATTAGGGCTTGTAGGCAATACGGAAGCTATAGATGTCGAGCTTTTAGAGAGCTTAAGTATAGTTAATGCGGTAAAGCGTGTATCGGAGCCGTTCAAAAAGAGTAATCGCAAGTTTCATCCCGAGAATACACTTATTAATGTTGGGGATGCCTGCTTCGGAGACGGAAGCTGTGTAGTAATCGCAGGTCCGTGTTCTGTTGAGAGCGAAGAACAGCTTATTTCCCTTGCAAAGGCTGTCAAGGCTGCCGGTGCCAAGGTGCTGAGAGCAGATCCGTTCAGAAAGTATTTTTCTCCGTATGAGAATGTTGCTAAACTGACAGATAACATAAAGCTTTTGTCAATAGCAAAGAAAGAGACCGGACTCCCGACAGCAAGTGAGATCGTAAATCCCGATCATATAGAGCGATATGAGGATGTGGA
>JAUNWP010000005.1:0-15860 GCA_030540255.1 Eubacteriales bacterium | reverse complement strand
GGAAGCGCATCGGGAAAATCAAGTCTTGTTGCACCGCTTTCAATGGCGGCTGTTGCCGGAGGGGCGGACGGAATAGTGATAGATGTGCATGAGGATCCGCTCAAGGCTTCGTATAACGGAGCACAGGCGCTCACACCGCAGCAATTCGTTGAGCTTACAGCAAAGCTCAATAAGATAAGAGAGGTAATGTAAATGATACTCGGAGTAGTCGGTCTCGGACTGATAGGAGGCTCCTTTGCCAAAGCATACAAGGAGGCCGGTCATACGGTCTATGCATATGATATAGATAAGACCATATTGGGATATGCACGGCTTGACGGTACGGTAAGCAAAGAGCTTGATTTCGATAATATCAAGGACTGCGATCTTATACTGATAACCACCTATATCAAGGCAGCCGCAGAGTACCTTAAGGAAGCAGCACCTCATATAGACAGACATACCACGGTCATAGACTGCCTCGGAGTAAAGAAAAATATATGCGAGCTGGGATTTAAACTTGCAAAGAAATACGGCTTTACCTATGTGGGAGGACATCCTATGGCGGGAACCCAGTATTCGGGATATAAGCATTCGAGAGGCAATCTCTATAAGAATGCACCTATGGTGCTCGTACCGCCGGTGTATGACGATATCGAGTTTTTAGAGAGGATCAAGAAGTTGCTTGAGCCGGCAGGCTTCGGAAGACTGTCGGTAACGACTGCCGAGGAGCATGACAGGATGATAGGCTTTACCTCCCAGATGGCTCATATCGTATCAAATGCATATATCAAGAGCCCTACTGCGGGAAGTCACAAGGGCTTTTCTGCGGGAAGCTACAAGGATCTTACAAGAGTGGCAAGGCTTAATCCGCGCATGTGGGCAGAGCTTTTCATGGATAATAAGGAAAATGTTTTGCAGGAGCTGGATTGGCTTATAGCTTTCCTTGGGGAATACAGAGATGCCATACTTAATGATGACGAGGACGAACTTACGCGCATACTTAAGGAAGGCAGCGATCGAAAGATAAGTATAGACGGATAAATATGAAGATTACAGATATCAATACCTCCTCTCCGTACAAGGCGGTGACCGGAAGCGGTCTGCTTAAGGAATGCGGAGAGCTTATAAAGAAATATACCAAGATAGCCGGACATGCCGAAAAGGCAGCAGTCATAACGGATGATGCGGTAGGTCCTTTGTATGCCGATATTGTCGAGGCATCACTCAAGGAAGCAGGATTCGATACGGCGGTATATACTCTTCCGAACGGTGAGGCTTCCAAGAATATACAAAGCTACGCTAAAGTGCTCGGATTTCTTGCAGAGTCTCAGATAACACGCAGTGATTTTATAGTGGCACTCGGAGGAGGCGTTATAGGCGATCTGTCGGGCTTTGCGGCTGCGACATTTTTAAGAGGAATAGATTTTGTTCAGATTCCTACGACTCTGCTTGCGGCGGTGGATTCTTCGGTAGGAGGCAAGACAGGAATTGACCTTGATGCAGGCAAGAATCTTGCGGGTGCCTTTTATCAGCCAAAGCTGGTTATATGTGATATGAACTGCTTTGACACACTGTCGGATGCTGTATTTACTGAGGGTTGTGCCGAGATCATAAAATACGGAGTACTCGGAGACGAGGAGCTCTTTAAGCATCTCGAGAAACATGGAAGAGACTTTGATAAGGAATATGTCATCACAAGATGTATAGAGATGAAGAGAGATATAGTCTGTGAGGATGAGTTTGACACAGGACTCAGACAGCTGCTTAATCTGGGACATACTTTGGGACATGCCGTAGAAAAGCTCAGCAATTTCGGTATGTATCACGGTATGGCGGTCTCTGTCGGAATGGCAGTTGTCGTAAGAGCTTCGGCAGCAGGACATATATGCTCTGCCGAGACTGCAGAACGTATAGTTAAGCTGCTTAAGAGCTTCGGACTACCTACGGAATGTGAGTACGGTATCGATAAGCTGTATGAGCTTATGCAGTCAGATAAAAAGAGAAGAGGCAAAGAGATCGCTTTGGTCGTGCCAAAGGCCATAGCCGATTGTGAGATCGTTAAGATGCCGCTTGCCGATATGAAGAGTTTTATGGAGAAGGGAATATGAAAGCACTTATAAGACCGGCACAGCTGCATGGCAGCATCAAGACTGTTGCATCAAAATCTCAGGCACATCGCATGCTTATCTGCGCGGCATTTGCAGATAAGTCCACAGATATAGTATGCGAGGAGCTTTCACTTGATATCAAGGCAACAGCAGGCTGCTTAAGCGCCATGGGAGCTGATATAAGCTACAATGAGGATAAGAAAAGCTTCAGAGTAATACCTATAGACAGAAAAAGCTTCGGAGATACCAATAAAAAGATTACAATAGACGTAGGAGAGAGCGGATCTACCTTAAGATTCATGCTTCCGGTGGTTGCGGCACTCGGCGTGGATACACATATAGTTATGCACGGCAGACTTGCCGACAGACCCTTGTCGCCGCTTTGGGAGGAGCTTGAAGCCCACGGAGCTGTGCTTACCAAGAATGATGACAGTACCATGGATGTTTCGGGCAGACTTAAGGGCAGCGAGTATACCATTGCTGCGGATGTTTCCTCACAGTTTATCAGCGGACTTTTGTTTGCAGCTCCTCTGGTAGCAGAAAAGGAAGCCGATTTTAAGCTTAAGCTTACGGGACAGATAGAGTCGATCAACTATATACTTATGACTTTCGATGCCTTAAAGAGCTTCGGTGTTGAAGTTAAGCGAGATAATGATATATTAAGCATCGCAAGGAATGCCCGTTATGTGTCACCGGGTGAGCTTACGGTTGAGGGAGACTGGTCAAACGGTGCATTTTGGATATGTGCGGCAGCAATGACAAGTGATAAACTTGATGTTACAGGCTTAAATTACGATTCAATGCAGGGCGATAAGGCTGTCATTGAGCTGAGAGACAGGATAACAGCTAAGAGAAACGCTGACAATGCCTGCATAATAGATGCCAAAAACGTTCCGGATCTTGTGCCGGTTCTGTCTGTGCTTGCTGCATTTGCAGAGGGTGAGACGATATTCACGCATGCCGAGAGACTGCGCATCAAGGAGAGTGACCGTATCAAGTCAACGGTGAGGATGCTTAAGGAACTCGGAGCTGATGCAGAGGAGACAGCAGACGGACTTAAGGTAAGATCCGACGGAAGGAAGCTTAAGGGCGGAACTGTAGACAGCTGCAACGATCATCGTATAGCCATGAGTGCGGCTGTCGCTTCGATAATATGCGAAAATGAAGTCGAGGTGCTTACGGCAGAAGCAGTGAGAAAATCATATCCCGCATTTTGGGCGGATTTTGCCCGATTAGGCGGCTTGGTCGAGCTTGTCGACTGATACATTTACAGTACGGATAACGGATAAAGAGAATGAGTAATACTATCGGAAATATTTTTAAATTTACTATCTGGGGACAGTCACATGCACCGGCTATCGGTGTGACTATAGAGGGGCTGCCTGCCGGAACGCATATTGATGTTGAGAAGCTGCAGAGCTTTCTTGATCGCAGGAGACCCGGACAGAATAAATATTCCACGCCGAGAAAGGAAAGCGATACCGTCGTTTTCGAGGCGGGACTTAATGCGTCCTCGGACACGGTAGGAGCACCGCTTGCCGCAATCATCAGAAATACCAATACGCATTCTTCGGATTATTCGGAGCTTGTCAATGTGCCGAGACCGGGACATGCGGATTATTCCGCCATGGTGAAGTATGGAGAATCAAGGGATTATGCCGGAGGCGGACAGTTCTCGGGCAGACTTACGGCAGCTATGTGTATTGCAGGAGGTGTGGCTTTGCAGCAGCTTGAAAGCTATGGTATCGCTGTACACGCACGTCCCGTT
This sequence comes from Eubacteriales bacterium, assembly GCA_030540255.1. Classification (GTDB taxonomy): domain Bacteria; phylum Bacillota; class Clostridia; order Lachnospirales; family Lachnospiraceae; genus Avilachnospira. The sequence continues at coordinate 12,002 of JAUNWP010000005.1, read as the reverse complement.
ATGATAGGCGGAGAAACGGATGAAGCCAAGATGCTTGAAGCTATCGAAGCTGCAAGAGCGGACGGCGACTCCGTAGGCGGCATCATAGAGTGTATTATTGAAAATGTTCCAGCAGGTATAGGCGAGCCTATGTTTGACGGTATAGAGAACCGTATAGCTCAGGCAGTATTCGGTATCCCGGCAGTCAAGGGTATAGAATTCGGAAACGGCTTCGGCTGCGCAGCTTTAAGAGGCAGCGAGAATAACGATGCCTTTACTTATGTCGGAGACAAGATAGAGACCAAGAGCAATAATCACGGAGGCATATTGGGAGGGATCACCTCAGGCATGCCTATAGTGTTCAGGGCGGCATTTAAGCCTACTCCGTCTATTGCAAGGGAACAGGACAGTGTAAATACACTTACACATGAGGATGTGAAGCTTTGCATCAAGGGCAGACACGATCCGTGCATAGTACTCAGAGCCGTGCCTGTGGTTGAGGCAGCGGCAGCGGCAGCAATATATGACGAGCTGCTTATGGCAAAGGCAATGGGACTCTTTGATCGAAAGGAACAATGATGGAACTTGATCAGTTAAGACAGGAAATAGATGCGGTAGATAAGCGTCTTGTAGAAGATATAAAGGAAAGAATGAAGGTTGCGGCGGCAATTGCGGATTATAAGCGTGAGCACGGCATACCTGTAATGGATTCGAAGCGTGAGCGCGAGGTGCTTCATAAGATCGTGGAGATGGCGGGAGATCCTATGCTCAGCTCATATTACAAGGTACTTTATTCCTTGCTTTTCGAGCTCAGCCGTTCTTATCAGAACAAGCTCATCGGCAATAATGAAGAGGCATTTAAGGATATACGTGCCGCAATCGAAAATACACCGAAGATGTTCCCAAAGATGGCGAGAGTTGCCTGCCAGGGCGTGGAGGGTGCTTATTCCATGATTGCCTGCGAGAAGCTCTTCAATTCACCGAATATAATGTATCTCGGCAATTTTGAGGGCGTATTCAGTGCAGTGGAAAACGGACTGTGTGAGTATGGAATACTGCCTATAGAAAACAGTACGGCGGGTTCGGTACGCAAGGTTTATGACCTCATGCTTTCACATAATTTCTATATAGTAAGAAGCACACGAATTAAGGTAAATCATTGTCTTATAGCAAAGCAGGGAACAGAGCTTAAGGATGTCAAAGAGATATATTCTCATGAGCAGGCTATAAGCCAGTGCAGCGAATTTCTTAAGGAGCTTGGCTCCGGAGTTAAGCTTACTGAGGTTGAGAATACCGCAGTTGCCGCTCAGATGGTAGCACAGTCGGGAAGAAATGATGTTGCCGCACTTTCCTCATACAGATGTGCCGAGCTATACGGGCTTAAGAGCATAAAGTCCAATGTGCAGGATAACGGCAATAATCACACAAGATTTATCTGCATTTCCAAGAAGCCGGAGATATACCCGGGAGCAAACAAGACATCAGTCATGATGGTGCTCTCACACAGACCGGGTGCTCTGTATAAGATGCTTGCGAGATTCTATGCGCTTGATATCAACGTTGTCAAGCTTGAGAGCCGTCCTATGCCGGACCGTGACTTTGAGTTCATGTTCTACTTCGATATAGAAACTTCGGTTTATTCGGAGGAATTTGTGCAGATGATCAGCGAGCTCAGTGACGGAACCGAGGAGTTTCATTACCTCGGCAGCTACAGCGAGGTAATGTGATGAGCGGAAGATACGGTTTGCTCGGAGAAAAGCTCGGGCACAGCTATTCGCCGCAGATACACGGACTTCTTGCGGATTACGAGTATAAGCTCTACGAAGTCGAGAGAGATAAGGTATCTGATTTCCTTAAAGAAACTAAACTCAGCGGAATGAATGTCACTATTCCTTACAAGAAAACCGTAATGGACGCTTGTGTGAGCCTGTCTGATACAGCACGCAAGATGGGCTGTGTCAATACTCTTGTAAAGGAAGCCGACGGCTGGCATGGCTATAATACAGATTATTACGGCTTTTGTGCGCTGGTTCGTAAGAGCGGGATCGCAATAGCAGGCAAAAAAGTGCTTGTACTCGGAAGCGGAGGCGCATCCAATACGGTGTGCCGTGCTGTTGAGGATATGAATGCGAGAGAGGTGAGGGTAATATCTCGAAGCGGAGAGGATAACTATAGCAATCTTGATAAGCATGCCGATGCCGAGATTATAGTAAATACAACTCCCGTCGGAATGTACCCGAATAACGGAAAGTCACCGGTGGATCTTGCTTTATTCCCAAAGCTTGAGGGTGTACTTGATGTCATATACAATCCGGCAAGGACTGCCCTTATGCTGCAGGCGGAGGCGCTTGGCATTAAAAATGCGGGCGGACTCTATATGCTTACGGCACAGGCAAAGCGCAGCTCCGAGCTGTTTACAGGCAAGGCTGTCGATGACAAAGAGATAGGCAGGATAACGGATATATTAAGCTCCGGAATGCGTAATATCATACTGATAGGTATGCCCGGCTGCGGTAAGAGCGAGATCGGACACTTATTGGCAGAGCAGACCGGACGCAGATTCATAGATGCGGATGAGGCTATTGAAGAGAGCGCGGGATGCTCGATACCGGAGATCTTTGAAAAGGAAGGAGAGGCCGGCTTCAGGGCAAGAGAGACTAAGGTACTCGAGGAGCTGGGAAAGCTCTCAGGAGCCGTTATCGCTACAGGAGGAGGCTGTGTGACAAGGCAGGACAATTATCCTTTGTTACACCAAAACGGAATACTTATATGGATAAAACGTGACATAAACAAGCTGCCGACTCACGGACGGCCTATATCACAGAGCAACTCACTTGAGAAATTGTATGAGATCAGAAGATCAATGTATGAAAGCTTTGCCGATGTAAGCGTTGATAATAACAAAGATAAGAATGAAGTAGTAAAGGCTGTCATGGAGGCAGCAGGACTGTAAACCGTAAACAGCTAAAGGTTTGAGCTTAGTTGACAGCAATATAGAAAGCATAGCCATTCAATACGAAAAAGATTTTTAACGAAAAGTTTTGTCAGCTAAGCTGTAATATGAAAATATTGTATGGCAGATATAAGAAACAAGATGAGCCGCCCTTTCGGGCGGCTCATACTTATGCGTTCTTTTTCTTGGCGTTTGCAAGCTGGATAGCATAATCTATGGCGTTTGTAAGGCTGAGCTCGTTGGCATGACCGCTTCCTGCGTGACCGAAGCCTGTACCATGGTCTACGCTGGCACGGATGATAGGAAGACCGAGGGTAACATTGATACCGGCAACGGCATCCCATGCCTTCTTCTCATGGTTGTATACAAAGCCCTTGACCTTAAGCGGAATATGTCCCTGATCATGGTACATAACAACTACTATATCATACCAGCCGCCGAGAGCCTTGGAGAATACGGTATCCGGAGGTGTAGGAGCCTTCTCAGGGATATTGATGCCTTCCTTGAGAGCCTCATCTATAGCCGGCTGGATCTCCTCGATCTCTTCACGACCGAACATTCCGTTCTCACCGCAGTGAGGATTGAGTCCGGCAACACCGATCTTAGGATTCTCTATACCGAGAGCCTTACATCCCTCGTTGGCAATGCGGATACACTCTAAAACTCTGTCCTTCTTGACACGATCGCAAGCCTCTCTGAGCGAAACATGAGTAGATACATGTACTACTCTGAGACCTTCATGTGCAAGCATCATTGTGTACTTTGATGTATTGGTATAATGAGCATAGATCTCGGTATGGCCGGAGAAGTGGTGACCTGCCATATTGATGGCTTCCTTGCTGAGTGCGTTGGTGACTGTAGCATCGACTTCACCTGCAAGAGCAAGCTCTATAACCTTCTTGACATAGCTGAAAGCGGCCTCACCGCCGAGCTCGCAGGCACCCACCTTGAAAGGCTTAGGTTCATCCTGATCAAGAGAGTTAGGAATCCTGTCGGCAGGAACAATGCCCATATCATATACATCGATAGTGCCGTACTCGAACTTGGCATCCGATATCTTAGAGACAGGATTAAGCTTAACATCAAGACCCGATACCTTCTTGGCAACCTTTGCTGCGTAGTCCATGCAGCTCATATCTCCGATAATGATCGGACGACAGCGCTTGTAAACAGCAGGATCCATAAGGGCTTTAACGGATATCTCAGGTCCGTTGCCGAAAGGATCGCCCATGGTGATACCGATAATAGGCAGTGTACTCATAATATTTGACCCCTTTTATAAATTATTTCCGTATATACAAAAAACATACATTTTAATTATAGATTTACGAATGGATTAAGACAAGTATAAAAAAGACGACAGCACAAGGCTGTCGTCAAAAATTATTGTTTAAAGCTTACCTTCAACGATTTTGACCAGCAGATCTTCGTCACCGAAGCCTCCGGACTTTGAGATTATCTCGAAGTCCTGACCGTTGTAAGTGACTCTGAATAATACGACTCCGGATTCTACCTCGCAGATAGGGTAGTATTCATGACAGCCGATTGCAGTAGCAAATGCAAGCAGGGTGTCTCCTCCGACTATAAGCAATCTTGAATCAAGACCTGCATCACACATATCCTTGATAAGCATTCCGGCTCTTCCGGAGATCTTTTTGCGGAGCTCCTCACGCTGCTCTTCATCCGAGGTCTCAAGCATACCCTTCTTTGCATTGAGAGTATCTATAACCAGACCGTTGCCGGCGGAACTTATAAGCACAAGACCCTCTGCCATAGGACCGAACTTATTCTCATCATCAAGCAGCTGGGCACTTGTAAGATGAATGCGGCTGAAGCCGTTTTCCTCGGCATACTTCATCTGCTTGCCTGAGATAGGATTTACGCTTCCGCATACAACTACCAGTGTTCCTGCCTTTTTCGGCGCTTCGATATTGTTTTCGAAGCCCATGGTGCGGGCGAGCTCGGCAGCAAGTCCGGAACATCCTGCAAGGAGCTTGGGAATACCGTCCTTGCAGAGTGTGGCAACCTCGGCCTTCATGTCGGCAGCGGATTCGCAATCGTATATAAGTATCGCACGTTTCTCACAACGCGGAGTGGCATTGATGGCATCCTCAGCCCAAATGGATTTGATACGCGCGGAACACTGCTGCTTCATAAGCTCAGGTATGTAGCTCTCGGTAACAGGCTCAAAAGGATCACGTCCGAATACCGATTCACTTACGCATATTCCGTCTATATAATGCACACCACCCGAGGTTATACGGTTCATTGCGGGAAGTGCCGGGATGAAATACATATTGTGAGCCTCTTGGCAGCCCTCTAAAACAGCTGCAAGCTCAGCACCTACATTGCCTCTGAGAGCCGAGTCGGTCTTCTTGAAGATAGTGCCTACTCTTCCATCCGCGATTTCTACGACCTTGCGGACTTTGCGGTATGCATCAAGCGGAGTATCATGTCTGGTAGGTACACACAAAACAAGAACCTCCGACGGGTCATCAGGGAAATTGTCATCCCATTTAGTCATAACCTTAGTCTTGGCGCCTGCTTCCGCAAACTTAACACCGGTATCCAGAGCACCGGTGAAGTCATCGGCAATAATAAGTATTTTAACCATATTAGCAATCTCCGTTTCAAAAGGGCATTACGCGACTTTGCGTATGCTTCCGATTACATGTATTTTATCATTTATGTTCGGCAGTATAAAGATATAAAATGAAAATAATCACAAAAACAATGTTTAAAAACAAATGTTTTTTGTGAAAATTATAACAAAATCTTATTTCTTTGCGAGTGACTTCAGACTCTCGATAAGCTCGATATCCGATGCGGAAACACGCATGTTGGAGTTGAGCGTTCTGCCGTCGGGATACTCCATATGTATCTCAATGATCGTACCTTCGGGAGCACCGCTTCTGCCTACATCCATAAGGAAGGCGGAAAATTTAGGGTGGTTGGAGCTGAATTTACTCCAGGCACTGCGCATTTTCATCATTGCTTCTATATTTTCAAACATAATACTTCTCCGTTTTCTTTGTCGATGTACAACTTGCTTATTCTATTCAATTTTTTTAATATTTGCAAGACATTACAGCTATGGTAGAATTATATGCGTCTTAAATTAATATAGGATTAAAATTATATATCTCTATAAGGAGCTGTGAGAAGATATGCAGAAGATATTCGTACTCCTTGAGCTGAACGACGAAGAACGAGAAGCATTCAAGGCTGCTGCGGGGGATAATGAGATAGTATTTGATAATGAAAAAGATAAATTCATGTCAAATCAGGAGGCTGACTTTTTTGAAGATGCGGACGTGATCATAGGGCAGCCTAAGCCGCATATACTTAAGAGTATACCTAAACTCAAATGGCTTCAGATAAGGAGTTCGGGAGCAGATAAATATCTTAAGCCGGGAGTCCTTCCGGAGGGAGTTGTACTGACATCTGCTACGGGAGCATACGGACAAGCGGTAGCGGAGCATACATTTGCCATGATGCTCGGAATAATGAAACTAATGCCGATATACAGGGATAATCAGCGTGCATCCTTATGGCGTGATGAGGGTAATGCACTGACTCCTTACGGAATGGATGTGCTCGTTATAGGTACGGGTGATCTCGGTTCGTCCTTTGCAAAGTATTGCAAGGCTTTCGGGGCGCATACCATAGGAGTAAGAAGAGATCCTTCCAAGGCAGCCGAAGGCATAGATGAGATGCATGGTCTTGATGAGATCGGGGAGCTTATACGCAAGGCTGATGTTATCTGTTCCATGATCCCGTATTCGGAAGAAATGGTAAAATTCTTTAATTATGACAGATTCATGTCAATGAAGAAGAGTGCGATATTCTTAAATGCCGGACGCGGTCCTATAGTTGACTGTGACGGATTATATAAGGCACTTGAGGAAGGACATTTGTTCGGAGCCGGACTTGATACTCTTGATCCGGAACCGTTCCCAAAGGAACATCCTTTGTGGAGACAGCAGAGAGTCTTTATAACACCTCATACCGCAGGCGGAGACCATATAGACCTTACGGTGAGACGTGTCAATGAGATAGCGTTGAATAATCTCAAGGCATATCTTGCGGGGCAGCCGCTTAAGAATGTGATGAACGGCTGAAACAGCAAAACAGTTTAAAAATGTCCGTGAAAAACAAGCTGAGAAAGCCGATCGGACGTTTTATAAAAATAAATTAACGAAATTAAGGAGTAATAACTATGGCAAATCCTATTGTTACCATGACTATGGCAGACGGCTCTGTTATCAAGCTTGAGCTTTATCCCGAGACAGCACCTATCACAGTAGAGAACTTCGTTTCTCTGGTTAAGAAGGGCTTCTATGACGGACTTATCTTCCACAGAGTTATCAACGGCTTCATGATCCAGGGCGGAGATCCGGAAGGAACAGGTATGGGCGGACCGGGATATGAGATCAAGGGAGAGTTTGCATCTAACGGTGTAAAGAACGATCTTAAGCATGAGCGTGGTGTTATCTCAATGGCAAGATCCATGAGACCGGATTCGGCAGGCAGCCAGTTCTTTATAATGCATAAGGATGCACCGCATCTTGACGGACAGTATGCCGCATTCGGCAAGGTCATCGAGGGTATCGAAACAGTAGATAAGATCGCAGAGACCAAGACCGATTACAGCGACAGACCGTATGAGGATCAGGTCATAAAGAGCATGACCGTTGAGGAGTAATTTGATCTGTAGAAGATCCGTTTTGGATTCTTGGGAGGATTGATTTGAAATTTTGGAAGATGAACGGAGCCGGCAACGACTTCATAGTTATCAATAATCTGGAAGAAAAGCTTCCGGCCGATAAGTTTCCGGAGATAGCCAGGGCGCTTTGCGAGAGACATATGTCTATAGGCGCAGACGGGTTAATGGCTGTAGATAAGCCGTCCGAAGGTGTGGAGGCTGATGCACGCATGCTTTTCTTTAACTCTGACGGAAGTATCGGAGAGATGTGCGGAAACGGTGCGAGATGCATAAGCAGATACTGCTTTGAGCATGGTATCGGTGAAGGCGATGAGGTAACTATAGAGACTACAGCCGGTTTGGTTACCGGAAAGCGTATCGATAAGAGACTTTATCGCATCAGACTGAACGATCCGAGTCTTATAGAACTTCATAAGATACTTGAGCTTGACGGAGAGGCAATTGAGTGTTCATATGTGATGCTCGGTGATCCGGGACTTCCTCATATAGTAGTGGATTACCCGTCACAGCTTGCCAAGCTGTGTAATGCGGAGCATCTTGCAGATGCAGACAGAAACAAATTGTTTGAGATCGGAAGAAAGCTCAGATTTCACAAGGATCTTCCTAAGGGAGCAAATGTCAATTTTATCGAGATCATTGCGGAGGATGAAGTTGACGAGCTTACCTATGAGAGAGGTGTTGAGGACTTCACCTATGCCTGCGGAACAGGTACAGGCTCCTCTGTAGCTGCACTTACACTTATGGAACGCGTGTCCGGAAACCATGTCAAAGTCAATATGAGAGGAGGAGTACTCTATATAGACGTTGAGGAGGTTGATGAGGAAGATACGGACGAGGGAAGCAATACCTGCGTACACGGACTTTATCTTACGGGCCCGACCAATATAGTATGCAAGGGAACCGTTACGGATGAGGAACTTCGCATCTAAAGCTTAGATCCACAGCGGAAAGTATTGGAAATATGTAAACCGGTGATGTGAATATAAGCATCAGCATAACGGTGTATGTTAATGAGCTATATCAGGCAAAAACTGCTTTGTGATATAGCTCATTTTAGCGCATAAACGGAATCAAAATATGAGGAGAAGCAAGTTTACTTGCAATCAAACGCATATTTTTGATTATTATGCACAAAACACCATTGGTATTATTGTGTATTTCACCAAAAGGCAATATACTATTATTTTTGAGGTGAATATACATATGGAAAACGATAAAAAATTACAGGAGAATAAAGAGAATAAGCACATGACGCTTATGACGGAAGGCAGCATTTTCAAAAATCTGCTGTTCTTCTCAATACCGCTTATTTTGGGCAATCTGCTGCAGCAGACCTATAATGCCGTAGATTCCATAATTGTCGGTAATTGTGTAGGTTCAAACGCACTTGCTGCGGTCGGCGCCGGAACCTCACTTATCAATCTGCTTATTGCATTCGGACAGGGAGCTGCGGTAGGAGCCGGAGTTATCATAGCCCAGTATCTCGGAGCAAGGGATTCAAAGAATATAGAGAAGGCGGTTCATACTTCGGTTGCAATTGCTTTTGCGCTCGGAGCTGCATTGACTGTACTTGGAATGCTGTTTACAAGGAAGCTGCTTATCATGATGAACACACCGGCAGAAGTGCTTGATGATGCTGCGAAATATCTGCAGATATTCTCACTGGGTCTGGTATTCAATGTCCTTTATAATATGGCGGCAGGTATACTTAATTCTGCAGGAGACTCAAAGCGTTCGCTTGTTTATCTTGCAGCCGCCGCAGTGACCAATGTTGTCATGGATATACTGTTTATTGTTGTCCTTAAGATGGGAGTGGTCGGAGCGGCACTTGCCACAGATATAAGCCAGGCGGTATCGTGCGTACTGGCGTTTGCTTTCCTTATGCGTGTTCCGGCAGATTATAAGGTCAGACTTCGCAGTATTCGTATAGAACATACCATGATGATGCGAGTTGTACGTATAGGACTTCCAACAGGCATACAGAACATGGTCATCTCACTGTCAAATATACTGCTCCAGTCGAGCGTAAACGGCTTCGGAGCAGCTGCAATGGCGGGATTTTGCGCTTATATGAAGATAGACGGATTCACCGTATTGCCGGCGTTAAGCTTCAGTATGGCGGTGACGACCTTTGTCGGACAAAACTATGGTGCCGGACGCATAGACAGACTGAAAAAGGGTGTATTTGTAACCATTATCATGTGTGCCGTTTATACTTTTATATCCGGCATAGCTTTGCTTATATTCGACAGACAGGTAATGCATCTGTTCAGCAGTGATGAGAGTGTGGTCGAATACGGAATAGATGCAATGAAATACTTCTGTCCGTTCTATTGGATATTGGGTACCATGCACGCATTTGCAGGTGCGGTAAGAGGAACCGGACACAGCATGCCGCCTATGATCATACTTCTTGTATCCATGTGCCTGCTTCGTATAGTATGGATAATCTTCATACTTCCGTATTTTGAGACTATTGACGGAATATTTGTACTTTATCCTACGACATGGGGTATAGGTGCGGTATTGATGGCAGCTTATTTCTTTAAGGCTTGTTGGCTCGGAGGAAAACGATTCCTCGAGGCCTGAGTGTTTTGGAGGAATCTTTTTATGACGGGTAGATTTACCGGATATGTATTACAGAGCATGTTCGGAATGATAGGCGTATCTGTATATATATTGGCAGATACATTTTTTATAGCATTATATTCGGGAGCGGACGGACTTGCGGTACTTAATCTCGTATTGCCGCTGTACGGAATAATATATGCAATAGGTTCAATGACGGGCATAGGCTCGGCAACCTTTTATGCGATAAGAAAGTCTGCCGGCAAGGAAACCGACGGATTTTTCATTCAGTCTCTTTTCTGGAGCTTTATATTCGCCGTACCGTTTATGCTGTCGGGAATATTTATTCCGGACAGGGTATTGGCATTTATGGGAGCTGATGAGGCGCTGATAGCCTTGGGCATGTCGTATGTACGCATCATACTTATTGCCTCACCGCTATTCATGATGAATTATACATTTTCCGCTTTTGCACGTAATGATAATGCTCCGACTGCTGCTATGGTGGGGGCTTTTGCGGGCAGTATGTTTAATATAGTATTTGACTATATATTCATGTTTACACTCGGACTCGGGTTTACGGGAGCAGCTCTCGCTACGGCAGGCTGCCCGATAGTGACCATACTTGTCTGTACGAAGCATTTTTCGGGCAGGAAAAATACAGTTGACTTTAGTATAGTTCGTCCAAGCTTAAGGCATATCTTAAAATGCTGCAGTCTCGGTGTTTCTGCATGTGTCGGAGAGCTGAGCTCGGCGGTCACCACGGCAACCTTTAACACACTTATTTTAAGTATAGCCGGAAATATAGGAGTAGCAGCCTACGGAGTCGTGGCAAATATAGCCATTGTTGCGCTTTCACTCTTTAACGGATTGGCACAGGGCTCTCAGCCCATGATCTCGGAATGCTGCGGTAGGGAAGATAAGCACGGAATGAGGCAATGTCTTAAGCTCGGACTTATCTATTCGGTACTGATCGAGCTCGTACTTATAGCGGTGGCGTATGGATTCACAGACGGATTCATCGCAATATTCAACAGTGAGGGCAATGCCGAATTGAGGAATATGGCATTTACAGGCATGAGAGAGTACTTCCTGGGCTATATTTTTGCCGGAGTCAATGTAATGCTTATAGCATATTTTGCGGCAACCGATAAGGCGAGGCAGTCGTTTCTCGCATCAATACTCAGAGGTGCCGTTGCAATAGTTGTGTGTGCGGTCGTATTGTCAAGATTCTTTGGTCTTCAGGGAGTATGGATGTCCTTTTTTGCAGCGGAATGCATCACTTTTGTTGTTATTATTGTTATGTTCGTCAGGATGTATAGAAAAAATTAATAAGTGCTATCTGATTATTGCATGTTAATTGTTACAATGTTAACATAATCAGAAGTGCTTAAATAAGAAGAGCCGGGCACCGCAGTACGGATCCGGCTTTTACTATGTGTCATTTGGGGTTTGTATGGGAACAAGTAAGGGAAACATTATCAATGCGGCGGTCAACAGTGCACATGCCGCAACGACGAAACATCATGCAGCAGTACCGAAGATAATAAAAAAGCTGCAGAATATGCCGCCATGGCGATACCGTACGGTTATGGTCATTGCTTTATGCTGGCTTATCATGCAATTATATATCGAAACTGTCGGCCCATTGGAAAACTGGGTTCAGTATCCGCTTCATCTTTGTTTTGCTTTAATCGAAGTATATCTGCTTAATCCTATGGTAGACCGTAAGGCTCAGCGTGTATGGTGGATGTATGATATTTTTCTGATCGGATC
>JAUNWP010000045.1 GCA_030540255.1 Eubacteriales bacterium | reverse complement strand
AGTTCTTCCTCCGTGATCACCCTTCCCCAATGTACACAGTGATTATAATTGCCCTCGGCAACACTTATCGAGCTTCCGTTATTGCTTAATACTATTACCGAATGAGTATTATTCTGTATCCTCAAGTGATCCCCCACTCTTAATTCCGAGATATTAAGCGTATTTACGGTACGCGGCTTCGCGGCATTTCCGTAGAGCCTGTCCTGAACCATAAATACAAACGCCGCGCATCCGTAGCCGTAACGATTTCCCGAAACATAGAATCTGTTATCATCCCAGCTTGTTCCCTCGGGAAGCTCTGCCTTGATCTGCATGAGCTTATTATATGCTTCGGCATCACTCATACCGGACTTTGTTGCGTTTTGATCGCTGTATCCGGAGCCTAAGGGATTAAGCGTTCCCTCAGCAACAGACTGCCCTCCTGCCCTCAGCACCTTGCCTCCGGGTACCCATTGAATCGGATATACCTTTACCATTCCGTTTTCAATCCATGCTCCGTTCTCATTTACAGGATAAGAACCGGTACCGTCATTGACCACTGTGCCGCCAAGCATATATCCGGCATCATTAAAGTAATAACACTCCGCAAGTCCGTCATTATTACCGTCTATCCATGCCCAGCAGCCCCTAGGGTATGAACCGTCATCATTGCTCCACCACCAATCAGTCACGCCTCTATCATTGTACGGCTTTGACATGTCCTGCTGCCAGCTGCCGGCATAAGCATTTATGCAGTTAAATAACGCTACTGCTGCACATACCGCCGCAATTATATATATCTTCTTATTGTGACATTTATATTTCATACAATATTTCTTCTCCGATCTTACAGCATGATAACTCTATATACTTCCGCCTCACAGCAAACGGCAGCTTCATTTTCATTATTGCTCCTACAGGCAAACTTAGGTCGAATTTCCGGTCTTTTGCCCCTGTATCATATAAAGCATTCACACATTTCAACATACGCTAATTCGTTAAAAAGGTAACTTTTATTGCATTTGTACAAAATGTATCTTACACTTTAAATACCTTAAGGGTATGCAAAAACTTTATTTTTGATAATTATATCACATGTTCAAACTTGTAAGTAATTGAGTGGGGGAGTGATAACATGAGTCGTTTGGACGTAAAGACACCAAGTAAGGTGCAGGCGATCGTCGATCAGATGTATCGCAATATGGAACGTCGTATAGCAGCCAGCCCGCCTGGTCTGTGTCCTGTTGATATGGCGCTTAATTTCCTGAGCCTGTGTCAGGCCCAGACCTGCGGAAAGTGTGTACCGTGCCGTATCGGTCTCGCGCAGCTTAATGCAATGCTGCATGATGTACTCGAGGGCGAGCCTGATCCGAGTATACTTGACCGCATCGAATCAACCGCAAGAGTAATCATCAGAACAGCCGACTGCGCTATCGGTATTGATGCGGCAGAGCTTGTATTGATGGGTCTCGAGGGCTTCAAGGATGATTATGAGGAGCACATCTATCGTCACAGATGTCTCGGCAGTCTCAAGAACCCTGTTCCTTGCGTAGCACTCTGTCCTGCAGGTGTTGATATACCGGGATACATTTCCCTTATCAATGAGGGTCGCTGTGAGGATGCAGTTCGCCTTATCCGTAAGGATAACCCTCTTCCGGCAGCATGTGCTTATATCTGTGAGCACCCTTGCGAGGCACGATGTCGCCGTAACATGGTAGACGATCCGCTTAACATCAGAGCTCTCAAGCGTTATGCGGTCGATCATGCCGGAAATGTTCCGCAGCCTAAGTGTGCAGCACCGACAGGCAAGCGGGTTGCCGTTGTAGGCGGAGGTCCGGGCGGTCTGTCTGCAGCATATTATCTTGCACTTATGGGCCATAAGGTCACTATATTCGAGCGTCACAAGGCTCTCGGCGGCATGATGCGCTACGGCATACCTAACTATCGTCTGCCGCGCACAGTACTTGACAATGAGATCAAGTCCATACTTTCTCTCGGCATACAGGTTCACCGCAATGTCGAGATAGGAACCGATATCACCTTTGACGATCTTAAGAAGGATTACGATTGCCTCTATCTTTCTATCGGTGCCCAGACAGATAAAAAGATGGGTATCGAAGGCGAAGGCAGCGAGGGCGTAATGTCAGCCGTTCAGCTCCTCAGCGCTATCGGTGATGAAGAAGAATTCGATTTCACAGGCAAGAGAGTCGTGGTTATCGGAGGCGGCAACGTTGCAATGGACGTTACCAGAAGTGCTATCAGACTCGGAGCCGAAAATGTCTCCGTAGTTTACCGCAGACGTCAGTCCGATATGACAGCTCAGCCGGAGGAGGTTGAAGGTGCTATAGCCGAGGGTGCAGAGATACTCTCACTCGAAGCTCCTATACGCATAGAGACCGATGAAAACAACAGAGCGGTTGCTCTTTGGACTCAGCCTCAGATAATCGGAGAGATCGATCCGAGAACAGGCAGACCGAGTCCTGCGGTTGCTTCCGTACCTGAGCACCGTATCCCGGCAGATATTATAATCATTGCCGTAGGTCAGGGAATCAAGAGCTCCACCTTCGAGCAGAGCGGTGTCAAGATCCAGCGAGGAGGCACCTTCCTTGCCGAATCCGATACAAAACTTCCGGATCTCGACGGTGTATTCGCCGGCGGTGACTGCGTAACAGGTCCCGCAACAGTTATCAGAGCGATAGCAGCAGGTAAGGTTGCTGCCGCAAATATAGATGAGTATCTAGGTTTCCATCATGAGATCACTTCGAACGTGACCGTACCGGCACCTGTCTTCAAGGATCTCAAGGCAAGAGGACGCATAAGCATCTCCGAGAGAGACGCAAGCGAAAGAAAGAATGATTTCCTATGTATCGAATGCGGATACACAGACGAAGAGGCTCACAGAGAGTCCGGCAGATGTCTGCGCTGCGATCACTTCGGATACGGTAATTTCAGAGGAGGTCGTGTCGAAAAATGGTAAACTTCACTATAAACGGAAAAAGCTTAAAGGCACCCGAGGGAACGACTATCCTCGAGGTTGCGGAGAAAAACAATATTCCTATTCCTCATCTGTGCTATTTGAAGGAGATCAATGAGATCGCCGCCTGCAGAATGTGTCTGGTTGAGATAGAGGGAACAGACCGTTATCAGCCTGCCTGCAACACCGTTGTTACGGAAGGCATGGCGATACACACCAATTCACCGGGAGTACGTGAAGCGAGAAAGACCAATCTGCGTCTTATCCTTTCACAGCATAATTCGAACTGTACTATATGTATTCGTTCCGATAACTGTGTGCTCCAGAAGATGTGCTATGACCTCAATATTCATTACCAGCCGTATGAGGTAAAGCCCGAGAGATCCAAGGTCGATCTGTCTGTACCTGTAATACGTGAGGCTTCAAAATGTATCAAGTGCATGCGTTGCATACAGATCTGTGACAAGGTTCAGGGCATGCATATATGGGATCTCGCCGGAACCGGTTCAAGAACTACCGTTGATGTTTCCTACAGCAGGAGACTCAGAGACACAGATTGTACTTTCTGCGGTCAGTGCGTAACTCACTGTCCTACAGGAGCACTTACTATCAGAGACGATACCATGCGTGTGCTTCATGCGCTTGCAGACCCTGATATTACGACAGTTGTTCAGATAGCTCCTGCGGTTCGTGTTGCATGGGCAGAAAGCTTCGGTCTTTCCAAGAAATACGCTACAGCCGGAAGACTTGTTGCCGCTTTAAAGAGCATGGGCTTTGATTATGTATTCGATACCAACTTCACCGCAGATCTTACGATCATGGAGGAGGGAAGCGAATTCATAGAGCGTTTCACACACAAGGGCAAACATCGCTGGCCAATGTTCACAAGCTGCTGTCCTGGATGGGTAAGCTTTATGAAATCCCAGTTCCCGTCTTACGCAGACTGCCTCTCTACGGCAAAGTCGCCTCAGCAAATGTTCGGTGCATTAGCCAAGAGTTATTTTGCAGAGCAGATAGGCGTAGATCCGCATAAGCTCTTTGTAATATCGATCATGCCATGTTCAGCCAAAAAGGAAGAGATCAATCTTCCCGATATGAACTCGGCTTGCGGAGACCCTGACGTTGATGTAGTTCTTACTACCCGTGAGATGTGCAGACTGTTCCGTTCCGATTTCATCGTTCCTGAGGAATTAGAGGAAATGCCGTTTGATTCACCGCTCGGCAGCAGTACCGGAGCCGCTGTTATCTTCGGTGCTACCGGAGGAGTTATGGACGCGGCACTCAGATCAGCTTACTATCTGATCACCGGAGAAAACCCGGGACCGGACGCATTTACGGCAGTAAGAGGCAATAAGCCTTGGAAGGAAGCCAGATTCAACATTCCGGGAGCAGGTCTTATAAAGGTTGCCGTAGTCAGCGGTCTTGCCAATACACGCAGACTTATGGAGGCGGTAGATGCAGGAACCGTAGATTATGACTTCGTTGAGGTCATGGCCTGTCCGGGCGGCTGTGCAGGCGGCGGCGGACAGCCGATACACGAAGGCAAGGAGTGCGCAGCAGATCGAGGCAACATGCTTTGGAACCTCGATAAGCATTCCGAGATAAGATATTCTCACGAAAATCCTGATGTTGCGGCACTCTACCGCACTTACCTCAAGAAGCCTTTGGGTGAGAGATCTCATGCTCTATTGCATGTACACGGATACCTTCCGCACGATAACAAATAATAATACAGGGGGCAAAAGAAATTTTGCCCCCTCAAGATGATATCCACGAATTGCTCCGCTGCAAAGCAGCTCATGCAATTCTCAAACATTAGATTTAAGGAGTAACAAGCATGGTTTCCTGGAAAAATCCGGATGAATTGTCAAGCTTTAAAGAGCTTTGTTCCGATACTCACAGAGCCGATCTCAAGACCCTCATGTCGGGAGAACATTCTGCCAAACGTGTGGCAGACTATAAGGTGGCCATGAGCAGCGGTCTCAGCTATTGCTTTGCATCCAAGGCTGTTGATGACGAGATACTTTCGAAGCTTCAGGCGCTTGCCGATGAAGCCGAGCTCAGCGCAAAATTCAGAGAGCTCTATAACGGTGCCGTTATCAATACCGGAGAGAATCGTCTGGTACTGCATCAGCTCTGCCGCGGACAACTGGGTGATCCCGTTATAGCGGACGGAGTAGATAAACATGAGTTCTATACTCATGAGCAGGCTAAGATAGCGGATTTTTCGGACGCGGTACATAAGGGTGATATCGCAAATGCCAAAGGCGAGCGTTTCACAACAGTCGTTCAGATAGGCATAGGCGGAAGCGACTTAGGTCCTCGTGCAATGTATATAGCTCTTGAGAATTGGGCAAAGGCAAATAACAAGCTCAGGATGAAAGCGCATTTTATCAGTAATGTCGATCCGGATGATGCCGCATCGGTACTTAAGTCCATAGATCTTGAGCATTCCTTATTTATACTTGTATCCAAATCCGGAACCACGCTTGAAACTCTTACCAACGAAGCCTTTGTAAAGACAGCATTAAAGGCTGCGGGACTTGATCCGGCCGGACATATGATCGCAGTTACAAGCGAGACCTCTCCTCTTGCAAAGAGTAAGGATTATCTTGCCGCATTCTTTATGGATGATTATATCGGCGGACGTTATTCCTCAAGCTCTGCCGTAGGAGGTGCTGTACTATCGCTTGCCTTCGGTGCAGACGTTTTCGCACGTTTCCTTGCCGGTGCTCATGCCGAGGACGTACTTGATACGAACCCCGATATACGTAAAAATCCCGCTATGCTGGATGCTCTTATCGGAGTCTATGAACGTAATGTACTGGGATACGGCACTACTGCCGTACTCCCTTACTCACAGGCACTGAGCCGTTTCCCGGCTCATCTGCAGCAGCTTGATATGGAATCAAACGGCAAGAGTGTCAACCGTTTCGGAGAGCCTTTAAGCTACAAGACCGGTCCCGTTATATTCGGAGAACCGGGCACAAACGGTCAGCACTCATTCTATCAGCTCCTTCATCAGGGAACCGACATCATACCGCTTCAGTTCATAGGCTTTAAGCATAATCAGACCGGCATGGATACAGTCATAGAGGGCAGTACCAGCCAGCAGAAGCTTTGCGCCAACGTTGTTGCTCAGATCATGGCTTTTGCCTGCGGCAAGGATGATGCCAATGCCAACAAATACTTTGCAGGCGGACGTCCTTCGAGTATAATAGTCGGCGAGCAGCTTGACCCCGAAGCTTTGGGTGCAATACTTGCACACTTTGAAAATAAAGTTATGTATCAGGGCTTCATATGGAATATCAACAGCTTTGATCAGGAGGGCGTTCAGCTCGGCAAGCTTCTTGCAAAGAAGGTCCTTGCCCGCGACTGTGACGGAGCTCTCAGGGCTTACAGCGAGCTGCTTGAGATCTGAAGGAAGGAAACATCTGCATGACCGGCGGTAAAATGCTACTCATAACAGCCATAATCATACTCAGTTTATGTGTAGGCTATCTCAAAGACAAAAAAAAATACATTGCTTTAGGAGCCTTAGGTCTTCTGACCACGGTATACATAGCATTGTATCTGTTTTAAATGTCGAAATGCCGTGTACGTTTTTGGCGTGCACGGCATTTTTCTGATTTCTATATAACTTCCGGATCATCAAAATTATCTGCCGGATCCGCGTTTTCAAATGTCTATATGCTCTGCAATTGTATCTATATGTTCATCGCCTATATGGCTTGCTATTACGGCGGTACGCCCATCCAGATGTCTGATTATATACCCGGCAGCCTCTTCCTTTGTCTTTTGATCAAGCCCTGTAAACGGCTCATCCAGGAGTACCAGCTGCGAAGCATGCAGTATAGCCCGTATAAGTGCCACACGCCTCTTCATACCGCCGCTAAGCTCATTTACAGCCTTATCGGCATATCCATCCAGCCCAAGCTCTCTTAAGCTCTCTTCTATACGTCCCTTATCATCTGCAACAAGCTCTATATTTTTGCGTACACTCAGTTCCTCTATCAGTCTATCCTCCTGAAACATGACCGATATGCGTCTTGGAACGCCACGCAAATAACCGCTGTCCGCATTCTCAAGCCCCATCAATATACGCAGCAAGGTAGTCTTGCCTGTCCCGGACGGGGAATTAAGCAGATACAGCTGTCCCTCTCTGAGCACAAGGCTCAGTTTCTTGATAACCGGCTTACCGTCATAGCTTTTATTGATATTTTCAATGACTATATCACTCATGTTTATCCACCTTGAGCAGCTTTTTCAGCAAAGATATGAACAATTTCTCAAAAATCACACTGAGAAACACGAGTATCAGTGTCCACGCAAACAGATCTGCTGTGTTAAGCCATATCTTTGACTGATATATCATCTTTCCAATGGATCTCGGCGGTGTTCCTATTACCTCTGCCGCGACACCAGCCTTCCACGCCATGCCTGCAGTTACCGAGCAGGCTGAGAGCATATAAGGTTTAAGCTGTGGCAGCAATACATATCTCAGATATTTTCCTCTGCTCATTGTAAACACCTTAGCCATCTCCCAAAGTGCTGTGCTTCTCGACTTAAGTCCAGCCAGCATATTGGTATATACGACAGGAAAAACCACAAGAAATGCAACAATCACAGATAAATTGACCGCAGATACCCATATCAGAAGTATCACTATCATTGAAGCTACCGGTACCGCACGAAATGCCGCAACCCAGGGCGACAATAATACTTCTACCGCTCTGCAGGCATTTGCTGTAAATGCCGCCAACAGACCTGCCGCTACGGCTAAGAGATAGCCTAAGCTGATCCTCGTCAGAGTAAACAAGATAACTTCGACAAAGCCATCATCCCTCCAAATTGTAGTAAGTCGCTTAAGCACCTCTACAGGTGTTGCCATAAGAATGCTGCTGTCGATAAGTTTCGCTGCAAGCTGCCAAAAGAGCAGTGCTATAAGCACTGCTCCCAATTTTTCCGCATTATTTCTCAATCGGCTCCCGCCGACCGATGCATTCACACTCTTATTTTTATTACAGGTGCGCTTCTCCATTGAAATAGAAATCATCTCCCGGAAGTGCTCCTCCGACAGACTCCGGATTCTGCTCAAACAAAATCTCAAGGAAGCCTGAGAGTGCCTTCTTCATATCCTCTCCTGCAAGGCATACTATATGGCAGTCAGGAAGAGCCTTCTCGGCAATTGCTGCCTTTGCTACTATACCATACTTTTCTATAAGTGCTGCACTGTCGGCTGCATTTTCCTCTGTATATACTACAGAATCGGCATACTCAAGCAGGAAGTTTTCGATTGCCTCAGGATTTGCCTCTGCGAAATCCTTTCTTGCAACTATAACACCTGTTGTGATCTCACAGCCTGTATCAAGAGCATTCCATGCATCGTTGAGATCCTGAACTATACGAAGTCCCTCTACCTGTGCCATTGCTGCTGTTGCAAAAGGCTGAGGAAGGATAGCTGCGGCATCGGCATCCTCTTTAAGATAAGAAAGAGCCTCTGTGGTATCTGCACACCACTTAATCTCAAGATCCTTATCCGGATCTATGCCGTTTGCATTAAGGATATATCTGATGACATACTCCGGAACTGCCGACTGTCCTGTTGCGTAGACTGTATGACCCGCAAGATCCTGCATACCTGTAAGCGTATCGCCCTTTTCTACAAGATCAAGTACTCCCAGTGCATTGACTGCAAGTACCTCTACTCCGCCGTTTGTCTTATTGTAAAGTGTGGAAGCAAGGTTAGCAGGAACAGCTGCTATGTCAAGCTCACCCTGTGCAAGCGGTGTAACCATTGCAGATGCTTCCGTTGCAAGATCTGCAAATTCGTAATCATTTGCGGTGAGGCCTTCCTCATTGTCAGCCATAAGCTTAACAAGTCCCATTGCGGTAGGTCCGCTCATAGCACCGATACGCACGGTCACTTTATCGGCATCCGCTTCGGTACTCTCTGCCTCGGCACTCTGGGATTCGGTCTCCGTCTCCTCAACACTTGACTCCTCGGCGGCGCTTGTCGTCTCGGCGTTATTGCTTCCGCAGCCTGCAAGCATAGAAAGCGCAAGCACAGCTGCCGTCATCGCACACAAAACTCTTTTTTTCATAATGTTACCCCTTTGAATATAAAAGTTTTTTATAACCCATTCCGCTTATATCTTGAATTTGAGCCGCAAATCTTTGATATGAGTTTCAAAGGTCTCCTTAGACCTTGTACGGATTATAGTACACTCGTAAGACGTCTACAATAGCTCAATTTCTAACAAAAATAAGCCTTATCATGCACGCCGTTTACGTCATTTTTCATCCGGTGCCTTAAGATCACTTTCACTGAGTGATGCAAGCAGATCCTTATATTCACTGGCATTGGCATGGGCATTGACAGAATTTTTCTGCTGTATCTGATTTGCAGCCTTTGACTTGGCTATAGGCTGGATAGTTCCTACTCCGGCTATACATCCGCCCGGACATGCCATACCCTCAAGCAGATATCCGTCATACTTGCCTGCCTTTGCCGCCATAAGCAGCTTACGGCAATCCTCAAGTCCCTGTGCCGAGGCAACCTTGACCTCACGCTCAGGATCTACTTCCTTAATATAGTTAACAACAGCATTGGCAACTCCGCCGCTTACGGCAAAGCCTCTTCCGTCACCGGATCCGCCTGTCATCTCTTCTGTCTCCGGAAGCTCCTTAAAGTTGATCTTCTTTGCTTCAAACATACCCTTAAGTTCCTCAAAGGTAAGCACAAAGTCAACATCGCTTCGTATAGTACGGCGGCTGGCCTCAAGCTTCTTTGCGGCGCAAGGTCCGATAAATGCAACCTTGCACTCAGGATGCTTCTTCTTGATAAGACGTCCTGTAAGCACCATAGGAGTCAGTGCCATCGATATAGACTCTGCCTGCTGAGGGAAGAGTTTCTTGGCCATGACCGACCATGCCGGGCAGCATGAGGTTGCAAGGAAAGGCAGCTTCTCAGGTACTTCTTCCATAAAGTCCTGTGCTTCCATGATAGTGCAGAGATCGGCACCTATAGCAACCTCTACAGCATCCTCAAAGCCGAGAGCCTTAAATGCAGATCTGATCTTGTTAGGAGGAAGATCCGGTCCGAACTGTCCTGTTACGGCAGGCGCTATAGCAGCATATACCGGAACATTTTCATTTTTAATAGCCTGAATAAGCTGGAATATCTGTGCCTTAT
The DNA here is from genome assembly GCA_030540255.1 of Eubacteriales bacterium. Taxonomy (GTDB): domain Bacteria; phylum Bacillota; class Clostridia; order Lachnospirales; family Lachnospiraceae; genus Avilachnospira. The sequence continues at coordinate 5,105 of JAUNWP010000045.1, read as the reverse complement.
CTGAGATTGCTCCGAAAGGACAGTTTGCAAGACACATACCGCAGGATACGCACTTCTCCTGATCTATATCGGCTCTTCCGAACTCATCTGAGCTGATAGCCTTCATTCCGCAGGCAGATGCACACGGACGTGTCATTCTGTGAATTGCTCCGTAAGAACATGCATCTATACATTTTCCGCATTTGATGCACAGATCCTGATCTATTACAGAGCGTCTGTTCTTGATAGATACAGCCTTCTTCGGACATACCACCGTACAAGGTCTTGCAAGACAGCCCTGACACTGATCGGTAACGGTCACTACATTATCCGGACATGAATGACATGCAAACTTGATTATATCGATAAGCGGCGGCTGATAATACTTCTCCGGCTTTATAGCTTCCTCGAGTCCCTCACCCATAGGTGCCATCTCATCCGCTCTTCTTAAAGGAAGTCCCATGGCAAGCCTCAGACGCTCACGAATGATGGCTCTCTCCAAAAATACGTCGTCACGATAATTTGCCACCTCTCCCGGTATAAGATCATACGGAATATGTGTTATATCCTTCTTAAGAGCCTGAAAATCTCCGTCATAATCATATGAAAGTCTTGCTATTTCTGTATAGACCTGTTTTCTTAAATCTACTACATTGGTATCGACTCCGCGCATAGAAAACTCCTTTGTTCACTATTGTTTTTTAAGATTGTTATAAAAATGTCAAATATCGAATACATTCTAACATCAAGCCGTATAACTTACCACTATGAACTTATAAGGTTCTTTAGAATGTACATTTTAAGTACTTTTTTTGTTTCTTCAAAAGTACTTTTGCGTCATTATGCCATATTATCAGGACTAAAGACATGACTCTATAGGACTATTTTGCAGTCTGCCACCTTCGTATCGGCTTTTTCAAGCGTTTCTTTATGATTTATTCTGTTTGTTTATAAAAATTTTATACTTTTTATACTTTTTTTATAGATGATACACATCAGTGTCATAATTTCTCGATATTATATGCGTGTAAAGAGATAAGAGAGATAGAGATTTAGATGATCCCCTAAAAACAAACCTTTCAAAACACCCTTCAAGGCAGGCACCTCACGGTGCCTGTTCTTATTTTATGTTAAAATCACAGATTCTCATTATGAGGCTGTCGCTTTAGAGAAAAAGAAACTCTTGGGCGACATCCCCGTCTCAAGAGCAGAGCAGTCAAAAAAATCAGCAGCCGGCATCGTCAGATACCTGCTGCTGATTCTATAACTTTAATGTTTAATTCTGTGTTTAAAAAATTTCACCGCCTATGGTACCGGTCTTCTGAAGCTTGTATCATCAAATGCAATAGTCATTGGAATACTTAGCCTTCTGCCAATCAATGATATCCTGAAGTGTAACAGAATCAAGATAGTCATTGACCACCTTATAAAGTCCCTGCCAAAGCGGAAGCGTCAAACAATCTGCGCTGCGCTCACACTCAACAGGCTCCTGCTCAACACAGGGAACCGGCGACAGACTTCCTTCTGTCAATCTCAAGATGTTTCCTACCGTATATTTCGACGGGTCCTTGGCGAGCCTGTATCCGCCCTGATAGCCGCGATTTGTTTTAAGTATATCGGATCGGTTGAGTATGGGGACTATCTGCTCAAGATACTTCTTGGATATCATCTGCCTCTCGGCAATATCCTTCAGTGCCACATATCCGTCTCCCTGATGCTCTGCAAGATCCAGGAGCAGACGCAACGCATATCTTCCCTTTGTCGATATCCTCATGATTCAAAATGCCTCCCTAAATATAAGTACTATAATAACATATATTTAGTAGGCTTTCAATAATTCATCAATCCGCAAACATTGGGCTTGAAAGATAACGCTCTCCTGTATCAGGAAGCAGTACAACTATATTCTTGCCCTTATTCTCCGGTCTCTTTGCAAGCTCTGTAGCCGCATAAAGAGCAGCTCCCGATGAAATACCTACAAGCATTCCTTCTTCTCTTGCAACTGCCTTGCCCGTTGCAAATGCATCCTCATTGCTTACCGGAATAACCTCGTCATAAACCTTGGTGTTAAGTGTCTCCGGAACGAAGCCCGCGCCTATCCCCTGTATCTTATGCGGTCCTGCAGTACCCTTTGAAAGTACCGGTGATGTTGCAGGCTCAACCGCATAAACCTTAATATCAGGATTCTGTGACTTAAGATACTCGCCGACTCCTGTGACGGTTCCGCCTGTACCTACACCTGCTACAAATATATCAACCTTTCCGTCGGTATCATTCCATATCTCCGGTCCGGTGCTTGCTCTGTGTGCCGCAGGATTGACCTGATTTGTAAACTGGCTCGGTACAAAGCTTCCCGGGGTAGCAGCCGCAAGCTCCTCCGCCTTGGCAATAGCACCCTTCATGCCCTTGATACCGTCTGTAAGCACAAGTTCTGCACCGTATGCCTTAAGAAGATTACGACGCTCAACGCTCATGGTATCCGGCATGGTGAGGATCAGCTTATAGCCTCTTGATGCAGCAACCGAAGCAAGTCCGATACCTGTATTACCGCTGGTAGGCTCAATGATAGTAGCTCCCGGCTTAAGTACGCCTCTCTCCTCGGCATCATCGAGCATAGCCTTGGCTACTCTGTCCTTAACACTTCCGGCCGGATTAAAAAACTCCACCTTAGCAATGACATTTGCTTCAAGTCCTCTGTTCTTGGAGTAGTTGCCAAGCTTGACCAATGGTGTGGAACCGATAAGGTCTGTAATCTTCTCATAAACTTTCATTGCTGTGTCTCCTTGATCAATACTGTAAATGCTTTACTTGTTATGCATATTATTTTCTTTTTACCAGTGAACCTACTGGTTTGATAGGCATTAATATATCACTATACCCTAAGACTGTCAACAGCCTCTTTATTAGAACAGCAAAACTTTTTTCATATTATTACAATAACGGTATTATATAAGCGGTCCAAATATAGCTTATCGGCATTACAATGATCATAGCCGGAATCATATCAGCTATAGGAAACTCCTTGATCTTGGCAATACGAAGTCCCGTAGCTAAGAGTATAAATCCTCCGCAGGCCTTGAAATCTCCTATCATCTCCGGAGTGGTAAGCGGGAATATTGTCCCTGCGAGCAGATACAATACAACGAATATGATAAGCTGCGGAACCGCAATAAGTGATGTTATCGGTCCTAAGCTGCATGCAAATATCATTGCCGTAAACAGATCCAATACCGACTTGGATAAAAGTATGGTGATATTTCCGGTCATACCCGCGTCAATGCTGCCGTATATACCTGTTCCGCTTGAACAAAAAAGCACCATAGCGGTAACAAACAATGAAACATCCAAATGCTTTGTATAGCCGTCCTTTTGAATCAGGCTCACTGCTTCATTTTCATCGATCAGCTTATCCTCTTCCTTTGTTATCAGTTTCTGCAAGAGTACTCCGAAGCCGCTTATCTTATCACCCAAATGTATAACAAGTCCTATGACCGTACCCAGTATTACTGCAAGTATCACCGCAGGCATATTTTCCATGAGCATAAGCGAGGAAATTCCCATACCAAGTGCACATATACCGAATACGGAATTTAAGGCTTTGACAAAATCTTCGGATAATTTATCCCCCAGTAAAGCACCTAAAATACCCCCGATTGCAACTGCAAGCACATTGATAATTATTCCTGTCATATGATTCCCTTCCTTATGCCTTATCACTACCGATCTTAAGCTTACTTCGGGCACTGTATCTTCTCAATATTATGTCCACCGAAAAGCAATTTTTTAAAAATTATTTTAAAAATCTCACCAATTTTTATTGGTCATTTTCTCCAAAGCAAGCATTTGTAAACTGTTAAATTATACCATAAACCTAAGCATTTAGCCATTTTTTCGTCTTCTTGTCATATCTTAAATATATCACAAAACGATATATGATGTATTTCAATATGATAAGTATTTCTGTTATTATAATGTCATCAGGAAGAGAAATAAACCAATCAACTCCTAACAAATAAAATATAATTGCATTCGGGTTTTTGATCCATTTACCCCAACAAAACAGGCATTACTGCAAATTGCCTCACCCTTTCTATCCTTTAACTCGGATGCGTTATACTTTAGAGATCAATGACCGGGCTGTTCGATAAAACGAGCAGCCCGGATTTCCTTTTACAAAATATGAATTAAAAATAAGCTGCGTCAACTCATTTTGTGAATCGCCGCAGCTTAAGGATACGCATTATACTTCTGTCACATCTTTTATGTTTCTGTTATTCTTATTAAGCAGTATATCAGTTATCTCATCCCAGTTATCAAGTACTATCTGTCCGATTTCAGGATCATATTCACTTCCGAGACCTTTATCTATCTCCTCACGGCAGCCGTTTAAATTGCCGACACAATTAATGATATGTCTCAATATATCCTGATATTTCGATCCCGGCTTTACAAAACGACGTATGGAGCTGAGTTCTTTGTTATTGTACATGTTGATATCGGCTTCCTGTTTCCAGTCACTGACACTTTTAAAATCACCTTCCGGATATCTCAGACTGCTCTCTCCGTGCGCCATAGACAGTTTATATCGGGCGTTTTTATTATGTTTCTCTACCCACCTGTGCATTTCAGCAAGACGCATATCGATACTTCCGTAATTATCACGCAGCACCACGGTAAATTCATCTCCGCCTATACGGAAGCATTCCGCTTCGCTTCCGACTGTCTCACTTATACATTTTGCGGCATAAGTTATAAGCTCATCTCCCGCTTCATGACCGTAAGTATCATTCGTATATTTTAGTCCGTTAAGATCTATCATAACAAGGATCGCACTTGCAAAGCTCTCAGGATCACGCTCTATTTCCTCCAGCAGCCTGTCAAATGCATATCTGTTTCCGAGACCTGTCAAAGAATCCGTGTTCACCTCATTTTCAAGCAGGTTCATGCGTTCATGATCATGTCTGTGGTCGACAGCTGCCGTTACATTTGTATAGATTGACATTATTGACATGTATGCAAACAATATTGATACAGTCGTCAGACCGATTGCGCGATATGCGGTTCCTATCTTCAGCTTATATGTCGCTACAACCGTCACCGCCATAATAAAAACGATGACAAGTCCG
>JAUNWP010000044.1 GCA_030540255.1 Eubacteriales bacterium | reverse complement strand
ACAAAAAAACAAAGCCATACAAGGCTTTTAGCGTTTTGGGGTGTCAAACTTCCGAGAAATCGAATATTTTTATTAATGAATAATAAGAACACTTATGATACAATTAGCGTGAATAATCGTCGGAAGTCCGAGCTCTGTCTTAAAAGGGCTGCCGGCCCGAGCTGCGGACGCATATTCCGATCAAGAGTCAAGAGAACAATCAATGAAAGAAAAGCTGACGAGATTGTCTAAGGGAATAACAGATACAGAGACACCGGTAATAAGTATTATACCGGAGTCTTTTTGCTATGAGATATTTCCGGGCAGAGCCAACGGTTTCAGAGCAGAGCTTGTAGGGGAAAACGGAGCTGCCACAAAGGGAATATGTTTTCCGGACAGCCCGAGGATAAATATAGAACCGAGAACCTTTGCCGGAAGACGTATACATTTTTCAATAGCTATAGACAGTACAGGACTTAAGGCAGGGGATAAGCTTGACGGCAGGATCATGTTTGTTACAAGCGCAGGTGAATTTGCTCTTGCCTATACATTTACGGCAACAGATACCAATGAGGGCGGAAGAAATACAGATAGCGGATCAGGAACAGATCCTGCACTTATATCTGATTTCGATGTTCCTGCCGAGGCAAAGCCTGAGAGTTTAGTGAAAAATCCGCTGAGAGTTATGACATCGGCAAGGCAGGCAGATGGCACAGACATTGAAGATGATGAGCAATATGCCATACTTTGCTCCGAGCTTCCGGAGGATGAGGACCTGTTTGAAGGAGTGCTTGCCGCACTGATAAGATCCGAGAATGCCTCGGGTTATGCCTTTGCCATGTATGGAGAGGCAATTAAGCGCGGTGTCAACATGACAGGTCTGTATGAGAGCTATGTATATGCTTATCCGGACGATTCCGATGAACCTATGCCGAGAGAGGTGTATATCTACTTCTCTTATGAGAGCTATGCCGAGCATGGAATGCTTAAGAAATTATATAAAAATATTTTACTGCATCTGGATACAGATTCTGAGCTGTACAATCAGTACGAGGCTGCGATAAGCAGCTTCACGATCAATGCCGCATTTAAAGAGCTTATAGATAACGATCTTGCCTTAATGTATGACAGGATGATATATCCGGGCATGATAGATACCAAGGCGGCAGGCATACTTCCAGATATATTTAAATGCAGCCGTTTTGATATTTCAAAAGGAGAGGCTGATTATCTGACGGTAAGCTATAAGGGACTTGAGCGTGCGTGGCGTTCCGATATCATAAAAGGAGAGAGCTTTGTTCCGGTGTATTTTAATGATGCGGAATTTAAGTTTTATCGCTTTAATGAATATAACGAAGCCGTTGATGTAAGCAATGAGATCATATACGAGCGAAAGGAGCTTTTTGCGCGCCCTGATATCTTAAGACGCTGCTTTGAGCTTGCGCCCGAGCATGAGATGCTGCTGTTATCGGCTGTAAGGGAGATAGCCGGCAGAGGGCTGAACGGTGATGAAGAGATAAGTGTCATCAGGAGAGCCTTCAACGAGCTTGAAATAAGCCGTGAACTCAGAGCATCACTTATAGAATGTCTTTGTGATTACGGTAAATGTGAGCTTTGGGAGGATATGCTGAAGGAGGAGGACAATACCGGTGCCGCCTGCGGCAAGCTCTTCAAGGCGCTGTGCAATGCCGACAAGATGGATGTTAAGCGTATCTTGAGCATGATCAGACAGATAGGTCCGGATAAGCTTGACCTTGAAGCACTTGCCGGTTTTATATCATCATTGATCGAAACCGGAGAAGTACCGTGCAGAGACAAGGAGGTATCTCCTTATTTCATAGCCGTGGCCAAGCTTATATTTGACTATGGTTCGGCAGATGCGGTCATACTTGATTTCCTTGCGGAACATTATGAGGGTGCTTCGGAGGATATGTATGCTTTGATGCAGAGCCTTAAGTTAAAGGAAATACCCCTTAAGGAACTGCCGGAAAAGATACTGGCTGTCAAATTGTTTACCGGTTCAAGAGAGCATATCGACGAGAGCTTCGAGAGCTATATTGATAATTGCCAGTATACCGAATTCCTGCTCAGAGCCTATCTTACGGAAAGATGTGCAGATGCTTTCCTTCATGAGGAAGAGGTAGGAGGCATTATGTATGAGGCACTGAGGAGCTATTTTAAGGGAAGTTCAGAGCCTCTCAATATGCCGCTTATCTATAGACTCGCGCTCACAAGCTTTTATGCGGATCTTGACAGTCTTGATGAGGAAGAAACAAAGCTCTGTGCCGAGATTACGGATGATCTTATAGCTTCGGGACTGATATTCAGGTATACCAAGAAGCTGCGTAAAAAGATAAGCATACCCGAAGATATATGCATGCGCTTTTATGTGCAGTTTAATGCGACGACTCCGGCAAGGCCGAAGCTTCTGACACGTATACTTCCGGATAATAACGAGTATCGTGTTACAGATATGCAGCACGTATACAAAAACATTTACATAATGTCTACGGTACTGTTCAAGGGTGATGAACTGCAGTATCTGATATATAATAACGATTATGACGATACCGCTGCAGAGGAGGGTATCATCAGTGTTAAGAAATACCATCGTCAGAGAGATGAGGTATTTGCGAGTCTGGATACCATGACTCGTGCGATAGAGGATAGAGATATCGGTCTGCTTAGGGAGAATATGCTCGAGTATGCCGAGAGAACAGAGACGGTTAAGCTGTTATTTGACTTGGAGAATTGATTTATGTCACTCAACATTGGATTAGATCTTTGCGATGATTATATAAGCGGATATCTACATGAGGATAAGCTCCTGCTCAGCGCGCCGGCTGTCGTATGCAGAGAAAAGAAGGATGATCTGTGGTATATAGGCGAGGAGGCCTACAGGCTTGCTTTGAGCGGCAAGGGTGTACTCACCGATAAACTGCTCAGCCTGCTCAAAAAAGGCGGCACTTCTACGGTCATGAGGAAGGCTTACACTGCAAAACAGCTTATCTCAAGGCTTATTGCGGCAATGCTGTGGCAGCTTACGAACGGAGCAAGTGCGGACAGCATAGACAGACTCGTGATAGCACTGCGAAGTGCCGAGAAGTCGGAGATGGATGTTATTGCCGAAGCCGCGGCGGATGCCGGGGTGAGAAAGGAAGCGATATGCATCATCAGTCATTCCGATGCCTTTGTTTATTATACCTTGTCACAGAGTAAGGAATTCTATGCCAATATGACTGCACTCTTCGATCTGTCTGATGAGTCACTCTACTTCTATAAGATGAAGACTGTAAGAGGCATCAGCAAGACCAGTGTGGTCGTGGAGTCAAGTGAGCTGGAGGAGAATTTCCGTATAGGGATACTTAAAAAAGATTCCGGATCCGAACTGGGAGACCGTATCATGACAGATGCGGCAAAGCGTTGTCTCGGCTCGGATATATATTCTGCGGTAATACTTACGGGCAAGGGCTTTGAGAGGACAGACTGGGCCAAGAGCTTTATATCTTATATATGCAGGAAGCGTAAGGTAGTATACGAGAACGGACTTTTTGCCATAGGCGCCGCACTGCATGCAGCGGAATTGTCGGAAAACAGGGAGCCGGCTTATCTTATATTCAGCGATACCAGTCTTGCTGCCGAGATATCCATGCAGGTATATATCGGAGAAAGAGAGTCAAAACTGGTGCTTGTCCCGGCAGGAAGACCCTGGTATGATGCCAAGGCATATGTAGAGGTACTTCCTCACGATCAGGATTATATAGATATTGATATAATGCCGGTGGACAAGTTTAAGGGCAGAAAGACCGTAAGAGTAATGCTCGAAAACTTCCCGAAGCGGCCGGACAGATGTACCAAGGCTGCGCTTTCCATAGAGCTTGAAGATAACGAACACATGCATATACATGTAGAGGATCTCGGTTTCGGAGAGCTGTATCCGGCAAGTGAGGCGGTAATAGATGAGAAGGTAAGCATCTATTAAGCGATACAGATAATTGCGTAACGGGAAAGATCAGCTGTCTGAGCGTATACGTGATCAAAAACAATAAAAATATTAAAGTAAGAGAAACAATATGTCACTGATCCTATGCAGAAGGGGCGCGGATAAGCCCTTTAGCCACAGTAAACTGAATATCGGAATTAAAACTGAGCAGGAGCTGTGTTATGTGATATATAATTATCCCTTGCTTTGCGTGGACATGATGGATGAGAGGCTGTTCTCATGGATAGAACATGAGCTTAATGACAAGCGTCTCGCAGAAATGCTGCGGATAAGCAAGAGAGCCGGGGAAGCCCCGGGCAATCAGTTCTTATGCATACTTCAGGAATGCGGTTATTACGATGTCAATGAAACGGTTGAATTCGGCAAAACGGTAGCCGAGCTTATGAAGCTTGAGCCGTATGAACTGATGCTTAAGGAAGGAAAGCTCCTTTATGAGGCAGGCAAGCTTGCTCCTGCCTATGACAAGATATACGAAGCGCTGAGAACATTAAATGATAATATACGCAGGATGAAAAACGGTATAGACAAGGCGAGGAAGAATGAAAAAAAAGCCGATATACTCTGTGATCTTGCGGTACTTGCGCTTAGGATGTCGGATGAAAATAAGGCACTGGAGCTGTTGATTTCCTCGGAAGTTACATATTACAATAAACGCGCGGTAAAAATGCGTTACCTTATAAACGGAGCCGGAGATCTGGCGGATGATGAAAAGGCCGAGCTTGACAAGCTTAAGGCGGAGGCAATTCAGAAATCGCATGAATCGAAGGGTTATAAGGATATAGAAAATCTGTTCAAAAAAGACAGTATAAAGATACTCAAAGAGTCACGGCAGATAATAAGCCGTTGGAAAAATAATTACAGAATAATGTAACAGCGCAGTAAGGCGCGGGAAGCAGGTTAATGAAGGAATTAGATAAGAAATACGATCCGTCGCAAATGGAAGACCGCATCTATGCAAAGTGGATGAAGATGGGCTATTTCCATGCAAATGAAGATTCGCTCAAGAAAGCATTTTCAATATCAATGCCGCCGCCGAATGTAACGGGACAGCTGCACATGGGCCACGCACTCGACAATACTCTGCAGGATACTCTCTGCAGATATAAGAGAATGAAGGGCTTTGAGGTGCTCTGGCAGCCGGGAACCGACCATGCGGCCATAGCTACCGAGGTCAAGGTCATCAATAAGCTCAAGGCCGAGGGCAAGGACAAGAACGAGCTCGGTCGTGAGGGCTTCCTCAAAGAGGCCTGGGCATGGAAAGAGGAGTACGAGTCAAGGATCATCAATCAGATGCATAAGCTCGGTGTTTCCGCGGACTGGGACAGATTAAGATTCACCATGGATGAGGGCTGCTCCGAAGCTGTAGAGAAGGTATTTATAGATCTTTACAATAAGGGACTTATATATAAGGGAAGCCGTATCATCAACTGGTGCCCTGTATGCAAGACATCTATTTCGGATGCAGAGGTAGAGCATGAGGATCAGGACAGCTTCTTCTGGCATATCAAATATCCTGTAGCAGGCATGGAGGGACGTGCTCTTGAGGTAGCAACAACGAGACCTGAGACTATGTTCGGAGATACCGCTGTTGCCGTAAACCCTAAGGACGAGCGCTATAAGGATCTTATAGGCAAGCATGTTGTACTTCCGCTTGTCAATAAGGAGATACCGATAGTAGGAGATGAGCATGCCGATATGGAATTCGGTACAGGCTGCGTTAAGATCACACCTGCTCACGACCCTAACGACTTTGAGGTAGGAAAGAGACATAATCTTCCGGAAGTCTGCATCATGCATGATGATGCCACCATAGATCTCCCGGGAACAAAATACGACGGTCTTGACCGCTACGAGGCAAGAAAGCTTGTAGTAGAGGACTTAAAGGAGCAGGGATACCTTGTCAAGATAGTTCCTCATACACACAGCGTAGGAACTCATGACCGCTGCCACACCACAGTAGAGCCTATGATCAAGCCTCAGTGGTTCGTTAAGATGGACAAGTTTGCGGAGCATTGCCGCAGAGTCCTTGAGACAGGCGAGCTTAAGTTCGTTCCGGATAACTACTCCAAGACCTATATGAACTGGGTAGACAATATTAAGGACTGGTGCATAAGCCGTCAGCTCTGGTGGGGACACAGAATACCGGCATGGTACTGCGACAGCTGCGGTAAGGTGTATGTAGCAAAGAATGCACCGGCGAAATGCGAATGCGGCTGTGAGACATTTACTCAGGATCCGGATACACTCGATACCTGGTTCTCATCGGCACTCTGGCCGTTCTCAACACTCGGATGGCCTAAGGAGACAAAGCTGCTTAAAAAGTTCTACCCTAATGATGTGCTTGTTACAGGCTATGACATCATCTTCTTCTGGGTAGTAAGAATGGTATTCTCTGGCGTTGAGCAGACGGGAGAATGCCCGTTCAATACTGTACTTATCCACGGACTTGTAAGAGATTCGCAGGGACGTAAGATGAGTAAGTCACTCGGAAACGGCATAGATCCGCTGCTTATCGTTGATCAGTACGGTGCGGATGCTTTGAGAGCGGCACTTCTTACAGGTAATGCACCGGGAAATGATATGCGATTTACTGATGAGAAGGTCATTAATGCGCGTAACTTTGCCAACAAGGTATGGAATGCGGCAAGATTCATCATGATGAATGCCGAGAACTCAAGCGAGGCGCTCAAGAGCAAGCTTAATGCGAAGTACGGTGTTATTCCTGAGGGAATAACCCTTTCGAAAGAGGACAAATGGATATTGTCCATGCTCAATGATCTTGTAGAGCGAGTTACCGGCAATATGGACGGCTTCGAGTTAGGAGTTGCTCTCGATAATGTTATGAGCTTCCTCTGGGATGAGCTTTGCGACTGGTATATCGAGATGATCAAGGCACGTCTCAGAAGCGACGACGAGGCTACCAAGGACGCTGCACTCTGGACACTCGATACCGTGCTTGTTAACGGTCTCAAGATGCTTCATCCGTTCATGCCGTTTATAACAGAGGAGATATTTGTCAATCTTACAGGCGAGGAGTCTATAATGATCTCTGAGTATCCTGAGTATACCAAGGAGTGGAACTTCAGAGAGGATGCCGCTCAGATCGAAGGACTCAAGGAAGCCGTAAGAGCTATAAGAGGCATACGTGCAGATAAGAATGTACCGCCTTCAAAGAAGATATCTGTTGTTGTGGTAAGCGAGAATGCAGAGGTAAGAGCATCCTTCGAGGCTGCCAAGAATGTATTTGCATCACTTATTCAGGCTTCGGAGCTTGATATACAGGCCGACAAGCAGAATGTTGATGTAAATGCCGTGTCCGCTGTAACTTCAAATGCGGCTATCTATATCCCGCTCAATGAGCTTGTGGATATGAAGGAAGAGCTTGCGAGACTCAAGAAAGAAGAAAAGCGTCTTGAGGGAGAACTTGCAAGATCAAAGGGCATGCTTTCAAATGAGAAGTTTATTGCCAAGGCTCCGGCTGCCAAGATAGATGAGGAGAAGGCAAAGCTTGCTACTTACGAGGAAATGATGCGTAAGGTAAGAGAGCAGATAGAGGCCTTGTCATAAACGATCAATTTTAAATATTTATTCGGGGCTCAGGGAGAGACCGCAGATGTGCGGCGTATTTTCTGAGCCTTTGATGAGCTTAGAACAAGGGAGGAAAAAAACAGCAATGACAGTCACTAAGGATATAATCTATGTCGGAGTAAATGATCATGACATAGATCTGTTTGAAGGACAGTATAATGTACCGCTCGGAATGGCGTACAACTCTTATGTTATACTTGATGATAAGATAGCTGTTATGGATACGGTAGATCTTGATTTTGTTGATGAGTGGCTCGGAAATATCAAGAATACGCTCGGTGACAGAAAACCGGATTATCTTGTTGTACAGCATATGGAGCCGGATCACTCGGCAAGCATAGATGTATTCCTTAAGGAGTATCCGGAAACAATAGTTGTTGCAAGCCTGCAGGCATTCAAGATGCTTGGAAATTTCTTCAGAGAGCTGGATCTTAAAGATAAGCAGCTTGTTGTAGGTAACGGAGCACAGCTTGAGCTTGGTTCACATGTGCTTAATTTTGTAGCGGCTCCTATGGTGCACTGGCCTGAGGTTATGGTGACCTATGATTCCAAGGACAAGGTACTCTTCTCGGCAGACGGCTTCGGTAAGTTCGGTGCCAATGACGTTGAGGATCCGGAGGGCTGGGACTGCGAGGCAAGACGCTACTACTTCGGTATAGTCGGAAAATACGGAGCTCAGGTACAGGCATTGCTTAAGAAAGCCGCAGGGCTCGATATTGCCGTTATTGCTCCGCTTCACGGACCTGTGCTTACAGAGGATATAGGATATTATATCGGAAAATATGACATCTGGTCATCCTATAGGGCAGAGGATAAGGGAGTTACCATTGCCTATGCATCTGTATACGGTCATACAAGGAAGGCAGCCGAGCTTCTTGCCGAAAAGCTTAAGGCCAAGGGAGTAGAGCATGTCGAGCTTACCGATCTTGCACGTGACGATGAGCCTGAGGCCATAGAGAGTGCTTTCAGATATGACAGACTCATACTTGCGTCCGTAACCTACAATGCAGATATCTTCCCGGTAATGAGAAACTTTATAGAAGACCTTTGCGAGAGAAATTATCAGAACCGTACAGTAGGCTTCATTGAGAACGGAAGCTGGGCACCTCTGTCGGCCAAGCTTATGAGGGCAAAGTTTGAGGGGCTTAAGAATATAGCTTTCCTTGATACGACTGTAAGCATACTTTCTTCGCTCAGTGCAGAAAATGAAGCTCAGATGGATAAGATGGTCGATGAGCTTATCAGTAAGTAAATATGCCGGAAGTTTTAGACGAGAGATACATTTTAATTATCCTTGTGCTGCTCCTTGTTCTCAATATCATATTATTGCTGTTGAGAACGGGCGGAGCGAAGGCGGATAAGCACGGCAGGGAGGAACTCAAAGAGCTTATTAAGGAGTTTGAAGCACATATATCCCGCGAAAATGCCGAGGGAATATCAAGGATACGTGAGGACATAGATACGAGACTGCGTTATGATGCTGATGAAAATCGCAAAAACAGGACCGAGGTATCCGAGATCATGCGCAGTAATCACGAGAGTCTGGAAAAAGTGCTCAAGGATTCGCTGTCTGAGATACAGGATGCCAACAGGAAAAAGCTGGAGGATATACGCAGCGATATAAACAAAAAGCTTGACTCCTCGCTTAACGAGAGACTTGATGCGTCCTTTAAAACGGTAGGTGAGCAGCTGAATAAGCTCTATATATCCCTTGGGGAACTGTCAAAGCTTGAGCTTGGTGTAAACTCACTCAATAAGACCTTGTCAAATGTCAAGACAAGAGGCATATTCGGTGAGATGCAGCTTGAAAACATACTAACGGACATATTGCCGGGCAGTCTGTTTGACAGAAATGTAGTAACTAAGAAGAGCCAAAGAGCCGATAACAGGGATGCGGTAGAGTATGCGGTAAAGATACCGGATAAGGAGATAAACGGAGCTTTCATGTATCTGCCTATAGATTCCAAATTTCCCGCAAGCTATTACGACAAGATAAGGGAAGCTTCGGACAATATGGATAACGATGCATTAGGCAGAGCGGTCAAGGAGCTTGAGCAGCGTGTAAAGAATGATGCGAAGGATATCAGGGATAAATATATAGATCCGCCGAATACTACAGACTTTGCTATCATGTTCCTCCCTACGGAATCCTTGTATGCCGAGGTATTAAGGATAAGCGGACTTGTAGAGGACTGTCAGACACGGTTTCATGTCGTGATAACCGGACCATCAACATTTGCAGCCTTGCTTAATTCACTCAGTATAGGCTTCAGATACATGGCAGTAAATCGTGATTCCAAGAGGATACTTAAGCTCTTAAGCGCAATCAAGACGCAGTATGCCAACTTAAGTGAGCTTATAGCCATGGCAGGCAAGAGGCTTGATTCTGCCAAGAAGGCAAATGACGATCTTAGGAAGAGGACCGAGCTTATCAATAAGAGACTTTCATCTATAGAAGAGATGGATACAGCCGAGGCGGAAGCGCTGCTCGGCACGGCAGCATTGGAAGCTGAGGAAACTGCGGCAGATCATGCAGATGTATCGGGAGAGACAACGGAGGATTTTCTTGGATAGATGAAATAAAAAGTATCTGTCCTTATCAGCTTGAGGTGAATGCTGCACATAAGACATATTTATCGCTATGTGTTAATAGCGAGCAGACAGATAGTAAAGCTGAGAAATTAATTAAGAACAGAACATAAAAATGTCGGAGCCCATAGAAATTGTGAGACCCCGACATTTTTATCTTTAAGAAAGGAATATAAAAACCTTTTGTATTTATTCTTTTTCAGAATCAGCCTTAATGCCTAATCTGTCAAATATCATCAGATATCCGTCCTCTCCGTAGTTGAGACAACGATTGACGCGGCTTATGGTGGCTGTGGATGCTCCGGTCATCTCTGCTATATCGAGATAAGTAGTCTTACCCTCCAGCAGTATGGCTACTTCAAGGCGCTGTGCCATGGCAAGAAGCTCCTTGGCGGTACAGATATCCGAGAAGAATTTGTAACAATCCTCTCTATCCTTAAGTGAAAGAACAGCATCAAAAAGCCTGTCCATTTCAGCAGTATGCAGCTTAGAATTCATACAAAAATGCCTCCGAATTATGATAGTTTATCATTAAAGAATTTTATCACACCAATATGTGAAAGTTTATCATATCAGCGCAGTAAAGTCAAATTCTCTATGTTTTAATTTCATCCATAAAGCTTTGTTGACAAAGTATATTTTTGTTGATATATTACAACCGTGTTGTACATATCATAGTACAATGAGTAAAATTTTATAAAAATTTTTATAGATTTAAGGAGAAACAAACGTATGAACAGACCGTTGGAGGGTATCCGTGTTCTTGACCTTACTCAGGCTTACAGCGGCCCATTCTGCACAATGCAGATGGCTGATATGGGAGCAGAGGTTATAAAGATAGAAGCACCGATCGGTGATCAGACAAGAGGCTGGGGACCTATTAAGAATGATTACAGTGCTTACTATGCTTATGTTAACCGTAACAAAGAGGGTATCGTTCTTAACCTCAAGACAGAAGAGGGCAAGCAGGTATTGCGTGACCTTATAGCTAAGGCTGACGTAATCTGTGAGAACTACAAGGTTGGTACATTTGCAAAGCTTGGCTTCCCATATGAGGAGCTTAAGAAGATCAATCCGCGTATCATCTATGGTTCGATTTCAGGTTTCGGAGTTAACGGACCTTTGGCAGACAGAGCTTGCTACGACATCATTGCTCAGGCTATGAGCGGTATGATGAGCGTTACAGGATATCCGGATGCACCGGGCGTTAAGATCGGTCCGTCTATCGGAGACAACTATTCGGGAGCTTATCTTGCACTTGGTATCGTTATGGCTCTCTATCAGAGAGAGAAGACAGGCGAGGGCTGCCGTATTGACGTAGCTATGCTTGATACTCTGTTCTCTGTAATGGAGAACTTCGTTGTTACCTATACAGTAGGCGGCAAGGTTCCTATGCGTCAGGGCAACATCGATCCGGGTATCGCACCGTTCGCAACCTTCCACGCTAAGGACGGAGATTTCGCAATGGGATGCGGAACAGATAAGATGTGGGGCATCCTCTGCGGCCTTATGGGACGTGAGGAGCTTATTGACGATCCAAGATTCAAGACTAACGATGCAAGATGCCAGAACTTCCTTCCGGATCTTGACGCCGTAGTTAACGAGTGGAGCACAAAGCATACTATCGCAGAGCTCGAGGAGATGCTTTCAGGCGTAGGTATTCCGTTCGGTCAGATCAATGATATCAAGCAGGTATCAGAGCATCCGCAGATCGCAGCAAGAAACATGCTTTGGAAGGTATATGATCCGGGCATCAAGGAAGAGATCAGCATACCGGGCTGCCCAATCAAGATCCACGGTCTTGATGATAAGATCCAGAAGGCTGCTCCGCTGCTTGGAGAGGATACCGATGAGATCATGAAGAGAGTACTCGGATACTCAGATGAGAAGATCAAGCAGGTTCGTGAGGCTGGTGCTTGCGGCTGATAGGTCTTTATCCGGGAGCTTCGGCTCCTGTAGAAAGTTTCATTAATGAAACAGATTCTTTCTTATTTTAAGTCATCATATAATACAGAGGCAGGTGCTTATGGCGCCTGCCTCTTGTATATATAGGGAGAATAAAGTATATTCTAATCCATAGGAAATTGCGCCATACTCTTATCGATTAAATACGGATAGCTTCGTACTGCGTATTCACGCTATCCTACGAAAATTCGCACCCGCTTTTTTCGAAGCTTTGTGCTCATTTTCGTTTGGCCGTCCTATAGTCGTCTTCGCAGCTGCAAGCCGCTGCGTACATCAGCTTTAATAAAAGAGATCGGAGATAACAGCTATGTTGGAAGTATTGCTTACGGAGTATGAGGCACGTTTCGGTGCTCAGTTCCCTCTTGATAAATTTAAAGACAAAACAGAGATCGAGGTCATCAATATTCTCTATGTATGCATGCGTGAAAATAAGCCTTATGAGCCGGGAATGACAGCTCCGACAGATATGTTCCCGGATGCACCTAAGAGATCATAAGAGCTCTAGGGCGTGCAGTCTGAGGGCGGAATATGCGACGTTGTAATTGCTGATATGCATAAGGAAAATTGATGGCAGCTCTTCATTTTATAATGGATGAGAATGCCGAAACAAGGCAGTATATCATTGACAAGAAGGCATAATTGAGCGATACTTGGCATGTACAAGTTCCACAAATTTTAGCATTGTGCAAAAGGAGACATTATGCAATATTTGGAAATCGAGAAAGTAATCGGCAGAGAGATACTTGATTCGAGAGGCAACCCTACCGTCGAGGCGGAAGTTGTGCTTATTGACGGTACAGTGGGAAGAGGAACTGCTCCGAGCGGTGCATCCACAGGAGAATTCGAGGCATTAGAGCTTCGTGACGGCGATAAGAGCCGTTATCTCGGAAAGGGCGTAACCAAGGCAGTTGACAATATTAATGGACCTATCAACGAACTGATAGTCGGAATGGATGCATTTGACATATATGCTGTCGATGCAGCTATGATCGAGGCTGACGGTACCAAGGATAAGTCTAATTTCGGTGCAAACGCAATACTTGCGGTATCTATTGCAACAGCAAGAGCAGCAAGCAACGCACTGGACATGCCGTTATACAGATTCCTCGGAGGAATATCGGGCAACAGGTTACCGGTTCCTATGATGAATATCATTAACGGAGGATGCCATGCACCGTCATCGGGACTTGATGTTCAGGAATTCATGATCATGCCTGTAGGTGCGGATTCATTTAAGGAAGCACTCAGATGGTGCTCTGAGGTATTCCATACACTTCAGGCTATATTGAAGGCTCAGGGACTTGCTATATCGGTAGGTGACGAGGGCGGTTTTGCTCCGGCACTTAAGTCGGATGACGAGGCTATAGAGACTATTCTTGAGGCAGTCAAGAAGGCAGGCTATGAGCCGGGACGTGACTTCAAGATAGCAATGGATGCCGCGGCAAGTGAGTGGAAGACTGATAAGAAGGGTGTATATCAGCTGCCTAAGGCCGGCATCACCTATACTTCGGAAGAGCTTATACAGCATTGGAAGGAGCTTTGCGACAAGTATCCTATCATCTCTATCGAGGACGGTCTTGATGAAGAGGACTGGGATGGCTGGAAGAAGCTCACAGAGGTGCTCGGAGACAGAATACAGCTCGTAGGAGACGATCTGTTCGTAACAAATACCGAGAGACTTTCCAAGGGTATTGAGCTTGGCTGTGCCAATTCCATACTTATCAAGCTTAATCAGATAGGCTCTATATCGGAGACACTTGAGGCTATCAAGATGGCACATAAGGCAGGCTATACAGCTGTTACTTCACACCGTTCCGGAGAGACCGCAGATACTACTATTGCCGATCTTGCGGTAGCTCTTAATACCTGTCAAATCAAGACGGGTGCTCCGAGCAGAAGTGAGAGAGTTGCCAAGTACAACCAGCTGCTTCGTATCGAAGAGGATCTCGGTGCCGCAGCAGTATATCCGGGCAACAAGGCATTCGGAGTTCAGTAAAAAAACTAAATAAGGGATAAATTTTGGGCCGAGTACAGTGGGAGATCATAGTACTCGGCTTTTTATAGGCAGTATCGGTGTAAGATGTCGGTATGACGTTACTACTGATTTGATAAAATAAAAAAGGGTCAATCACTTATCACATAAGAAAAGTGATTGACCCATAAAAATCAAAAGAATGGGTTTACAGCATCCGTTAATTCAAAGGGAGGGCTCGTCGAAAGATGGGCTTTTTTTGTACGTTTTTTAGAGATTTGTGTTTTCGGTTTGTTTAGAAGGCGTACGATAGTGATACGAAAGTTGGCAAAATGATACATAAAGTCAACTTGACAAAGCGACTCTATGATGAGTTAAGATTATGTACGAGAATGACTTGAAAATAAAGCAAATTATGACAAATAATCAACGTTATGGAGTGAAAATATGAATTTGTATTATGAACTGCTACAGTATCCGGTTTTTTCCATGAAAGAAGTAAATGCACTTTATTCCAGCGAACGCACAGCAAGAGCGGCGCTTGGAAGGCTTCTGAAGGAAAATATGGTATTAAAAATACGAAACGGATTATATACGTGCATGAGCGGAGAAAATGGCGGACCGGTGGCGAACAGATTCCAGGTTGCCAGTGCTATCACACCATCTTCTTATGTATCCCATCACACTGCCTTTGAGTATTATGGAACCGTAGATCAGGTTTTCTATGAGGTTTATGTTGGTTCTAAGACGCGGTTCCACGACTTTGAATTTGACGGATACACTTATCATTATGTTAATGACAAGATGGAGGAAGGTATAGTTTCTCCGGAGTTTAGCGGCGGCGTTAGGGTTACGGATAAGGAGCGGACGATAGTAGATTCCATAAAGGATATTAACCTTATTGCAGGACTTGAAGAGGTGCTTTCGTGTATAGTGTCTGTGAACAGTATTGATGAGACAAAATTATTAAACTATCTGGCTGTATATGGCAGTGCATTTTTATATCAGAAGACCGGATTTATCTTTAGTGAATATCAGACAGAGCTTGGCATAAGTGATGATTTTATAAAGATATGTAAAGATAGGATTGGAAATTCAAAGCGATATCTGACAAACGGTTTAAGTAATCCCGGATATTCGAGAGAATGGAAACTGGTATACCCAAAGAATATTAAGCGAATGAAGAACGGAGGGATTGAAGATGCCGCAATATAACAGAAGAGAACTGTTAATAGTAAAATAAAAATGTACAAAAATGGAGAATAATAATGTACATTTTTTCAGCCGACGATATGCTATAATTCTCAAGTGAAGTATCATATTCAGAGCATAAAAAGGAGCAGATAAAGGC
>JAUNWP010000043.1 GCA_030540255.1 Eubacteriales bacterium | reverse complement strand
ATATATCCCGATACTCCGGAGCATCATACATCTATAGCAATATCCTTATGTGTAAATTGCTTCTTACCGCTTGCATAATCCGCTACTATATCTCCGTTTCCGTAGAGCTTATATTTGTAGCTCATAAGTCCTTCCAGCCCTACCGGTCCTCTTGCATGCAGCTTTGAGGTGCTTATGCCTACTTCTGCCCCGAAGCCGTATCTGAACCCGTCTGCAAATCTTGTTGAGCAGTTCTGATAAACCCCGGCAGAATCTACCATCTGCATAAATTTATCGGCTGCTGCCGCATTTTCGGTAATAATAGCATCTGTATGATGAGAACCGTATCTGTTGATATGAGCTATAGCCTCATCAATTCCGGATACAAGCTTTATTGATATCTCAAGATCAAGATACTCTCTGAATATCTCCGGCTCAAGAAGTTCCACATCTATAATATCGCAAACCTCCTTTGTGCCGTGTATGCGTACACCTGCTGCCTTAAGCGCTTTTGCTATACCCGGCAAGAATTCCTCAGCGATATCCCGGTTAACGAGCAGGGTCTCGGTTGCATTGCAGGCTGCTGTATACTGCGTCTTGGCATCAACTATTACACGGATCGCCTTGTCCGGATCCGCATCCTTATCTACATATATATGACAGATCCCGTCCGAATGTCCCATGACAGGAATCTTGGTATTATCCATAATATGACGCACAAAAGCATTGGAGCCTCTTGGTATAAGAAGATCTACATTCTTATCGCAGGTAAGAAGCTCATCTATCTCACTGTGCTGTTCTGCCTGAACAAGACTCATATCCGGAAGTCCGGTCTCAGTTACAGCCTCATGTATCAGCTTAAACAAAAGCCTGTTGGTTGCGGCAGTCTCTCTGCCTCCCTTAAGCACAGCACAGTTTCCGCTCTTAATACAGAGTGACGATATCTGCACCATAGCATCCGGTCTCGCCTCAAAGATCACTCCTATAACACCTATAGGGCAGCTCACTCTGTACAGCTTCAAACCTTCATCAAGTTCTCTTGCAAGTGTGATCCTGCCTATCGGATCCGGCAGCTTAATAAGCTGTTCTATGCCCTTTATGCAGTCAGAGAGCTTGGCATCGTTAAATTTAAGCCTCTTGGCAACCGCATCCGATACTCCTGCCTCATGTGCGGCATTAAGATCCTTTTCATTTTCCGCAAATATACTGTCCGCATTATCACACAGCTTGTCCGCAATAGCCTTAAGTGCCGCATTACGCTGTTCGGCTGACGAAGCAGCAAGTACAGGTGATATTTCCTTCATTCTTAATGTCTCTTCTGCGATACTCATGTTCCGGACTCCTTAAACGTTTTAACAAAAAATTGAATAGACTTATGTATATTTTATACATATAGGTAAATACTTCAATGCTCAATATTTGAACATCTTGTTTTTTCTCTCTATTCTTCTGCTGATGAACGGCATTGACATGGCAATGATAACGGTTCCGACTCCCGATGCGACAGATGAAACTATAAGTAATTCCTTTGTACCGAATGCACTGAGTACCACTCCGCCGGATATACTTGCAAGCACACAGCCTATCGCATATGCAAGTGTCAGCAGAGCCTGTCCCTTTACCGCATCCTTTTTATCAAAGAGCTCTGCCACATAATAGATCGTTACAGGTGCAAACAAACCGTAAGCCATCATCTCAAACATAGTTGCAAAATAAATGCCGCCTACGGATGTTGCGATCTGTGTAAAGAACGCCTTGACAAAAAATCCCGCTGCCGATATAACAATGAGTTTTCGGAGTCCGAAGCGCATAACAAGAGCAAGTGAAAGCACCATAGGGAAGAGCTCTATTCCCGCCTTGACAGCCTGAACCATACCGTATGATGCCTTTGAGCATCCCATAGGCTCCATTACCTGCCACATGAAATTATTTAAGATCGCAAAGCTGAAATATAAGAATACAGCGCCGAACACAAATAGCATGAACGGACTGTAAGATCGTATAAACTGCACATAGCTTACCTGATCCACATCATTCTTGATAAAGTCTTCATCAGGAAGCTGTTTTCTCCTTGCCCGAAGATTAAGGTCAATAAGCAAGAGCAGCAATATTGCACAGATACTTAATAAAATATTGCCAAGCTGCAGTACAACATTACCGTATCTTGTAACAAGCTGTCCCGCTATTGCGGAAACAACGGCATAGGATACGGCACCTATACTTCTTGCCACTCCGAAATTCATATTATAATGATGACTTATCATCTGGAAATTCAGGGCATTGAGACATGGCTGTATACCCATAATAACTATTATCTGAAGGCAATACAGTACACAGATCATAATATTTCTGCCCTTAAGCATCAATAATCCCACATTGATAAGAATAATAAGAACAAAGCCGATCATCTGTATCTGGCTGTTGCTCACTATCTCCGTCTTATCGGCAAAATTGGCTATTATCTGCTGAGCAAATACGGTCACCGCAAAGCCCAATGCCATAACTACACCTATCTCGGAATTATTAAATCCATTGGCAAGCATGTAAATGCTCAGATAAAGAAAAATAAACGAATATACGCCGTAATAGAATGTCATTGCCGCTATATAGGCAATGTTGGCCTTCCTGTCACTGTTTAAACATAACATATTTTTCTCTCCGCTTAAGATCTTAACAGTAACAGCATTACTTCAGAATTGTCTTGAACTCTTTCTATCCCCATAGAAAACATTAGATAGATTATAGCATCTATCTTGCTTTACATAAAGTACATAAAAGGGATTTTTCTTGTATTTCGAAGCTTCATCTAATATACTTTTAAGGTACAGTGTTTTTATTTAGATACCGATACCTCGTCTCATAACGGCAGTCTGCAGTTTTTCACTGCATCGGTATAGAACACTTTTCTTTCAGAAAGGAGTAATGATATGTACAAATTTAACATCAACATTCCGACAAAGGTAATTTTCGGACCGGATCGTCTCGGAAGCTTGGGCAAAGAGCTCTCCAAATACGGCAAGAAGGTTCTTATAGTATACGGAGGCGGTTCCGTTAAGCGTAACGGTATCTTTGACAAGGCTACAGCTTCCATCACTGCCGCAGGTCTTGAATACACAGAACTTTCCGGTGTAGAGCCGAATCCTAAGGTAAGCAGCGTCAATGCAGGCGCCAAGATCTGTAAAGAAGAGGGCGTAGACCTTATCCTCGCCATGGGCGGCGGTTCGGTCATTGACTGTTCAAAGGCAATTTCGGCAGCCACATTCTATGACGGTGATGCCTGGGATCTTGTAACAGGTGAAGCAAAGATTGGCAAAACTCTTCCTATAGCTGCCATCCTTACCATTGCTGCAACCGGATCCGAGATGGATATGATAGGTGTTATCTCCAATGCCGAGACCGAGCAGAAGCTCTGTATCGCCGCTCCGGGACTCAGACCTGTGGTTTCCTTCCTTGATCCTACACTCACCTATTCGGTTAGTCCGTTCCAGACTGCCGCAGGCTCCGCAGACATACTCTCACATATTATGGAGGACTACTTTGTAGCCGATGACGAAAGCATGTATATGCTTGACCGTTTTAAGGAAGGCATGATGAAGACAGTCATAAAGTATGCCCCTATCGCATTGGCAGAGCCTGATAATTACGAAGCAAGAGCCAACCTTATGCTCACAAGCTCATGGGCAATAAACGGCTTCTCGGGTGCGCTCACAAAATGTGAATGGACCAATCATATGATCGAGCATGAGCTTTCTGCCATCTATGACATTACTCACGGCCTCGGACTTGCCATAGTAACTCCGAGATGGATGAGATACATACTTGATGCCTCAACAGCTCCTAAGATCCGTGATTTTGCTGTAAATGTATTCGGCGTTGACGCTTCACTTCCTGCTATGGATGCAGCAATGAAGGGAATCGAATGTCTCGAGGACTTCTTCTTCAACAAGCTTGGACTCAAGTCCAGACTTTCCGATATCGGTATCGATGACAAGAATATCGATATCATGGCAAAGAAGGCCTGCAACGGCAAGGATACTCTTAACGGCTGGAAGGTACTTACCCCTGAACAGATTGCAGACATCCTCAGAAACTGCCTGTAATAAAATTTGTGCTTAGGCACATCCTCACACCTATCGCGGTCGCTTGCGACAGTTTTTCTCGCACATATGCGCATTCCGCGAAGGATACTTTGGAATAGTCCGGATCATGCGGCATACCCATAACTGCATCTAAAGCCCCCTTGAGGTAATGTCGTATGATTTCAAAAAAGACCACACTGCAAACTTTTTGATCTGCTTTGTGGTCTTTTTTATTCAAATTTTAGTTAATGCTGTGTTTTATGAATTTCGACTTCGCAGCCTCATTTTCATATCCTGCACAGCTGCTTTTATATGAGTACAATAATTATCCCCGCTTCTTGCATGCTTTTTATCAGAATAACGATCTACACATACCGGCTTGCACTATTAGCTGTCACTTCATTAGAAATATTCCGAATATATACAAAATCACAAGTATCTCAAGATTGATCAGACTGAAATGTCTGACAAAGCTTCCTTTGTCCGCTCCATTATGCGATGCATAATACTTATACGTTATTAGGCTTGCCATGGAGGCAATGAGTGTTCCCAGCCCTCCTATATTGGTACCTGCAACGAGCGCATCCGCATTATCCGTAAAATTAGACAACAATACTGCGGCAGGCACATTGCTTATAAGCTGCGAAGCAAGTACCGAAACCGTAAGTTCTCTTCCGGATATAACATTTGCAAGCATATTGCTTACAAGCGGTATCCTGCCTGTATTTCCCGTGAAAATGAAGAAAAAAACAAAGGTCACAAGCAGCAGGTAATCTACCTTTGCCAGTGCTTTTTTATCAGACACAAATATCACAGCCGAAACGACAGCCAACAGTATATAAACATTCAGAAGTCTAAGGACAGACATGATACACAGACCAAACAGGATAATATACAGAAGCAGCCTCTTATTGTCAAAACCTGTTTTATTTTCAGCCTCACCAAAGCTTATGTCTGCCGATATCCCTCTTACGCATATGGTATTAAAGAATACCAACACCAGACTCAGCAGAAACAAGGGTGCCGTAATGCGCATAAATCCGATTATCTTGTAATCATATGTCGAATAGAGATACAGATTCTGAGGATTGCCGAACGGCGTCAGCATACTTCCGAGATTGGCCGAAACAGTCTCCATAACAAGGCAATGCATACATATGCGTTCCGAATTCCGTATATGTCCGAACAACATGAGTGTAAACGGAACCATGGTGACAAGAGTGACGTCATTTGTCAGCAGCATGCTCATAAACATACACAGCATAACAAGCATCAGGCACAATTCCTTTATACTTCCCACTTTCTTAAGCATGCCTGCACATAGCCTGTCAAAAACGGCTATATTACGCATAGCCTGTACAACTGCCATAAGGCAAAACAAAAGTATCAGTACACGCATATTCATATAAGAAGTAAGGTATTCACTGTCCGGCGGGATAAAAAAGCATGAGCAAAGCGCCATAACCCCGGCGATACATAATACCGCCTCTTTTTTCACAAAAGCTGTTATACGATTCATTGCTGTCTTTTATCTTTCTGCCTGCTGTCCGTAGTGCTTAGCTGCAAATTCCTGCATACTGCTTATATCGGAGGTCTTCATAGGTATGAAATTTCCTCCCATTGATCTGATAAGACTGTATATCTGTGCCGTATATTCAAGTGTCTCCGATACTAAGAATGCATCATCCGGGTCACTTCCTATACAAACGGCACCATGTGACTGCAATAAGCATGCCCTGCTTCTTTCTCCGAGTGCCTTAACACAATTATCCGCAAGCTCCACACTTCCCGGCATTGCATGATCGGCAGTTCTTATCGTGTCTCCGAGTTTCTGAACCGCTGTGTCAAGAAATAACGGAATATCTTCTCCCATTGCTGAAAATGCTGTCGAATATATCGGGTGAGTATGCACTATAGCATGACAGTCCTTTCTCGACTTATATAACGCAAGATGCAGTGCTGTCTCTGTAGACGGTCTCCTGTTTCCTTCAATAATGTTGCCGTCCTTATCCATTTTAATGATATCCTCTGGCAAAAGCTTATCATACTCCATTCCGCTCGGAGTTATATACACATATCCTTCCTCGTCAAGTGCCGATATATTGCCCCAGGTACCGATTGCGGCATGCTCTGCCATCATCCTGCATCCTGTCTCTATTATCTTTTCACGTATATCCAATTCTCTTACCGTCCCTTTTTTTAAACAGTATCGTTCTATCCTTTTTGCAGCTGAATAACCGCACAGAAGGAACCACGCCTGCGAAGCTACAGCCACAGAAGCATAAAGTAAGCCTATCAGCAGCCTGTTATACTATACCTAGCACTTCGAATGCCTTGTCAAAGGGTGCCTTGCATAATCCCTTTTCTGTTATTATGCCTGTGATAAGGCTGTGATCTGTTACATCAAAGGCCGGATTGCACACCTTGACTCCTTCCGGTGCCATGCGTTCCCTGTACCACATCTCCGTAACTTCTTCTGCGGCACGTTCTTCTATCGGTATCTTGCTTCCGTCTGCTATAGACATATCTATGGTTGAGCTCGGAGCACATACATAAAAGGGAATTCCGTAATACTTTGCAAGAACAGCAACTCCGGAAGTACCGATCTTGTTGGCGGCATCTCCGTTTCTTGCCACTCTGTCACAGCCCACAAAGATAATATCTATCTTTCCCTGCTTCATCATGTATGATGCCATATTGTCACAGATCAAGCTAGTGTCAAAGCCCGCTCCCTGCATCTCAAATGCCGTAAGTCTTGCCCCTTGCAGCAAGGGTCTTGTTTCATCGCAATAGACTCTGAAATCCGTCATCCCATGCTCTGCGGCTATATACATAGGAGCAGTTGCCGTTCCGTATTTGGCTGTCGCAAGTGTACCGGCATTGCAATGTGTAAGTATACCGCATCCGGGCTTAAGCAGCTTATATCCTATCTCTCCGATACTGCGGCTTATCGCTATATCCTCTTCTCTTACCTTATCGGCTTCCTTATATAGCAGCTCAACTATCTCAGACGGCTCTCTATCCCTGTTTTGCTCGGCAAGTCTCATCAGTCTGTTAAGTGCCCAGCTGAGATTGACAGCCGTAGGTCTTGCAGATGCAAGATAATCGCTTCTTTCTTTAAGTTTTATGAGGAAGCTCTCTGTATCAAGTCCTTCACAGTCTGATTTGCCGTCAATACCAAAGAAAGCAGCTCCTACGGCTTCTTTAACATCATTACCACTGTCGGATCCTGCTATCTGTGCTGCGCCTATTGCCAAGGCATATGCCGCACATACACCGATTGCAGGCGCACCTCTGACTCTCAGAGATTTTATCGCCTCCCATATATCCTTGAGCTCACCAAGCTCCAGCACCTTTACTCTTCCGGGCAAGAGGGTCTGATCCAATATCTTCAGGCTCTTTCTGTCCTCCGACAGTAATACCGTATCCAAACTTAAAGCATCCATTTATCTTTCTCCGATCACTCAGCTTATATGCACAAGTTACATCTGGTGACGAACCACGGCATACTCATCACCGTTTCTGTAATAAGGGCATTCCTTATAATCACTGTCCATAAATCTTAAAAATTCATCCTCATCAAGATTTACATCACAGTAATATTCGTCATCTTCCTCATCATATATGTAATTGGCACAAAAATCGCAGCTTATGCTCATTATTTCATCTCCAAAACTTATAAAAAGAATGTGCCTTGGCACATTCTCGCGCCGAGCGCGGTCGCTTGCGACATTTTTCTACTTCGCGCGAGTAAAGCATCCCGCGGAGCGTTTTTAATCCATAGGACGCAATTTCCTATGGATTAAATAATAGTCGTCTTCGCGTCCGCAGTCCGGCTCTTTTTTTCTTATCGATAAAAAGAACGACCTTCTGTGGTATTGTACCACAGAAGGTCTCACTTGTTGAAAAGATTAAAACTCTTTGATTAAACTTATAATTACTTCTTAAGCTCTGAGAGGATCTTGACAGCATCCATAGCGATCTTAAGCTCCTCATCTGTAGGAAGAAGGTAAACCTTAACCTTAGAATCATCTGTAGAGATAAGTGTCTCCTTACCTCTTACATTGTTTCTCTCATCATCGATCTTAACTCCGAGGTATCCGAGATACTCGTCGCAGATAAGCTTACGTGTAGCAATATCATTCTCACCTACGCCTGCTGTGAAGCAGATGCAGTCTACACCGTTCATAGCAGCTACATAAGCACCGATGTACTTAGCAACTCTGTAACGGAATGCCTCAAGAGCATTTACGCAATCCTGATTGCCTTCCTCTGCTGCCTTCTCGATATCTCTGAAGTCTGATGAGATGCCGCCGCTCATGCCGAGTACACCTGACTTCTTGTTGAGAACATTGAGGATGCCGTTGATGTCAAGACCTTCCTTGTTGCAGATATACTGCATGATGCCCGGGTCAACATTTCCTGAACGTGTTCCCATGATAAGTCCCTCAAGAGGAGTAAGTCCCATTGAAGTATCTACGCACTTTCCGCCGATAGAAGCAGAGATGGAAGCACCGTTTCCGAGGTGACAAACGATAACCTTTGCCTTCTCAGGATCAAGTCCGCCAAGCTCAATAGCTCTGTGAGATACATAGTCATGTGAAGCACCGTGGAAGCCGTAACGTCTTACCTCGTAGTCATTATAATACTCGATCGGAAGAGCATACAGATATGCCTTAGGCTCCATGCCCATACCGAAAGCTGTATCGAAGGTACCGCAGTTCGGCTTACCCGGCATAGCCTTCTCACAAGCCTCAATACCAAGGATATTTGCAGGGTTGTGAAGCGGAGCAAGGTCTGTGCATCTGCGAAGTGCATCCTTAACTTCCTCATCAATAAGAACCGACTTAGCAAACTTCTGTCCGCCGTGTACGACTCTGTGTCCGATAGCATCGATCTCGTCAACCGACTTGATAACGCCGTGCTCAGGATCTGTGATAGCGCTCATAACAAGCTCAACGGCCTTCTGGTGATCCTTCATCTCTTCCTTGATAACATAGTTATCCTTG
The DNA here is from genome assembly GCA_030540255.1 of Eubacteriales bacterium. Taxonomy (GTDB): domain Bacteria; phylum Bacillota; class Clostridia; order Lachnospirales; family Lachnospiraceae; genus Avilachnospira. Next base: position 6,447 of record JAUNWP010000043.1, on the reverse strand, counting down.
CCTGGAACCTTGTGTGTAAGCTGTGATCCCTCGATACCGATACGCTCTACAAGTCCCTTGCAAAGAACTTCCTTGTTGTCCATCTCTATGATCTGGTACTTAAGAGATGAGCTTCCGCAGTTAATTACTAATACCTTCATTAATACATCCTCTTAGATAAAAACATATTTAGCTTAATATATTGCAGTGGGAAAGATAAAATTCCCGCTAACTAATAAACAAGCCAGAGTATCCCTCTGCAGGATACTCCGACTTATATTTATTCGATTGTTATATAGATCAGCCTACTATTGTTCCCTTCTGATCAGGTCCGCAAAGTGCAGCATTGGCCTCATCTGTATCGATGTGCATAGCAAGTGCATACTTCTCTGATACTCTTACTACTGTGTCATCAAAAACAAGCTTTCTGCCTGCGTTTGAGTCAACAAGAACCTTAACGATCTGTCCATTCTCAACGCCGAGCTCCTTGGCATCCTCAGGTGTCATATGAATGTGTCTCTTAGCAACGATAACACCTTCCTTAAGCTCAACCTCGCCTGCAGGTCCTACAAGCTTACATGAACCTGAACCGGCAATGTCACCTGACTCACGTACAGGAGCCTTGATTCCGAGTGAACGGGCATCTGTAGCAGAGATCTCAACCTGGTTTGCACTACGACATGGTCCGAGGATAGACATCTTAGTCTCGCTCTTCTCACCTACAACTGTGATTTTCTCGCCTGATGCGAACTGACCCGGCTGTGAAAGTGCCTTCTTAACTGTGAGCTGATATCCTGCTCCGAAGAGTACCTCAAGTGTCTCCTGTGTTACATGTGCATGACGTGCACTTGTCTCTACGATAAATTCCTTAGCCATTTTTAAAAGTTTCCTCCAAAAATAAATAATAAGCTGTTTTGCTTAAAACTTTTCAAATCTCTCGACGTTGGTCACAAAGATAGTTGCTCCTCCGACCTCGATCTGCATAGGCATGGTAGAATAATTGATCATGTTCATACCCGATATAAAAGGCATATCAACTGTGATCTTCTGTCTTTCTCCACACTCACTCTTGATGAGCTCGATAGCCTTATCTACCTTCTCATCCTCGGTACAGATCATGAGCGTAACATTGCCCTTTCGCAGGAAACCTCCTGTGGTCGAAAGTTTGGTGATACTGTATCCGTTCTTGCTGAGTGCCGTAGTCACCGTGTCCTGATTATCATTTCTGACGATAGCGTATATAAGCTTCATGATAAATACCTCCTGTTTTTGCCGCCTGACCCCGGCCATGTTTGTGTCAGTATCTTCAAAATACCCAAAAGGAGATCAACACACACAGCCAAAGTTTTTTTGCAGCTCAATCAGAATGAATATATCATAGTTTTTTTCTAAAATCCATACTTCTCGGACTCAATCGGCGTAAACTTCCGTAAGTATCTCAGGAGATGCAGCGGCTATACTTACCAGCCCTGCGGTCTCAGAGCCTCTTAAGCTTATAAGCTTATCTCTCACCGTAGCTACAGCAAGCTCGGGCGTATTGTTTTCTTTGCTGAGATGTCCCAATTTCACTTTCTTAAGCTTAGGCTGGAATATCTTGGCAAGCAATTCCCCTGCCAAAGCGTTGCTGAGATGCCCTCTTCCGGATATGATACGGCGCTTAAGCATCATGGGGTATGGTCCGTTCTGCAGCATCACAGGATCATGATTTGCCTCCATGAGCACCGCATCAAGTTCAGTCAGATGATCACAGATATAATCATCATAATGTCCGCAATCCGTCATCAGTGCAGTCTCGGTGCATTTATCCCCCTCGTATATCTCAAATCTGTAAGCATACGGCTCTGCTGCATCATGGTATATGTTAAAAGGAAGTATGTGTATATCTCCAATCGAAAATTCAAAATCGGCTCTGACAGGCTCCATCAGCTCTCTGCCCGCATAATTGAAATATTCATCCTTTGTTACGGCAGACAAGGCCGACAAGGTCCCGCTGCTCCCGTACACAGGTATACCGTAAGCCGACATCACTCGCTTTACTCCCTTGATATGATCGCTGTGTTCATGCGTGAGTATCAGTGCATCGATCTCGTGTAAGCCTCTTTCTACTCCTGCCTCCTTTAGAAGTGTATCCGTCTTCTTTGCGGATATCCCGCAATCCACAAGTATCTTTGTGCTGTCCGTTGCTATAAGCGAAGCATTACCGCTGCTCCCGCTTACCAGACTTAAAAATTTCATCCAAACGTTTCCTTACTTCTTCTTCTGTTTTTGCTCTTTCTCCGGAATTATCGATGAGTATGTCGGCATATTTTTTAAAATCAGCCACACTAAGCTGCTTTGCTATAACGCTTAGGCTCTTTTCCCTCGAATAACCGCGATCAGCCATCAGACGGTTGATACGGACCTCATCGTCTGTATATATGTACCATATTTCGTCGCATAATTCTGTAAATATTTCACTCGGAAGTGCCGTTTCCACAGCTATGCGCACATCATTGACAACTGCCTCGCCTTCCGATTCCCGTGTCTTTCTACCGTCTGCCGCTTCAGAGCATCCGCCTTCATCAGACTTAGGCATAGACTCATTTTCAGTAATTCCGGCAACTGCCGACTCATTTCTAAGTCTCGCAGACTCGATATACTCGCTTACATATCTCCAGACGCTCGGATGCACTATGCCGTTAACCGTCTCGAGCGCCGTCTTGTCGGAATATATCTTTGCGGCAAGCTTAGGATTATCTATCGGACTTCCGTATCCCTGCTGCAATATCTCGTCACCGAATGCCTCTGTCAGTGCTTCATAACAGCATTCTCCGGGTCTTTCCAGTTGTTTTGCAATATCATCCGTGAGCAGCAGCTCAAAGCCGTACTCCGACTGAAGCACCTTTGTAACAGTACTCTTGCCGCTTCCCACTCCGCCTACAAGTCCCAATATCATAATTTTTCCAATACCTCATTAAGATAAGCTATTGCCTCATCTATGCCTTCATCGCTGAATTCAACATCATGAACCGTGATTTCCTCCTTGGGAGTGGCATCAAAGCAAAATGCTCCCGTCCAATGATATACTCTGAGTACAGTCTTGGTGACAGGCTCTGATTTTGCTTCGTCTGCATTTTCCGAAGTCTGATCTGATCCGTCCGTTTTATCCGCCTGTTCGCCTAGATCCGCTGCTATCTCAACTTCCGTTTTTTCCAGTTTGTATCTTAAATTCTGTTTTGAGCCGGTATATGAGCTCATTTTAAGAAATGACATGGGCAGCATATCTCTGCGTGTAATCCGCTTATCTGTCATTTCTTCCGTAATTACAGCCATCTGTATATATAAACTCCCGATTTATTAAAATTAATGACAGTCGTACCAGGTATCACCGCTTCTTACTTCGGCGCTGAGACGTACAGGAAGATCCGCAGCCTCTTCCATGCACTGTTTTACCATAACCTTGACCTGTTCAAGCTCCTCCGGTGCTGTCTCAATAAGCAGTTCGTCATGTACCTGCAGTACTATACGTGATTTCATTCCCTTAAGAGCCTTTGCGGTGTTATTCATGGCTATCTTCATGATGTCAGCCGCAGTTCCCTGTATCGGTGAATTCATTGCAATTCTTTCCCCGAAGCTTCTCTGCATAAAGTTTGAAGATTTTAGCTCCGGTATAGGACGTACTCTGCCGAACAAGGTCGTTACATATCCGTTTTCCTTGGCATCTGCTATCTGCTTATCCAGATACTCCTTAACCTTTGGATAGCTCTTAAAATACTGCTCTATATATTCATTTGCCTCTTTACGGCTTATCGAGAGATCCTCTCCGAGTCCGAATGCGGATATTCCGTATACTATTCCGAAATTAACAGCCTTTGCATTACGTCTCATCTCTGTGGTAACTTCATCTATAGGCGTCTTGAATACCTGAGATGCGGTAAGTGTATGTATGTCTACCGCATTTTTATAAGCATCTATAAGTACGCTGTCTCCGGAAAGTGCCGCAAGTATACGCAGCTCGACCTGACTGTAATCGGCATCCACAAAAGTATATCCCTGCTGAGGTACAAAGACCTTTCTTATCTCCTTGCCTTCCTCGGTCCTTACCGGAATATTCTGGAGGTTAGGATCCGTGCTTGATATACGGCCTGTAGCAGTAACCGTCTGATTAAAGGTTCCGTGTATCCTGTCGTCCTCTCCTATAAATGCATCAAGTCCTGCCGCATAGGTCGAGTACAGTTTTGTAAGTGTTCTGTATCTGAGTATTTTTCGGATTATCTCATTATCCCCGGCAAGCTTCTCCAGTACATCAGCCGCCGTCGAATACCCTGTCTTGGTCTTTTTTCCTCCCTGAATACCCAGCTTTTCAAAGAGTATGACTCCGAGCTGCTTCGGTGAATTGATATTGAATTCCTCTCCCGCAAGTGCATATATCTCTGAGGTCAAGGCATCTGTCTGTGTCTTGAGCTCTCTTGCATAATCTGAAAGTGATGCTCTGTTTACGGCAATTCCGACATTTTCCATATCGTTAAGAGTATAGACAAGCGGAAGCTCTATATCTGTGTACAGCTTATACATGCCCATATGCTTAAGACTCTTCACAGCCTTCTTCTCTGCCGCAAAAGGCACTGCTGCCGAAAGAGCTATGTATTGCTTTGCCTTTTCTGTAAATGCCGCATCATCCAGCGCCTCGACCACTCCCTTTTTAGCTATAAGCTCCTGTCTGCCGGGCTCTGCCGTCTTAAGTACAGCTGCAGATATGTCATCATATTCATAGCTGCTTCTGCCCGGATCCAAGAGGTAAGCCGCTATGGATATGTCATGGACAAAGGCATTTTCCTCTATATCTATATTTTTAAGTATATTCTTAAGTCCAAGCACAGCAGTTGTCTTTTCATCTGCTATCCTTGCCTTAAGCATGCTTTTGATGTCGCCGGCAAGCTTGTCTGCACTGTAATCATTTCCGGTCCTGAGTACATAATATCTCTCTCCCGGCAAAGCAAGTCCTGCTGCGGCTGTCTTCATGCCCATAAAGCTGTCTGTAAAATAGGAAAGCCCTACCGCATCCTCTTCCACAGCATCCTTAAGCACCGTAGCTGCAAGGAACGGGTCGTTGCTGAGTTTGATATTTCCTATGCTGAATGCGCTTGCCGCCATGTCCTTATCAGCATCGCTTTCCGAAGATACGCCATCCGCGGCATTTCCGGAATCTTCGATTTTTTTCGCAAATCTTGCCGCAATAGTCTTAAGCTCAAGCTCTCTTAACTTTACAAGAGCTGCCTCTGTATAAATACCGGATACATTTCCCTTGCCGGATGCATTTTCATTACCTGAGATAAGCTCCGCAATAGCTGTATCCAAAGGAGCGTCTGTATCTATGGTAGCGAGCTTCTTGGAAAGCTCGGCAAGCTCATAGTGCTCCGCGAATGCCTTCTGTGCTCTCGGAGGCTTTATCTCCTCAAGATGTGCGTAGGCATTCTCTACCGAATGGTATTTCACGATAAGCTCGGTTGCGGTCTTTTCTCCGACTCCCGGAAGCCCCGGAATATTATCCGAGCTGTCTCCCATAAGTCCCTTAAGATCTATGAACTCCTCCGGAGTCACCCTATACTGTTCCCTTACATCCTCCGGATAATAGGGGGTGAGCTCAGTCTTACCCTTTGATGTTCGCGGCATAAGTATCTTGATATGCTCATCGCAAAGCTGCAGAAGATCTCTGTCTCCCGATACTATAGTTACCTCATGTCCTTCCGCCTGTGCCTTCTTTGCCGCAGTTCCGAGGAGATCGTCAGCCTCATATCCCGTAAGCTCCATTATAGGGATGTTCATACTGCAAACCATTTCCCTTGCTATAGGCACCTGCTCCAGAAGCTCTTCCGGCATAGGCTTTCTTGTTCCCTTATATTCGGGATACATGGCAGTACGCTTGAGCTTTGACCTCTCAAGATCGAAAGCCACTGCGATGGAATCAGCCTGCTCTTCGTCTATGCATTTAAGCAAAATATTAAGGAATCCGAATACCGCATTGGTATGGATTCCCGTTGATGCCGTAAGTGTCGGAACTCCGTAAAAGGCTCTCGACAATACGCTGTGTCCGTCTATAAGCAATAATTTATTCATGTAAATGTCACTCTCAAATATACAAATGTTACCGCAAGCAAGGTCCAGAAAATAAGTGTTCTGAATACATTTGCAATCACTATGGATCTCTTACGGGAAGCAATATACTCCTTATTATTGGTGATCTCATGTCTGTAAGCCGAAGCAAGATTAAGCGAGGCTGACTTGTCATTCATCCTCAGCATACCCTCCTGCACGATATAATTGACCTCCAGCTCCTCCGCGCAGCTTTTGCAGGTCTTGAGATGGTTGAGGAAACCATTCATCATTAAGCTCATCATGTATAAAGGCATCTATATCTTTGTTAAATGTGATACAATCCATAGCTTAGATTTTACTCCATGCGCAGCACATTAACAAGCATATATAAAA
>JAUNWP010000109.1 GCA_030540255.1 Eubacteriales bacterium | reverse complement strand
TCGCAAATAAATTCATTTCATAATTCCCTTTCTTCCATATGATTATTTGTTTCAGCATTCGTTCTCTTTATCTTTTTCGGAGAACATTTCTTCAGGCTTTTTCAATCTCTAAGCTCACTTCTTTAATTGGTTTCAAAAACTTTGAAGCATCTATATACAAATTTTTTAAAATCGGAATCAGATCTATATATTCTTCTTCCGGTTCCTTATTATGTTGATATTTCGCCATAACAACAATATATCCGTTATCCCATTCTTTTATCTCTGTAAAGCATTCCAATGAATACGGTCCACGAAAACGTATACTCCGCTCACCATATCGAAACTTTATCATATCCTTATCATTACTTAGATATGCTTTATCATTATACATGGCTATACTTCCTTGTATCTGGACATGTCATTATACATTGTACCATTAGCTCTGCTACATTTAACCAGCAATATATCTAAGAACTTTACCCAGGCAATCTCTACTGTTATCAGTAGACACATTTTGATTACTTCCCGGTGCACTAAGGGGCATAGCTCCCCACATAAAATGCTGATTATAACAGTCTAAAAGAATCCTCTCGTATGTACCTGTTGCTGAAGTTGAACTTTCATCAGATGAAAGCCATTTCCAATTTCCTATTGCTTTATAAACGAAGCTGTCAATAACTATTCCTGACAAATGGTAACTTCTGAAATAATTATCTCGCACATATCGTAAATGCTTGCAAGTGTCAAAAAGCAGTCCATTACTGCTTATATTTTTGTTTTTCATGGCATCTTGTTCTGCCTTTGGATTAGTTGAACGCCAATTCCCACCCATATTTGTGTCAGGATATCTGTATGAGCCGTCCCTATTTTTGAATGCCGGCAGAATTTCAAAGAACATTCCATCTGAAAAATTGATCTTAACAACCTGTCCGTCTGCTCTTACTTCACTCCTTGGATACGGAACAAGGATAGCCTGTCTAACCGCTTGCAGAAGACGAGATTGACCATTACCATAAACAGAGTTGAACTGGTTGTAATACGATTCCGGCAATGACATCAAAATGTCAATATCACTTGTATCTATAGCAGTTCCTCTTCCATAGGACCCAACATATATACTATTTTGTCTATCGCTTGTTATATTCCAAAATTCACGGTTCATTGCTGATGTTACAGTACAATATCTTTTTGAAATAAGAGAACGGCTGTCAGCCGGTATAACTTCTCCATTTTCTTGAACATACAAACTCAATGTGTTCATCCCCCTTTTACTCATTTTTTCTCAAATGCGCCGGAAGCATCTTGTTTAATTCCTCCTGCGTAAAGAATTGCTCTTCATCTGTTTTAAGCGCAACTTGAGCTGTAGCATAACTTTTCCCATCAGTTAAAGGTGCAGCACAGTAAATTTCCGAACTTTCATCCAACAGTTCATCTCTTTTGCGCACTATTTCTCCAATGCTTATTTCATCAAAGTCTGTCAAAAGTGACAGATATTTTTCTCTTACCTTCCACAGCTTATTCGCAGTCTTAATATGATCGGTTTTTTCAGTGGAAATATCCTTATCCTTTAGATAGCTCGTTAGGACAAGAAGTGCTGTTGAACATAGTCCACCAGCCCATAACAGTATCTGTTCATTTGAAATGAGCACTCCCAAAAAGCCTCCTGTTGATATTGCTGATAACCCAATCTGTCCCCATTTTATCCAAAAATCACGCTTACTCAACCGATCAGCCATCTTAAAATGACATGTATAGGTATATACAAGTTTTCCATATTCTTCTTGTATTTGAGAATATAGTTTTTTACGGTAATCTAGCGAACTTTTCTCCATTGGCGCATTTCCTCCGTACCTTTAGTATCACTCTACCCCCAGCGCCTTAAACACTGCATCTTCTGCGCTGCTATAAAAAATCAGATTAAAACTGCCCATCAGCTCCGGCGGCACAGTGCCAAGGTCTGCTGCACTGGTAATCGGAAGCAGCACTTTCTTTGCTCCGCTATCGAGACACACCTGCAAAC
>JAUNWP010000108.1 GCA_030540255.1 Eubacteriales bacterium | reverse complement strand
ACGCAGACGGTGGGATTCGAACCCACGTGCGGTTGCCCGCAAACTGATTTCGAGTCAGCCCCGTTATGACCACTTCGATACGTCTGCAACTGAGGTTAAATACCCTTACGGGTAATCAACCTCCTAAGTGTAACACATTTATAAGCAAAAGCCAAGCTAAACTGTAATAAGTTATAACAGCTATCAGGTCATTGGCAGTAGTGATGAGCGGTCCCGATGCAACAGCCGGGTCAACTCCTATCTTTGAGAAGAACATCGGTATGAGTGTTCCTACGGCAGAGGAGATCATCATTGACAAGGCAAGAGACACGCCTACACAGCTTGATACCGCAAATGCCATCTGTAAACCGTAGCCCTTAAACAATGCAATGTACACACCTATCAGGGCACAGGATGCAATACCGAGTACAAGACCGTTGCAGCCTCCGACACGTACCTCTTTTATAACATGTCCGATCTTCTGTTTTGCGGTCAGATTCTCATCCATCAGGACTCTGATCGTAACAGCCAGCGACTGAGTGCCCGAGTTACCTGCCATGTCGAGTATTACCGACTGGAAGAGCACTACCAGCGTAAGCTCCGAAATAACATTTTCATAAAGTCCGATAACAGATGATACCACCATACCGAGTACGAGCAGGATAAGCAACCATGGCAAACGCTTCTTCATGGACTCCTTGAGCGGCTCCTCAAGATCCTCCTCTGCGGTCAAACCGGCGAGCTTTGCGTAGTCCTCACCGAGTGCATCATCAACGAGTTCTGTGATGCTCTGTGAAGTAATAACGCCGAGCAGCTGATTCTGATTATCCAGTACAGGGATCAAGTCCTCCGAATAATCCTTAAGCTTTTCTATACAATCATCTATATCCTCTGTACCGTATACATAAGGATATGAGGTCATTATCAGATCCTTGAGATCCGTTGTCTGCCTTGCGATAATAAGCTCTTTTAAGTCAATGGCTCCCGCAAAAACATTGGCATCATCAAGCACAAAGAGCGTGGAAATGTTATCGTTCTCCGGTGCCTGTCTGACAAGCTCCGACATTGCTCCCTTGACTGTAAGATCGTCATGAATAGCAATGAAATTGGTCGTCATGCGAGAACCGATCTCATCCTCGTCGAATGAAGCAAGCAGCACGATATCCTTCTTGAAGTCCTCGTCTACAAGATCCATCAGAAGCATACGCTTGTTCTTCTCCATAGTACGGAGAATGTCTACTGCGGTATCAGGCTCCATGTGGCTGATAACCGCTGCGGCCTTCTTGAGATCCATCTCATCGAGATACTCTCTTGCCTCATCCTCATCCGCATACTCAAGTATGCCTGAGATCGTATCAAGACTGAGTACTCTGTATACCTTCTTACGGTATAATACGCTAAGCTGCGCCAATGCATCCGCTATATCACTCTCATGATAATCGCTGAGTTCATCTCTCAGTGTCTTAGGTGATGCATTGCTCCTTATTATAGATGCGATCTCGGCACTATAATCCGGATGCTCTATTACTTCATCCTGCTCCTGCTCCGAATCGTCATCCTTATCCTCAAATATATCCTCTTTGAGTTCCTCGGACAAATCCTGCTTTGTCTCCTCGGTATCGGATGTATACTTCTTATCATCCATATCCGTATCCTCCTTTCATTCTGTTTTCGAAAGCGATCTGACAAAAAGTCTATGGTCTGCGCAGACCAAAACCTCCCGTCATAAACACGCAAGCGAAAATTACCCCGTGTTGCCTCCGAGATTGTACATAATGATCGGTACCAATTGTTAAGATACGAGTATGTCCGAAATCAGAAAAGAAAGAAGATCACATTGATAAACAGGTGCTCTCCGTGGTCTCGACAGTCGTATCAGCTATTGAATTGGTACTTCGACTATGGCCGTCACTGCCGTCCACTTTGTTCACCTGCCTTTTCTTGAAATGATATGAGTGCTGTCCGGAAAAATAAACATTTCCTTAACAGATCCTTTTTAAGAATAAAACCCATGTGTCAAAAATTCAAGTCTAAATAATAAAAACAAAGTAAATTTTTC
>JAUNWP010000042.1:11994-15861 GCA_030540255.1 Eubacteriales bacterium | reverse complement strand
CTTATGAACCCTTGGTCCTTCTTTTTTCTGAGCTATGCTTTTTTCACAGCCCCTTTTTTAAAACTTATAGGAAATTGCGCCCTACTTTTATCGATTAAATACGGATAGCTTCGTACTTCGTACTTTCGCTATCCTACGAAAATTCGCCCCCGCTTCTACTGAAGCTTTGTGCTCATTTTCGTTTGGTCGTCATATAGTCGTTTTCTAAGCTGCAAGCAGCTGTAAAACGACTGCACTCCGGCTTTAATCGATAAAAAATGCTCCGCGGGATGTTTGATTTCACAAATGAATATCTATCTCATCAAAACAGACAAATACTTGTCGCATTTTACAAATCTTTCATATACAATAATCACATATAACTCTTTTTATTTATTACCATTAGAATTCTGATAAAATGCATTAAATAAATGAGCATATGAAGCAGCTTGGTGACATTTTTCGGAATCGTTTGGATAGCAGAGTCTTATTATCAGAGGAAAACATTTATGAAAAGAATGAAAAATGCAGTCAGATTCATACTTTGCGCAGCTGTTATCGGCTGTTGCAGCATTACGGCATATTCGGAGACAAATGTTATTATAGCTTATGAGCAGAGCAATGTAGGTCCCGGAGGCGGATGGAAACAGCAGACGGACGGAAGCTGGTATTATCAGAAAAACGGTGAGATGCTTAAGAACTGCTGGCATGAGTCCGAAGGCAAATGGTACAGGTTTGATGAATCAGGCAAGATGCTTACGGGATGGCAGCTCATAGACGGTGTACAGTATTATCTGACAGAGACGGCAGATGACACACATCCTTTAGGTTCTATGTACGTTTCAGAGAGCACACCTGACGGCAATGCGGTAGATGCGGATGGTAAGCTTGTGCCTAAGCAGGAACCGACAGTTTCATCACAGCAGACAGCGTTGGAGGCTGCAGCATCAAGGACGAATCCATACGGCAATGTAAGCTGCGTAGAGATATCACTCGGCAATCAGCTTGTCTATGCATACTCAGGAACTCAGTGTATATTCGCTTCGCCTTGTGTTACGGGAAGAGTGATCAACGGCAATGCAACACCTGCCGGAAGATTCAAGATATATAATAAAGAGAGAAACAGAACTCTCAGGGGCTTCAATGCCGACGGAAGCAAGTATGCAAGTTTTGTAAGCTTCTGGATGCCGTTCAACGGAGGCATCGGACTTCACGATGCTACATGGAGAACCAATTTTAATGCTGATGTATATTATAATTATGGTTCACACGGCTGTATCAATATGCCATATGATAAGGCTGCGGAATTGTATAATATAATTTATGTAGGAATGCCTGTCTATGTACATGGCTGATCTTAGCGCATAAACGGAATCGGAAAGATGAGGATGAGCAAGTAATATGTACCCCTAATACTGGACACCCGGTATTGGGGGTATTTTTATGCGATACAGCTACGAGTACAAGAAGAAGTGCGTTGAATTGTACCGACAAGGGAAATGAGCACAAAGTGCCGATAGGCACGGGTGCGAATTTCCGAAGGATTGCGAGAGTGCTAAGCACGAAGCGATCCGTATTATGCGCTAAGCAAAAAAAAGCTAAGTAGAGAAGAAATTTGTGCAGAAGGATTGCTAGAGTACTAAGTACGGAGCATTCCTTCTGCACAAAATCCAAACGCAGTTGAGATGATATGTTGCATAAAACCACGAAATAGCTTGGTATATCCTTGCAATGAGTAATTAAATGTTACATAATTAAGCGGTTTTCACATAAAAGTTGGCTTTTTATTAATTTGAGGGTGCTATGACTGATTTTTTTGAACTGTTTAATCTGCAGCTGGAAATGTTTCTGCTGATGGGAATAGGATACTTTTTCAGAAAGAAAAATATAATCACGGCAGAGGGTAAGAAAGTACTGACCGACCTTATTATTTATCTGATACTTCCGTGCAATATCATAGAGTCATTTTGTATAGAATTTAACAGAGAGATACTTATGGCCGGACTTACAACTTTACTTATATCTGTAGGAATACAGGTATGCTGTTCTATTATAAGTGCTACATGTTATAACAAAATGCCAAAGAGACAGAAGGTTATACTTCAATATGGGACTGTTTGCTCAAACGCAGGTTTTTTGGGTAATCCATTGACATATTGTATATATGGTTCATTGGGACTTTTGTATGCTTCACTATACTGTATTCCTCAGCGTATAGTAATGTGGACTGCGGGTATATCTTATTTTACGGAGTCTCCGGATCCAAAGTCGGTAGCTAAGAAGCTGATAACACACCCATGTGTTATTTCATGTATTATAGGTCTGCTTATGATGATTACCGGTTTCAGATTCCCTGATTTCATAGATAAGACCCTTATCTCTATAAGTTCATGTATTACACCTATAACAATGATGTTTATAGGAGTGATACTTTCGGAAACAGGAGTAAGTGGGATAATAAGCAGGATCACCTTGATTTTCTCTGTCATCAGACTTTTTATTATACCTGTACTTACACTCATTGCGTGCGTGCTTTTAAAGCTTGACGCTCTTGCAAGTAGCGTGTGTGTGTTGTTGGCAGCTATGCCGGCAGGAAGTATGACAGCTTTACTTGCGGCAAAGTATGATGGGGATGAAGAGTTTGCAACAAAATGTGTATTCCTTACGACAGTACTATCAATGCTGTTTCTTCCGGCATGGTGCATGGTATTGAATTACTTTCTTTAAGTAAAAAAAATGCCACAAAAGCTATAAAAAAGATAAATACTTACAGCGTTCTTTTGTATATACTCTACATAAAGTTTGAAACAGACGGATGATTAATACAGACATATGATCTGAATTCAGACATGAAACGGAGGATATGATAAATGGCTAAGAAATTTTACGGCGTTGTTCCGCCGATAGTAACACCGGTCGATGAGCAGGAGAGAGTAGATGAGAAGGCACTCAGAGCTCTCATCAGACATTGTATAGAGGTAGGTATACCGGGTATATTTGTATGCGGTTCCAACGGAGAGTGTATGGCTCTTACTCAGAAGGAAAGAGACAGAGCTATAGCTATTACGCTTGATGAGTGTGGTGATGAGGTTCCTGTTATGGCAGGAGTTATGGATAGCTCAACTATCCGCGTTATCGAGAATGTCAAGAGACTTGAGCAGATGGGAGGAACTACTGCGGTAGTAACACCTGTATTCTATGCCCGTCATGCTACACAGAATGAGACAGTTATTCATTTTGAGGAGATATCAAAGAACACAGAGGCTGATCTCTTTATTTACAATATTCCTACATTTACAGGACAGAGACTTACAGCAGATACTATCATAGAGCTTTCCAATATAGATAAGGTAATAGGTGTCAAGGATACTTCAGGAGTATTCCCGGAGTTTGTAAAGATGCTCAGATACTTTAAGGACAGTGACTTTATGGTATTCCAGGGAGCAACAAATCTTGCCGGTCCGAGTGTTCTTCTCGGCGCAGACGGATATGTTCCGTCATTGGCTCCGCTTTTCCCAAAGCCGCATCTTGCATTGTATGAGGCTGCAAAGGCAGGGGATATCGAAGGAATGAAGCGCTGGAGCGAAATCGTTGACAATGTTTGTAAGCTCTACGGACTGGCTAAGAGTCAGACTTCGTCAACAAAGTACGGCATGAGCAAGTTAGGCTTTATGCGCCCTGATCCGCTCAGACCGACGGAGCCTATTACAGCTTCGGAGATGGAAGCAATTGATGCCTTTGTAGAAAAGTATAAGGAATACATCTGAATTCGGATTACCGGAATCTCAGGATGATTCACACGATGCATTATTTTCCATTTTCATAATAGATACTGATCATACATACTAATGATATGCGGATTGCAAAGCATCGTTGATGTGAAGCAAT
>JAUNWP010000042.1:0-11894 GCA_030540255.1 Eubacteriales bacterium | reverse complement strand
ACTCGCGCAAAGGAGAAAAATGTCGCAAACGACAGCAAACGGCGCGAGTGTGTGCCAAGGTACATTGTTTTCAATAATATAAAATAGTTATTTGCAGGAGGTTATGACATGACTGCCAATATTAATAAAAGTCCTATAATCAGGCTTGATAAAGAAGATAATATCGTTGTGGCAAGAGCTGAGATAAAGGCAGGAACATTTATTCCGGAAGAGAATGTTATCATAAAAAACGACATTCCGCTGGGACACAAGTTTGCTGCACATGACATAAAAAAAGGAGAAACGATATTAAAATACAATACAGCCATAGGAACTGCGGCAAGAGATATTGCCGCAGGTGAGCATGTTCATATCAATGAGATACATTTTGAGAGAACTCAGAAGGAATATGAGTATTGTGTGGATTATAAGCCTCTTGAAATAGTTCCCGAAGAAAAACGCAGGACATTTATGGGCATAGTACGTGAGGACGGAAGAATTGCCACAAGAAACTGCATATGTGTAATAGTATGCAGTAACTGCGCTGCTACAGTTGCACGTAAGATAGCAGATCATTTTGATGAAGAGATACTTAGACAATTTCCGAATGTAGATGCTGTTGTGCCTTTGATACATCAATCCGGATGTGGGCTGGAAAGAACCGGTGCCGATATAGATAATCTTCGACAGCTGATTGCCGGAACGGTCAAGCATCCGAATATGTACGGAGCTGTTATAGTTGCGCTTGGATGTGAGGTCGTAAATATTGATACACTGATCGATATGAAAGAGCTTAAAGGAGCGAATATCCGCAGACTTGTTATACAGGAAGAGGGCGGAAGCAGGAAGTCGGTGGAAAAGGGAATAAAAATGATAGCGGATATGCTTCCGGAAGCAAATAAGATACACCGTCAGCCTGTTCCTATCAGCGAGCTGAAAGTAGGAATGGAATGTGGTGGCAGCGATACCTTCAGCGGTATAGGTGCCAATCCGGCACTCGGAAAGGCAATGGATAAGTTATGCAAAGAGGGTGGAAGCTGTGTGCTTACCGAGCCTACCGAACTTATCGGATGTGAAGGCGCTATAGTAAGACGGGCAAAAGACAAGGAGACTGCGCAGAAGGTTATAGATATGATGCAGTACTGGCTTAAGGAAGGTGAAGGCAGAGACTGTCAGATATACGGAAAGGTTTCTCCGGGCAATAATGCCGGAGGAATAAGCAATGTGCTGGAAAAGGCTCTCGGAAGTGCAAAAAAGGGAGGAAGCACACCGCTGAATGATGTTATATGGTATGCCGAACCGCTTACACAGCCGGGATTTAATATTATGAACAGCCCGAGCTATGATCCGATGAGTGCAGCGGCTTTGTTTGCAAGCGGATGTAATATGCTGGCATTTACAACAGGAAGAGGAAGCTGCTACGGAACAAGGCATATGCCTACGGTCAAGATAAGCAGCAATACTAAGCTATATAAGTTCCAAAATGATGATATGGATATCAATGCAGGTACTATTGCAGACGGAACGGAAACTATAGACGAGGTTGCGGACAGGATATTTGAGGAAATAATAGAAGCTGCATCCGGCAAGAAGACAAAAAGCGAGTTGTTTGGCATGGGCTGTGATGAATTTGCTGTATGGAGTCATGGAATGATCAGCTGACATATCTCATTGATTCACACAAAATGAGTAAATATACGAATTTGTGATTATTAATAAAAAAATTGTTTCTATAATGAACATTTTCTACTTGCAATAGGTCGATACATTTGTTAGTATAATGCGAAAGCAATTTTTGAAAGGTTTATTATGGAACATACATACATAAAGCTGAAAAGTGATATATGATTCGTTTTTTTAAGGAGGTAACAGCGTCTGCTGGAGCTTCCTTTTCTTTTAATATGTAACCGTTCAGAGCCACGCGCATTTTCATGTAAAAATGAGCGTCATGCTTGCATGAACGAACAGTTTTACATGAAAATGCATATGGCGGATACGCCACAGCGACAAAATGCGAAGCAATTTGGAGCTGGCGTGGCTCGTAACATTACTATATATCGTAATTCAAAGTTAATGCGTGCGGATACGCCACAGCGACAAAATGCGAAGCAATTTGGAGCTGGCGTGGCTCAGAACAACTACTATGCAGCATATCAAATGCATGTAAAAAAGTGTGAGTCATGCTTGCATGAACGAACAGTTACTAAATAAATTATAAATGGAAAGGGTTATGAGGTCGAAATGGAAAAAGCATATTTGGTTTTAAGTAACGGCAAAGTATTTGAAGGACAACGAATCGGCGCAAAGCGCGATTCTGTCGGAGAGATAGTATTTACCACAGGTGTCGAGGGATATCTTGAGACACTTACAGATCCAAGCTTTGCGGGTCAGATCATAACCCAGACATTTCCGCTTATCGGAAACTACGGAGTAATAGAGGAGGATTTTGAGGGAGAGACAGCATGCAAGGGCTATGTTGTAAGAGAACTCTGTGATACTCCTTCAAACTTCAGATGCCAGTATGGACTTAACAAGTTCCTTGAGGAAAGAGATATTCCGGGAGTTGCCGGTATAGATACAAGAGAGCTTACACGTATAATAAGAGAGAAGGGCTGCATGAATGCGGCAATCTTAAGTGCGCCTCCGACAGATAAGGACATGGAGGAGATCGCAGCTTATGCCGTAAAGGGAGTTGTAGACCAGGTAGGAATCAAGGAGCCTAAGACTTATCCGGCAGAGGGCAAGGAAAAGTATAAGGTAACACTTATAGATTACGGCGCAAAGCTCAATATCATCAAGTCACTCTGTAAGCGCGGATGCACGGTTACAGCGGTTCCGCACAGCTATACGGCAGAGCAGATACTTGAGGCGGATCCGGACGGAATCATGCTTTCAAACGGCCCGGGAGATCCGGAGGAGAATACTTTCTGCATTGAGCAGATCAAAAAGCTTATCGGCAAGCTTCCGATATTCGGCATTTGCCTCGGACATCAGCTTACCGCACTTGCTATGGGCGGAAGCACAATGAAGCTTAAGTACGGCCATCACGGTGCAAACCAGCCGGTAAGAAAAGACGACGGTTCAAGGACTTATATAACAAGCCAGAACCACAACTATGCCGTTGTTGCCGACAGCCTTAAGGGCGTAGGCAGAGAGATATATGAAAATGCAAATGACGGAAGCTGCGAGGGTATGGAATATCCGGGCAAGAAGTGCTTTACAGTACAGTTCCATCCGGAAGCCTGCGGCGGCCCTAAGGACACAGAGTTCCTGTTTAATAAGTTTCTTGAGATGATGGAGGAGGAAAAAAATGCCTAAGGATAAATCGATAAAAAAAGTCTTAATGATAGGATCCGGTCCTATAGTTATAGGACAGGCAGCAGAGTTTGACTATGCAGGTGCACAGGCATGCCGAGTACTCCGTGACGAAGGAATAAATGTAGTTCTGGTCAATTCCAACCCGGCTACCATCATGACAGATAAGGATCTTGCAGACGAAATCTATCTTGAGCCGCTTAACATGGAGACCGTAGAGCGTATCATAGAGAAGGAGCGTCCGGACGGACTGCTTGCAGGACTCGGCGGACAGACAGGCCTTACCATTGCCATGCAGCTTAAGAAGGCAGGCATACTTGATAAGTACAATGTCAAGCTCTTAGGTTCCGATATAGATGCCATAGAGAAAGCAGAGGACAGAGAGCTCTTCAAGGAGACCATGGATGCCATCCATCAGCCGGTAGTTCCGTCAGAGATCGCTGTTACGGTAGAGCATGCGATAGAGATAGCAAATAAGATCGGATATCCGATCATTGTTCGTCCTGCTTACACTCTCGGCGGAAGCGGCGGCGGTATCGCTGCAAATGAAGAGGAGCTTAAGGTCATCGCCAAGAGCGGACTTGATATGTCTCCTATCACACAGATACTTGTTGAGAAGTGCATCTCCGGATGGAAGGAGATAGAGTTCGAGACCATGCGTGATGCTCTCGGAAATGTTATCGCCATATGCTCAATGGAGAATATCGACCCTGTAGGAATCCATACAGGAGACTCTATCGTTACAGCTCCGGCACTTACCTTGTCAGATAAGGAATATCAGATGCTCCGTTCGGCATCTCTTGATATGATCACCGCACTCGGAATAGTCGGAGGCTGCAACTGCCAGTTTGCTCTTAATCCTGACAGCTTTGAGTATGCTGTTATCGAGGTTAACCCGAGAGTATCACGTTCATCAGCTCTCGCAAGTAAGGCTACAGGATATCCTATTGCCAAGATCACTACCAAGATCGCACTCGGATATACACTTGATGAGATCATGAATGATATCACCAAGAAGACCTGTGCATGCTTCGAGCCTACACTCGATTATGTTGTAGTAAAGTTCCCGAAGTGGCCGTTTGATAAGTTTATGGGCTCAAGCCGTAAGCTTGGCACACAGATGAAGGCTACCGGTGAGGTCATGGCTATTGCAAATAACTTCGAGATGGCACTTATGAAGGCTATCAGAGGTTCTGAGACAGGCTTTGACACACTCAATGCACCGCCGCTTAATGATAAGCCGCTTATGGAGAGAGTTGCGGAGCAGAATGACCGCAGACTCTTCACCGTATTTGAGGCAATCAAAGCAGGTCATTCACTGGAAGAGATACATAACATAACCAAGATAGATATGTTCTTCCTTGCCAAGTTCAAGAAGCTTGCTGATTATGAGCTTTCGATTGCCGACAGAGGCGATAAGGGACTTACAGCTAAGGAGTATGAGCTTGGTAAGCATTACGGTTATACAGATGCCGCAATAGCAAGACTAAGCGGCGTTAAGCAGGATACACTTCCGGGTAAGCCGTTCAGTTATAAGATGGTTGATACCTGCGGAGCAGAGTTTGATGCCATGACTCCTTACTTCTACTCATCTGTTGATGAGAACTGTGAGTCAAGAAGCTTTAAGCGCAGCGGAAGAGAAGTTGTAATGGTACTTGGTTCAGGCCCTATCCGTATCGGACAGGGAATCGAGTTCGACTACTCATCTGTTCACTGTGTATGGACCTTGCAGAAATTAGGCTACGATGTAGTCATTGTAAATAATAACCCTGAGACAGTATCGACAGACTACGATACAGCTGACAGACTGTACTTTGAGGCACTTACACCGGAAGATGTAATGAATATCATCGAGGTGGAGAAGCCTGTGGGAGTTGTTGTTGCCTTCGGTGGACAGACAGCTATCAAGCTTACCAACTACCTTGATTCACACGGCATCCGTATACTAGGAACAAGTGCAGAGGGAATCGATACAGCAGAGGACAGAGAGAAGTTTGATAAGCTTCTTGAGACCTTCGGCATAACCAGACCTAAGGGAATGGGCGTAAATACAGTTGAGGAAGCTGTAAATGCAGCCGAGACTCTCGGATATCCTGTACTGCTTCGTCCGAGCTATGTAATCGGCGGACAGAACATGACCATATCCTATGATGATGCTCATACACGTAAGTATATGGAGAACATCATGCAGGGCGGCATTGATAATCCTGTACTTGTAGATAAGTATATGCCGGGAACAGAGCTTGAGGTAGATGTTATCTCGGACGGAACAGATGTACTCATTCCGGGTATCATGGAGCATATCGAGAGAGCCGGAGTTCACTCGGGAGACTCTATTGCTGTATATCCGCCATACAATCTGTCGGATAAATTCCTCAAGATCATCTGCGACAGCTCGGAGAAGCTTGCACTTGCTCTCGGAACCAAGGGACTTGTCAATATTCAGTACCTTATCTACGAAGGCAAGCTCTATGTTATCGAGGTAAATCCGCGCGCATCGAGAACAGTTCCTTATATAAGCAAGGTTACAAATGTTCCTATGGTAGACCTTGCAACAAGAGTTATGCTCGGAACCAAGCTCAAGGATCTCGGATACGGAACCGGACTCTACAAGAAGCCGCCGTACTGTGCGGTTAAGGTACCTGTATTCTCATTCGAAAAGCTTGCAGATGCCAACTCGATACTCGGTCCTGAGATGAAGTCTACCGGAGAGGTACTCGGACTCGGCAAGACCATGCCTGAGGCACTCTATAAGGGACTTATAGCAGCAGGCTTCACAGTACCGTCTGCCGACAACAGAGAGAAGCCGGGCGTACTGCTTTCGGTAGAGGCAAATGATTATCCGGAGATCATCGGAATTGCAAAGCGCTTCTATGATCTCGGTATGGGACTCTATGCGACAAGCGGAACCGCAGGTATCATCAAGCAGATGGGCATCAAGGTTCAGATGGTAGAGAATGCTTCGGATAACGGAGATATCTATGACCTTATAGAGAACAAGAGACTCAACTATATCATTTATACCGGAACCGACAGAGATGATCGTATCGGCAACTTCACAGCACTTCATCGCAAGGCTATGGCAACAGGTATTCCTTGCCTTACCAGCCTTGATACCGCAGGTGCGCTTGCAGAGATGCTTGAGAGTCATTTCAATATCAAGAACACAGAGCTTGTCGATATCAACAATATGAGAGACGAGCGCATTACTGTACATTTCACGAAGATGCAGTCATGCGGAGACGATTACATATTCATCGACAACCGCAATAACAGCATAACCTGTGCGGAGTCATTGTGTGTAAGCCTTTGCGCACAGCATTTCGGAATCGGTGCCGACGGAATCGTACTCATTGAGAATTCCGATAAGGCTGATGTGCTCATCAGATCCTTCAACCGTGACGGAAGCAACGGAGTGATAGCAGGCAACAATATGCGCTGTGTTGCAAAGCTCCTCTATGATAACGGAGATGTTGAGGCTGATCGTGAGACCATCACCATTGAGATGGGCGGCAAGGTCCACGAGATGAAGATAAATGTCAGAGACGGCAAGGTGAGCTCGGTAACGGCAGATATGGGCGCTATCAGCTTTGATGCGGCAGCTGTACCGGTAGTATTCCGTGACGGCAGCAAGCAGGTAATAAACCGAATCATCAGAAAGATGGATGATGATTACCGTATTACATGCTGCTCTGTAGGAAATCCGCATTGCGTGATCTTCATGGACAATATCGATAAGATCAAGATCGATAAAGTCGGTCCGTCCTTTGAGAATGCCGGAATCTTCCCTGAGAAGACAAATACAGAGTTTGTAAGGATAGTCAACAGAAATACACTCCGTATGAGAGTATGGGAGAGAGGAAACGGTGAGACACTTGCCTGCGGAACCGGAGCCTGCGCAGCAGTAGCGGCAGCAGTAGTTAACGGACGCTGTGATGAGGGCACGGATGTAACCGTTAAGGTGCTTGGAGGAGACCTTACGGTAAACTACACAGCTGAGCATACTTACCTTACAGGACCTGTAGTCAAGGTATTTGAAGGATCCTTCGAGTATTGATGATCTGTTTATTGATAAATTAATAGAATTACAACTAAAAATGTGCTGTCGCTTTGGAAAAGTTGAATTCCGGGCGGCAGCATTTTTTAATTCATAGGAAATTGCGTCCTCTTCTATAATTATCGATTAAATACGGATTGCTTCGTATTGCGTACTCTCGCGAAGAAGAAAATTGTCGCAAGCGACCGCGCTCGGCGCGAGAATGTGCGAAGGCACATTCCTTTTATTAAGCATATAAATGTAAGAGAATGCACTTGTAATGTACTCAGGAAGTGAACTTACTCAGCACATTACCAAAGTGTTGTGAAAAAATATAAATTTTTATACGGCAATTGAAATAAAAAATAAATCTGGAAATTGTTGAATATGTTTAAAATGTATTATTTAATACACAAATATATTTATTGACAAATACATTCTGCGGGAGTAGAATCGCAAACATAAAAGCAATGGCGCTCGGAGTTAATTACCCGAGCGCTTTTTGTTTCATACGGTGTCTGACATCTGCTACGGCTATAGATGTTGGACGTTTGAATACTCGATAAAGGCAAGGGCGTCTTTGAGATAATCCGATTTCTCAAAGACTGCACCTGCCTTTTTATTATTATCGATTAAAGCCGGACTGCAGTCGTAGAAGCGTCAGCGAAAACGACTATATTTTTATTATTGGGAGACAGGATATTATGGTTTGCGATATACAAAAGATATAGCAGTACGAGTGCGTTATGTATAATTCCGTACATATGATTTTCTCTTGACACAAACGAGTACATTAATTATATTTTGGTTAAAAGTTAAGATAAAAAATCATTTACAGTAGCAATATTTATATAAATTGCATATAATATGTAGATTATTCGGCATAGGGCAGCTATAAAAAACTACCGTGAGTATCAGGGAGCCGGGATACCGCTTCAAGATCTGTCGGATGATTTTTGCAGAAAAAGTCATAGGAGGTAAGAGCATGGCTTTTGATTATTCTTACATAGATGTCGCTTTTATCAACGGCAGAGTCATAACGGTCGATCCCAAGGACAGCATTGCAGAGGCAGTTGGTATCAAGGGAAACAAGATAGTGTATGTAGGAACTACCGCAGAGCTTGAGAAGCTTATTGATGACAAGACTAAGGTCTACGATCTCAAGGGCAGAACACTTATGCCGGGTATGATAGATACTCATATTCATCCGTTCCTGCTGGCATTGCTCGGAGAAGCTCCTTATGCACCTATGATCTCACTTTTCGGTGACAGGATCAAATCTCTTGCAGACATCAAAGCCGATCTCGATAAGACGCTTGCAGTCAAGAAGCCGGGCGAGTGGGTATCAATGTGGGGCTATGAAGCGGCAAATCTCAAGGAAGACAGAGACCCGACAATTGAGGAGCTTGATGCATGGTGTCCGGATAATCCTCTTCAGTGTATGGAGGGAAGCGGACATAAATGTATGTTCAACTCTAAGGCACTTGAAAAGATAGGCATATTCAGCGCCGAGGATGCTGCCAAGTTCCCGGAAGGTGATGTACAGGTAAAGGACGGCAAGCTTACAGGTATGCTCTTCGGAGTTACACTCTTTACTCTCTGGGGTAAGGTCGATTATCCGGAGGAGGCTCTCGAAAAAGCGGTATGTGAGGTCGGAGACGAGATGGTCTCAAAGGGACTTACCTCAATCCATGATATGGGAGCACTAGACAGACCTTCCTATCATTCAATGCAGAAGCTGGCAAGGGAGAGAAAGTTTAAGCCGAGAGTATATATGGCATTGCACAGCATTTTCGGTAAGGAATACTCAAAGGAAGATAACGAGTACATGCTTATAAAGCTCGGATTAAGACCGGGACTCGGAGATAACTTCTTCAAGATGGGTTCAAACAAGTTTATGATAGACGGAGGTTCTTCCGGACCGAGCTGTTACACAAGAGAACCTTACGATCACGATCCTACATTGCTCAGAGAAAAGGCATGGACCAGAGAAGAGGTTGCCGAATATATCAAGCTCATAGATGATCATGAGGGTCAGGCAACGGCACATGCCATAGGAGACGGAGCAGTCGAATACATGGTAGAAGGCTTCGAAAAGGCATTTGCAAGCTGCAGTGATAAGGAAGCATTTAAGGAGAGACGTCACGGTATCGAGCATTGCACACTTACGGATCAGGATCTTATAGACCGTATGGCTAAGATGAATATTTGTCCGTCTGTAAATGCAGGTATAGTAGCAAAGAACGGCGGTAATTACGAGAGATTCTACGGCAAGAGAAATGATTATTTCGGAGCCTTAAAGAGTATGATCGATGCCGGAATGAAGCCTTCGCTTCAGTCTGATGCCCCTTCGGGACCTTACGGTTTTGAGTGTCTCGACGGTGCGGTAAACCGTTATGACAGAGTCAGAAATGTTCAGTGCAACCAGACTCAGTGCGTATCGGTACTTGAAGCAGTCAGGATAGCAACTCTTTACGGAGCTTACAGATCCTATGAGGAGGACATTAAGGGAAGCCTCGAGGTAGGAAAACTTGCCGATATGATAGTATGTGACTGTGATATCCTTGCCATCGACAAGATGGAACTTAATAAGGTAAAGGTCGATCTTACCATGATAGACGGCAAGACAGAGTTCATAAGAGAAGGTGCAGCATTTTAATAGATTAATCATCCAAGGATGATGAAGCAGTGTTTCAAGGAGGGTTTTATTATGCAAAAGATGAGTGAAAAAGAAAAATTCATTCAGATGAACAAAGAAGCCAAAGCCACCTGGATCGTAGGATTTATAGTTATGGCATTCTGGTTCATTACCGGTTTCGGTATCTATGCTGTATGTGGTGCTGAGTGGACTATATTCGGCATTCCGGCATGGATGATGATAAGCTGTTTCGGATCATGGTTTTTGTCCATTGCCGGAGTAGTGTATCTGGTAAAGCATGTTTTCAAGGACTTTGATCTTGGAGAAGAAGAGGGAGGTGTTAAAAAATGAGCAACTCTACATTGATATTGTTACCTGTTGCGGCGTTTTTCATTCTTATGCTTGGCATAGGCTTCTACATTCAGAAGAAGTCGGCTGATGCCAAGGCTGCAAACTTCTCTAAGGAATACTTTATCGGCGGCCGAAGCCTCGGTGGTTTCGTTCTTGCCATGACACTCGTTGCAACTTATTCTTCGGTATCATCCTTCATGTCCGGACCGGGAACCGCATGGGACAGAGGTTACGGCTGGGTATACTATGCATCTACACAGGTTGTTGCAGCATTCATAGTATTGGGAGTTTTAGGTAAGAAGATGGCGGTTGTCGGCAGAAAGGTTGATGCTGTTACCGTTATAGATATCATCAGAGCAAGATATCATTCGGAGCTTCTCGCAAACTTCTGTGCACTTGTTATCGTTGTATTCTTCACAACAACAATGCTCGGACAGTTCATCGGCGGTGCTCAGATCTTCGCATCTGTTACAGGTCTTGATTATAAGCTCGGCCTCCTTATCTTTGCAGTCGTAGTAGTTGTATATACTACTGTCGGCGGATTCAATGCCGTTGCTATTACAGATACTATCTGTGCCATGGTCATGGTTGTAGGTATGTGCCTGCTCGCAGGTGTTATCATCATCAAGGGCGGCGGACTTGCAAACATTACCGCACATATCGCTCAGGTTTCTGCAGATGCCAAGGCTAGCGGAGTAGGTCATGAAATGCTCAGCCCGTATGCAGAGGTTGCAGGTATTGCAACACTTCCGATACAGCTCTATATCACACAGTGGATGCTCTGCGGATTCACAACACTTGGACTTCCGCAGTCAAACGTTCGCTGCCTTGCTTATAAGGATACCAAGTCGGTTCATCAGGCTATGATCTACGGTACTATCGTAGTAGGTGCCATGATGGTCGGCATGCACCTTATCGGTGTTCTTTCAAGAGGCGTGCTTACTACACTTCCTGAGGGAGCTTCAACAGATGCGGTTATTCCTACAGTTATCGTTGAGTACATGCATCCTCTTATTGCAGGTCTCGTTATCATAGGACCTCTTGCAGCAACTATGTCAACTATTTCATCACTCCTTATCGCAGGATCCTCGGCAATCGTTAAGGATATGTATCTGCATCACAAGGAAGCTAAGAATGAGGAGCCGGATCAGAAGTTTGTCGGCAAGATATCTATCGCCGTTACAGGACTTATGGGTATCGCAGCTATACTTCTTGCCATCTATCCGCCGGATATCATCGTTTGGATCAACATGTTCTCCTTCGGAGGCTTGCAGACAGTATTCTTCTGGACTTTGCTCTTTGGTATGTTCTGGAAGAAGGCAAACAAGGAAGGTGCTACGGCAGCAGCCATCGGCGGTCTCGCAGTTTACTGTGTAACCATGGCTCTTAAGATCAAGCTCAGCACTTTCCACAACATCATCCTCGGAGTAGGATCTGCGCTTATACTCTTCATCATCTTCAATAACTTCGGTAAGGCTATCGATGAGAAGACAGGCAGAACCTTCTTCCCTGAGACCTATGATGATTAAGCATTAAGTTAATTTCATATTTAAAAGAATCCGGTCGGGGCATATG
>JAUNWP010000107.1 GCA_030540255.1 Eubacteriales bacterium | reverse complement strand
GGTTCAAGTCCTGGTTGGGGCGCTTGATTAACATGAATATAAATGAGAAGTCTTAGAGAGCCATACATCGCAAGGTGTGTGGCTCTTTTTAGCGCATAAACGGAATCGCTTAGTAAAATAATTCTGCATCACTTGGCGCCATTTAGTAGAAATGATTATACTATTGTGATAATATTAACATGCTTAGTTTAGTTTGGAATCAATATTTCATACAAATTCATTTAAATCAGGGGGTAACTATGGCACATTTCAGAAGTGCAGATCTTATGCAGCTCTCATATAAGGGCTATTTTAAGGCAATGGGATATTCCGATGATGAGCTTTCAGATAAGAAGCCGCGTATCGGTATTGCAAACTCATGGAACCAGCTTGTACCGGGTCACTATAATCTTAATCAGGTGGCTGAGTATGTTAAGAGAGGTATCTATGAGGCAGGCGGTACAGCTTGTGAGTTCGGTGTAATGGCATGTTGCGACGGTATCGCTCAGGGACATGTCGGCATGAGCTATATCCTTCCTTCACGTGAGATCATCTGTGATTCGGTTGAGCTTATGGTTCAGGCTCATCAGCTTGATGCTGTTGTTCTTCTTGCTTCCTGCGATAAGATCGTACCTGGTATGATTATGGCGGCTGCAAGACTTAATATTCCTGCTATCCTTATCAACGGCGGACCGATGCTCAGCGGTATCGAGTTTGACGGCAGAAAGTCAGATGGAACAGCTCCGGATGAGGCTATGGGTATGCTTTCAGCAGGAAAGATCACTCAGGACGAGCTTGATACACTTGTAGATGCTTGCTGCCCTGGCTGCGGTTCATGTTCATTCTTCGGAACAGCAAATACTATGGGATGTGCTATCGAGGCTCTCGGTATGTCACTTTCAGGAAGTGCTGTAGTTCCGGCTGTATATGCAGACAGACTCAGATATGCATTTAAGACAGGTCAGAAGATCGTTGAGCTTACAAACAAGGATATTCGCCCGCGTGATATAATCACAAAGCAGTCTATCAGAAACTCTATCATAGCTACTATGTCTGTATGTGGTTCTACCAACGCTTGTCTCCATCTTCCTGCAATCGCTATCGAGGCAGGTATCACAGATTGGGATGTAATCGATGAGTTCGATAAGCTTAACAAGAAGACACCGCAGCTTGCTCGTATCTATCCTGCATCTACATGGTCACTTGAGGACTTCTATAAGGCCGGCGGTATGCAGAGAGTAATGCAGAACCTTGGTGATCTCCTTGATACATCTGTTATGACAGTTGATGCATGTACACTCGGAGAGGCTCTTTCAAAGGCTAAGTTCATCTATCCTGAGAACCCTGAGCTTATCAAGACAAGAGAGAATCCGTTTGCTCCTACAGGCGGAATCGCTGTACTCAGAGGAAACATCGCTCCTGATACAGGTATCACTAAGCCGGGTGCTTATGATCCTTGCATGTATGACTTCACAGGTAAGGCTATTTGCTTTGACTGCGAGGAGGATGCTGAGGAGGCTATCCTTGAGGGTAAGGTTAAGCCGGGTCATGTTGTTGTTGTAAGATATGAGGGACCTAAGGGCGGTCCGGGAATGAGAGAGATGTACAAGGCCATGAAGTATCTCTATGGTCAGGGTCTTAACAAGAGCACAGCTCTTATTACAGACGGACGTTTCTCAGGAACTAATAACGGATGCTTCGTTGGTCATATCTCACCGGAGGCAGCTGACGGCGGTCCGATCGCTCTTATCAAGGACGGAGATACCATCCATCTTGATGTTATGAATGGTGTGCTTGAGCTTACAGATGTAAGTGATGCAGAGCTTGCTGAGAGAAGAAAGTCATGGAAGAGACCTGCTAAGGAGATTCCGAACGGATACCTCAGACTTTATTCAAAGGTTGCTTCATCGGCTGCAAAGGGAGCTGTTATCGATCCGGATCAGATCTACTCAAAGGCTGAGCAGCAGTAATAGTATATTTATGTATGCAGTCATAGCTGTGTACATTGTCGGGGCGTGTGAAAAAATGAAAGTTTTTTCACGCGTCTTTTTTCTTTTGTGGATAAA
>JAUNWP010000041.1:2968-15919 GCA_030540255.1 Eubacteriales bacterium | reverse complement strand
CTACCGGAATCAAGGACGGCAAGCGTGCCTTCGAGTGGTGCTGTATCGTTCGTGCAGTATGCTCTATCGATGTTATGACGGCAACTGTTGCCGAGATACCGCATGAGCTGATGGTTCATATTACAGACCGTATCACACACGAAGTTCCGGGCATCAACCGTGTACTTTATGATTTCACACCGAAGCCGACAGGAACCGTAGAATTCGAATAATATTTAAAAGCTCGCAAAGCCCGGTAAAATGGGAACTTGCGAGTTTTTTATAGAGAATTGCATCCTATGAAATATAAAATGCTCCGCGGGAGGCTTACTTGAGCGAGTGAGAAGAATGTCGCAGGTACTTGCACTTTTTACATTATTTAAAGTGGCAAAATGACCGCTAAGATGAAGAATACAACATCAAATTCTATGTCAGGGGAGACCGGACTGAGCACTGATTTGTATATGCGGCTAAGATAGTGTGAATATTAAGTAAAATCTGTCATAATGTATTGAAGGTATAATTCTGACATGTTATGTATATAATGTAAAGAGTAACAAAAAACATGAGTGAAAATTAGAAAATATATACGAAAGGCAGATGCTATGGAACATTTTTCAAATATTGATTTCAATGCTATCAAGGGCTTCATCTGTGATATGGACGGTGTTATCTATCACGGCAATCATATTCTTCCGGGAGTACGTGAATTCATAAAGTGGATGCAGGATGAGAAAAAGGAGTATCTCTTCCTTACGAATAACAGCGGCTATACGCCGAGGGAGCTTAATCAGAAACTTGCGCGTATGGGGCTTGATGTATCGGAAGAGCATTTTTATACCAGTGCACTGGCAACCGCAGCCTTTCTTAAACAGCAGGCGCCGGGCTGTTCCGTATTTGCAATAGGAGAGGCAGGACTCTTAAATGCCCTCTATGATGCAGGCATGACTATGAATGATGTCAATCCCGACTTTGTTATAGTAGGTGAGGGACGTACATATTCGCTTGATACTCTGACTAAGGCCACCAATCTGGTCATGGGAGGAGCCAAGCTGATCGGTGCAAACTCTGATGTATCCGGCCCTATCGAGAACGGAATCGCGCCTGCCTGTGGTGCATTGATCGCACCTATCGAGATAGCAACAGGTAAGAAAGCATACTTCTGCGGCAAGCCGAATCCGCTTATGATGCGTACAGGTCTTCGCAAGCTTGGCTGCCATTCGGCAGAGGCTGTGATGATCGGAGACCGTATGGATACAGATGTCATTTCCGGCATGGAGAGCGGCATGTCAACTGTACTTGTGCTTTCAGGTGTTTCCACAAGAGAGACACTCAGTACTTACGCATATCGCCCAAGCATGGTACTGGACGGTGTCGGTGATATACCGGGACTTGCAAGAAAGAAGAAGGTGTGAACGTCGAGTGTGCACGACATTCTCCAAATGATGACGAACTGTTGTTTGCAAATAATGAAATAATTAAACTTACGGGCTGCAATGATATGGAAGAATTCTTTGCATATATGGGACGCAGCTTCCGTAAGCTGATAGATAAGCATTATTACAGCAAATGAAGGTGAGTTTATGATGTACCCATATATGACATTTAATAATGATACTGAAGTTTGAAAAAAGCCTTCACGGTGGCTGCCGTGAGGGCTTTTTTCAGGGTTATTTATGAAAGGGTAAACATATATAAGCAAAAGTCACGGTCTGTCATGCAGGACAGGATAACCACTGCGGGCTATCGACTTTGTGCTTCAGATTATTAACGGACTGAGAAAAGCATCTGTCCGTATGAAGGATATGGCCAATACTTGGCATCGGCAATCATCTCCATCTCATCTGCCGGAATACGAAGCTCCTTCATATCCTGAAGGATAGTATCCTTGTAGAAGTTGCCGAGATCTGTGATGTCTGTAATTGACTTAGCCTCAAAGAGATCTGCCTCAAGCTTCTTGGCCTGCTTGTACATGGCAGTCATCATAGCTGTGATCCTTCTGAGCATGTCCTTCTCGTATACGCGGTCGATATTGGCGGATACGATAGTCTTTTCTGTGCATGCCTGTGCAAGAGCTGTTGTGTACCTGCTCATTGCAGGAAGGATATCCTTGTTTGTCATATCGAGCATGGTAAGTGCTTCGATATTGAGCACCTTGGTGTAGTTCTCCATAAGGATCTCATATCTTGCCTTAAGCTCGACCTCCGAGTAAACATTGTGAGTCGCATAGAGCTTGACATTCTTAGGATCAAGGAAATGAGCAAGTGCATCCGGAGTAGTTTTGAGATTAAGCAGACCTCTTGACTCTGCCTCCTTGACCCATGACTCATCATAGCCGTCACCGTTGAAGATGATACGCTTATGCTCCTTGATAGTCTTCTTGATGATCTCGTGGAGTGCTGTCTCAAAGTCCTCTGCGCTCTCAAGCTCATCTGCAAATTCCTTAAGCTCCTCTGCAACAGCTGTATTGATAACAGTATTTGCACATGAAAGTGAGCTTGCCGAACCCGGCATACGGAACTCAAACTTGTTTCCTGTAAATGCGAACGGTGATGTTCTGTTACGATCTGTCGCATCCTTTGCAAGCTTAGGTATAGTATGAACACCGATCTTAAGCAGATCCTTTTCCTTGCTGTCGTAAGCGGTGTCATTTTCAATGGCATCAAGTACCTCGCTTAAGTCGGAACCGATGAACATTGACATGATTGCCGGCGGTGCCTCGTTGCCTCCGAGTCTGTTATCGTTGGCAGCAGAGGATACCGATATCCTGAGGAGATCCTGATACTCGTCAACAGCCTTGATAACGGCGCTTAAGAAGAGCAGGAACTGCGCATTTTCATAAGGAGTATCACCCGGCTCAAGGAGATTGATTCCTGTGTCGGTAGACATTGACCAGTTGTTATGCTTTCCGCTTCCGTTTACTCCGGCAAACGGCTTCTCGTGAAGGAGGCATACAAGACCATGCTTCTTAGCGGTCTTTTGAAGGATCTCCATAGTGATCTGGTTGGAATCACAAGAGATATTGGAAGTATTGTAGAGGCAGGCAAGCTCATGCTGAGCAGGAGCAACCTCGTTATGCTCTGTCTTGGCGAATACGCCCATCTTCCAGAGCTCCTCATCGACATCCTTCATGAACTCAAGGACTCTTGTCTTGATGCTTCCGAAGTAATGATCGTCAAGCTCCTGTCCCTTAGGTGCTCTTGCACCGAAGAGGGTACGTCCTGTATAGATAAGATCCTTACGCTGATCGTACATCTCCTTGGTTACAAGGAAATACTCCTGCTCCGGACCTACATTAGTCTTAACGGAAGTTACATTGTCATTACCAAAAAGCTTAAGTACGCGAAGGGCCTGTTTGTTAATGGCTTCCATAGAACGAAGGAGTGCTGTCTTCTGGTCGAGAGCCTCACCGCCGTAGGAAATGAATACTGTCGGAATGCAGAGCGCATTTTCCTTGATAAATGCGTAAGAGGTAGCATCCCATGCAGTATAACCTCTTGCCTCAAATGTAGCTCTGAGACCTCCGGAAGGGAAGGAAGATGCATCCGGCTCACCTTTCATGAGCTCCTTGCCGGAAAACTCCATGATGGCTCTGCCGTCCGAAGCAGGTGAAACGAAGCTGTCATGCTTCTCTGCAGTAACGCCTGTCATAGGCTGGAACCAGTGTGTGTAATGTGTTGCGCCATTCTCTACAGCCCAATCCTTCATAACACTTGCGACTACTGTTGCAGTCTCGGAATCGAGACGCTTGCCTTCCTTGATGGTTCTCTGGATCGATTTGTAAGTGTCTTTTGGAAGACGCTCTCTCATGACGGCATCGTTGAATACCTTAGAACCGAAGGTGTCGGTAACTTTACTCATAAGTTCATTCTCCTTCCGGAATAAAAAAGACGACAGCATGAGAGCATACGGCTGCACCGTATAACAACTCCATTGTTGTCGCCTGTGGATCTTTGCATATTTGTCTGAAAATGCTGTGCTCCGATAGTCTGAGTGACAGGAAACACAGATAAGCTGTATCAGATTATCATGGGAAAGTACCCTGATAAAGAAAAAAGCCGCTGATACGATTTCGTATCTGCGACTCCTTTGTCTGATGTGCAATTTATAGCACTGTCAAAAAAACGTGTCAAGCAGCTTTTGAAATTTAACGAAAATTTTTTGTATAAGTGCAATTTGAGTCACTCGTTGACAAAGAAATTACGGCAATGTAGAATGACAAAATGAAATGGGATGTTCTGTTTCAGGCGATATAAACGCTTATACATATGAACATCCTTTCTTTCTAATTTCAATTATTGCCTGGTTTTCATATGAGAGGAGCACAGCGGACAATGGGTTATTCCTATGAAGAAGTCATGGATTTTATAGAGCAGGAAGATGTCAGATTTATCAGACTGGCATTCACGGATGCTTACGGACGTCAGAAGAATATAGCTATTCCGCCGGACGAGCTTCCGCGTGCATTCAGCGACGGCATATCATTTGATGCATCTGCTATAGCCGGATTCACTAATGTTGTTAAGTCGGATCTGTTTTTATTCCCGATTCCGTCTACACTTACTGTTCTGCCATGGAGATCCTTCCACGGCAAGGTAGTAAGGATGTTCTGTGAGATACGTTATCCGGACGGTACACCCTTCAACAAAGACAGCAGAGCCATATTGGGCAGTGCCATAAGAGCGGCTGCGGATATCGGACTCAGTGTTTTCATAGGTACAGAGTTTGAGTTTTATCTCTTCAATACGGATGAAAAGGGGCAGCCGACAAGAGAACCTCTTGATAATGCCGGATATTTTGATGTGGCGCCGTATGACAAGGGAGAGAATGTACGCCGTGATATAGTGCTTACCATCAAGGATATGGGGATGCATCCGGAGACATCACATCATGAAGAGGGACCGGGACAGAACGAGGTGGATTTCCGCCACTCTGATGCAATGACCGCCGCGGACAATGCGCTTAATTTTGTTACCGTGGTTCATGCCATAGCCGCTCAGAACGGACTTGTTGCCGATTTTTCACCGAAGCCTCTTTCGGATCATGAAGGAAACGGTCTGCACATCAATATCTCTGTCAACAGACTTGACGGAGGAGACAGCGAAGAGATCAACCGTTACTTTATGGCAGGTGTACTTGCTCATATCAAGGAACTCTCGGTTTACCTTAACCCTTCAGAGGATTCCTACAAGCGTCTCGGAGAGCTGAAGGCACCTAAGTATATTTCATGGTCACATCAGAACCGTTCACAGCTTATACGTATTCCTGCCGCAAACGGAGCATATAAGCGCTTTGAACTGCGTTCCGCAGATCCTTCGGCAAACCCGTATATTGCGTTTGCACTGCTGATACGTGCTGGCCTTGACGGAATCAATAATAAGCTCGAGCTTCCGGCTCCAGTAGATGCAGATCTCACAGATAGAGAGACTGCTGCCAAAGCCGGACTTGATAAGCTCCCGGATTATCTCTCGGAGGCAATTGAACTTGCCAAGAACAGCGAATTTATCAATTCGGTTCTTCCGGAGAACTTTTTAAAACTGTTGTAATTATTCGGGAATCGGAGATATATGAGCTTATTAAAATCCTGCCACAAAATACTTTTAGTATCCGCAGGCACCAAAACATTTGAATATTTTACGGCTTTGCTTCCTCAGTCGGAATTTTCACTCGAACTATGCGGCTCGGCGGGAGAAGCAAGACGCTTGCTGATAGAGACTCCGCCGGATATTCTCATTATAGATACGCCTCTCAGTGATGAATTCGGTATAGAGCTTGCAAGATCCGCAGCAGAGCTTCCCATGGGTGTAATGCTCCTGGTCAAGGCAGATATTGCGGACAAGGCGGCCTATGATGTTGAGGATGTAGGAGCTCTGGTACTGGCAAAGCCCAATGCAAGACAGGCATTTTACGGATCTGTGAGACTGCTGGCTGCGCTTAGCGTAAGACTGAAGAAGATGGAGACCAAGAACAAATCGCTTCAGGAAAAGATGGCGGATATACGTGCGGTCAACCGTGCAAAATGGCTGCTTATAGATAAAATGAATATGAGTGAACAGGATGCTCATTATTTTATAGAAAAACGTGCCATGGATGCACGAATTTCGCGCCGTGAGGTTGCGGAGAGCATCATTAGGACTTATGATGCATAAGTAGGTTAATATTATAATTTAGAGATAGATTACAGGGGTTATTCTTATGAAGACAACAAAGTACATTTTCGTCACAGGAGGAGTGGTGTCAGGACTCGGAAAAGGCATCACTGCAGCATCCTTGGGCCGTCTTTTGAAGGCAAGAGGACTTAAGGTAGCAGCACAGAAGCTTGATCCGTATATCAATGTTGATCCCGGAACAATGAGCCCTTACCAGCATGGTGAGGTTTATGTTACGGACGACGGAGCCGAGACAGATCTTGACCTCGGACACTATGAGAGATTCATCGATGAAAACCTTAACAAGTTCTC
Organism: Eubacteriales bacterium; assembly: GCA_030540255.1. GTDB lineage: Bacteria > Bacillota > Clostridia > Lachnospirales > Lachnospiraceae > Avilachnospira. Next base: position 9,479 of record JAUNWP010000041.1, on the reverse strand, counting down.
CAACCTTACCACAGGTAAGGTATATTGGAATGTACTTAACAAGGAGAGAAGAGGCGAGTATCTCGGATCGACGGTACAGGTAATTCCTCATATCACAAATGAGATCAAGGAATTCGTTTATCAGGTAGGTAAGACCTCTGATGCGGATGTAGTCATCACAGAGATCGGCGGAACTATCGGTGATATCGAGTCACAGCCTTTCCTTGAGGCTGCACGTCAGGTATCTCTCGAAGTAGGACGCGAGAATTCTCTCTTTATTCACGTTACTCTTGTTCCGTTCCTCAGCGGTTCGGACGAGCATAAGTCCAAGCCTACACAGCATTCCGTCAAGGAGCTTCAGGGCATGGGAATCAACCCCAATATTATTATTCTTCGTGCGGATGAGCCGCTTGAGGAGTCTATCTTCAATAAGATATCGTTGTTCTGCAATGTCAAGAAGGATTGTGTTATCGAGAATATGACACTGCCTGTACTCTATGAGGCTCCGATAATGCTTGAGAAGAGCAATTTCTCATCTATCGTATGCCGTGAGCTTGGTATCGATGCTCCAAACATCGACATGACAGAGTGGAACAATATGCTTGATACTATTCATAACAGCAGCAAGAATGTTACCATCGGTCTTGTAGGAAAGTATGTTCAGCTTCATGATGCATATCTTTCGGTTGCCGAGGCACTTCGTCATGCGGGTTATGCAAACAATGCCAATGTTGATATCCAGTGGATCGATTCCGAGGGAATAACAGCCGAGAATGTGGCAGAGCAGCTTAAGGGCTGTGACGGAATAATCGTTCCGGGCGGCTTCGGCAACCGTGGTATCGACGGAATGGTATATACGGCAAATTATTGCAGAACACATAATGTTCCTTATCTCGGAATATGCCTTGGCATGCAGATCGCGGTTATCGCATTTGCACGTTATGTGACAGGACTTACCGATGCCAATTCACGTGAGTTCAATCCGGATTCCTCAAACAAGGTCATCGACTTCCTTCCGGATCAGAATGATGAGGTTGCAAAGGGCGGTACACTCCGTCTCGGTGCATATCCTTGCCATGTCAAGAAGGATACCCAGATGTATCGCTGCTATCAGTCCGAGGAGATATCCGAGCGTCATCGTCACAGATATGAGTTCAACAATGAATACCGCAGACTCCTGCTTGATACAGGACTTGTTGTCAGCGGTACCTCACCGGATGACTATATAGTTGAGACTGTTGAGATCCCGGAGAATGACTTCTTCATCGGAGTTCAGTTCCATCCTGAGTTCAAGAGCCGTCCTAACAAGGCTCATCCTCTCTTCAAGGGACTTATCGAAGCATCATTAAACAATAGGGAACGTGTAAATGAAAATGCCTAAGAATGATATTGCAATGAATAATGATTTTGGTGCGGACAAGCTTCATGAGGAATGCGGTGTATTCGGAATTTATTCTCCGGATACCGCAGATGTTGCTTCGACGGTTTATTACGGTCTCTATGCACTGCAGCACAGAGGCCAGGAGGGCTGCGGTATTACCGTAAATGATGACGGTGTACTGCATACCCACAAGGATATTGGTCTGGTCAACGAGGTATTTACACATGAGGTGCTTAAGTCTCTCGGTCAGGGCAACATGGCTATAGGACATGTGCGTTACGGCACTACAGGCGGACGTATCAGAGAAAACTGCCAGCCTATGCAGGTCAACCATGTCAAGGGACCTATGTCAATAGTACATAACGGTAACCTTACCAATGCGGCAACACTTAAGCGCAGTCTTGAGCTCGGCGGAGCTATATTCCATACGACCAGTGATACAGAGGTCATTGCCTATGAGATCACCAAGGAGAGACTTGTCTGTCCTTCTATCGAGGCAGCTGTGGAATCGGCAATCAAGACTATTGACGGAGCATTTTCACTCATAGTAATGTCACCGACCAAGCTCATCGGAGTACGTGACAAGAGAGGCTTCAGACCGCTTTGCTATGGTATCAGAGATGACGGAAGCTATATCATTGCGTCAGAGAGCTGTGCGCTTAATGCAGTCGGCGCTCATTTTGTAAGAGATATAGAGCCGGGTGAGATACTGCTTATAGATAAGACAGGACCTCATTCTATCAAGACTCATTGCAAGCAGAGTGAAACATCTATGTGTGTCTTTGAGTATATTTATTTTGCAAGACCGGATTCCATCATAGACGGAGTATCGGTACATGATGCGAGACTTAAGGCGGGAGCCTTCCTTGCCAAGTCACATCCGGCAGAGGCTGATGTTGTTGTCGGCGTTCCGGATTCGGGACTTGATGCCGCGCTTGGATTTGCAAGGGAATCGGGTATTCCGTTTGAGCTCGGATTTATCAAGAATAAATATATGGGACGTACCTTCATTGAGCCGGGACAGTCTAATCGTGAGGATAAGGTAAGGATCAAGCTTAATCCGGTACCTACAGCTGTCAAGGGCAAGCGTGTCGTACTTGTGGATGACTCTATAGTAAGAGGAACAACAAGCCGCCGCATCATCTCATTGCTCAGGGATGCGGGTGCCAAGGAAGTTCATATGAGGATATCGGCACCGCCGTTCCTTAATCCTTGCTATTACGGTACAGATGTTGATTCGAGAGAGCATCTTATTGCCTGCAATCATACGGTTGAGGAGATAACCGAGATCATCGGTGCTGACTCACTCGGATACTTAAGCATAGAGGATGCCAAGCAGCTTGCCGCAGGATCAGGCATGAATTTCTGTACGGCATGCTTCAGCGGTGAATATCCGACAGATCTTCCGGATCTCAATATGAATAACCGCTTCGAGCATAAGATATCAGAGAATAACTGATAATGGATATAGCACAGATGCTGCAGAGGAATTGATTTATGCTCTATGCTGTATTTACAAATATATCCGAGGCAGTGAGCCCTGTACTGGCAGGCTTTATCATAGCATTTGTAATAAATGTGCCGATCAAACAGATAAGCAGGCAGCTGCTTAAGCTGTTTGATAAGGCAAAGATCAAGCCGAAAGAGAGTATCATTACTATAATAAGCCTGCTTCTTACGCTGCTGCTTGGCATACTGCTCTTGGTGGCGGCAGCTGCTTATGTTGTCCCAAATATAATCGAGTCGTTTAAGGGTGTCGTAATTGAACTTAAAAGTAAGCTACCGGTTTGGATAGAGGCTATACAGTCAGATCCGTATCTTGGAAGTCTGATACCGATAGAGAGTCTGGACAGCCTTGATGAGATAGATGTTCCGGCTATTTTGAAGAAGATAGACGAGATGGGGATAGTGAACTCTATCGGAAGCCTCTCAGGAACCGTGATCTCGAGCTTTGCCAATGTAGGCATGGCACTTGTTATTGCCATATACGCAATACTCGATAAGAAGAGACTGTGCAAGGCTTCCAAGCGACTGGTATATGCGGTGTTCAAAAAAGAAATCGCAGAGCGCCTTTGTCATATAGCGGATCTTGTAAATAAGACTTATTCCAGGTTTTTTACGGGTCAGCTTACCGAGGCTTGTATACTCGGATGCCTGATGCTTACATCCCTATCTGTATTCAGACTTCCTCATGCGGGAATAACGGCATTCCTGACAGCTATATGTGCCTTTGTGCCATATGTCGGAGCATTTTTAGCCTGTGCGGTGGGAGCTTTGATGGTAGCTTTGGTAGCTCCGGGCAGGATATTCATATACCTTATAGTCTATCTTGTTACACAGTTTATAGAGAACCAGTTTATATATCCGAGAGTAGTCGGAAGCTCGGTCGGACTGCCGGCTATGTTTACCTTGATAGCGGTTATAATCGGAAGCAAGCTGTTTGGTATCATAGGCATGATATTCGCCATTCCTATCATGGCTGTCATATATGCACTGCTTGGTGAATTTATAGACAGACGCCTTAAGGAACGAAAAATCGATATATAGAGCAATAGCTCACGGTATGACTTCGCGGGATGCTTGACTCGTGCGAAGGAGAAAACTGTCGCAAGCGACCGCGCTCGGCGCGTGTGTGTGTGCCAAGACACATTCTTTTTGCCGTTGCTAAGGCTTTAATAGCTGATACAGTATGTTTGTGATAAGCGGCAGGCGTTAAGAAACAGTTCAGAAATAAACAAGAAAGACAAAATGAGTTTACAAAGCTTAGGCGGATATGATAAACTAAGCGAAATAAATGGGAGTAGTTCACATCGGCATGCCGATGAGTCTTAGCTCGTCATCACGCTCAGAGTCTGCAGGATAGCAGAGATTTGAGCCGGGCAGGACGCATGATCATTAGTTGAACGAGACTTTTATTGTGTTTTTAAGATACAATAAAAGTCTTTTTTTTATCGATTAAAGCCGGACTGCAGTCGTAGGAGCGGCAGCATGCTGACGCGAAGACGACTATAGGACGGCCAAACGAAAATGAGCACAAAGTGCCGAAAGGCACGGGTGCGAATTTTCGTAGGATTGCGAGAGTACGGAGTACGAAGCAATCCGCAATTAATCGATAAGGAGGATTAAAGCCGGACTATAGTTATAGAAGCGGCTGCTTGCAGCTGCGAAGCAATCCGTGTTTAATCGATAATATAGAAAAGAAAGCCGGAGTAAGGGAGGGTCAGTTATGGAGAAGCATTATTGGGCGCAGGATGCTGCCGAAGTAATGAAGGAATATAAGGTGGATATGTCAGGGCTTGACGCGGCATCGGTCGAGAAGATAAGGGCAGAGGTGGGAGAGAATGTCCTTACCGAAGGCAAAAAGAAAAGTCTGCTTGAAGTATTCTTAAGTCAGTTCTGTGATCTGTGTGTGGTTATACTTATAGTTGCCGCACTTATCTCTGCATTTTCGGGAAATGCAGAGAGCACCATAGTCATCATAGCCGTTCTTATCATGAATGCCGTACTTGGAACGGTACAGCATCAGAAGGCTCAGAAATCACTTGACAGCTTAAAGCAATTATCATCACCTAATGCCAAGGTAATGAGAGACGGTGTCAAGATCGAGATACCTTCAAGGGAGATCGTGCCGGGTGACATTTTACTGCTTGAAGCGGGAGATATGGTGGTTGCCGACGGACGAATAATCCGCAACTATTCCTTACAGGTAAATGAAAGCTCGCTTACGGGTGAATCAACAGGCATAGACAAAACAGATTACACTCTTGACGGAGATCTTGCACTTGCCGACAGACTCAATATGGTATTTTCTGGAAGCCTTGTTACCTACGGACGTGCCGATGTCATAGTTACGGGAACTGGCATGAATACCGAGCTGGGTAAGATAGCGGGACTTATGAATTCTGCCAAGAAGCGCAAGACTCCGCTTCAGGAGAGTCTTGATCAGTTCAGCGGCAAGCTTGCCATATTCATAATGGTAATATGTGTGATCGTATTCGGTCTGTGCATGTTCAGAAATATGAGCCTGCTGGATTCTTTGATATTTGCGGTTGCACTTGCCGTGGCTGCGATACCGGAGGCACTTACATCTATAGTTACCATAGTTCAGGCGTTCGGAACACAGAAGATGGCAAAGGAAAATGCTATCATCAAGGAGCTTAAGGCAGTAGAGAGCCTTGGCTGCGTATCGGTGATCTGCTCGGATAAGACAGGTACTCTTACTCAGAATAAGATGACCGTGCAGCAGATATATATTGACAATAAGCTCTATAAGCCTGAGGAGCTTGATGTTTCGGATCTTACTCACAGATATCTCCTGTATGATGCCGTGCTTACCAATGACTCGAGCATCATAGACGGCAAGGGCATAGGCGATCCTACGGAGTATGCTTTGCTGGAAATGTTCCGCAAGATACATTCGGAGGAGAATAGTCTGTTTGCACGTATCGGAGTTAATGAGAATCTTATACGTTCCAATATGAAGCGTATGGAGGAGGTGCCGTTTGACTCCGATCGTAAGCTTATGAGTACGAAATATCTTATTCACGGTGAGCCTACCATACTTACAAAGGGAGCAGTGGATGTACTGCTTGACCGTTGTGTATCCATACGTATAAACGGCGAGGTGCGTCCTATCACAGATGAGGATAAGATAAAGATCTCGGCACAGAATGAGGCATTTTCAGAAAACGGACTCAGAGTATTGGCATTTGCATATAAGGAATCGGATGAGGTCCTTAACATGCAGTCAGAGTATAACTTTACCTTCCTCGGACTTATCTCCATGGTGGATCCTCCGAGAGTCGAGTCTATGCAGGCGGTTGCAGACGCCAAGAGTGCAGGCATACGAACTGTAATGATAACCGGAGACCATAAGGTGACGGCGGCTGCCATAGCAAAGCAGATCGGAATCTTCGAAGACGGAGATATGGCTGTTACCGGCAGAGAGCTTGATGCCATGAGTGATGATGAGCTCGACAAGAAGATAGAGCATATATCCGTATATGCGAGAGTTTCTCCGGAAAACAAGATACGTATAGTTGACGCATGGCAGAGACGAGGCCGCATAGTTGCCATGACCGGAGACGGTGTAAATGATGCACCGGCTCTTAAGAAGGCCGATATCGGTGTTGCCATGGGTATTACCGGAAC
>JAUNWP010000041.1:0-2868 GCA_030540255.1 Eubacteriales bacterium | reverse complement strand
AAGAACTGAATTATACCGAGATAAATAAAGAGCTGCTGCATTTTCTGGATGAAAGTCCGAATGCCTTCTATGCGGTCAAAAATATGAGTGATGCCTTTGATGCTCACGGCTTTACACGCCTTAACGAGGGGGAAGTCTGGAAGCTTGAAGCAGGCGGCAATTATTATGTGAGCAGAAATGATTCCGCGCTTATTGCTTTTCGCATCCCAAAGAACGGATATGTAGGATATCAGATCATGGCAAGCCATGCCGATTCACCTGTTTTCAAGATCAAGACCAATGCCGAGATCGAAGTCGATAATGCTATGATCAAGCTGAACGTCGAAAAATACGGCGGTATGATCTGTGCGCCCTGGCTTGACAGACCGCTCTCAATAGCCGGACGTGTAGTAATTGATACGGATAAGGGAATTGAGACACGACTCATTAACATTGACAAAGATCTGCTCATCATCCCAAATCTTGCCATCCATATGAATCATGATGTCAATAACGGTTACAGTTTTAACGCGCAAAAGGATATGCTGCCTCTCTTCGGAGATATAGATGCGAAGGGCGGATTGCTGCGTATTATCGCAGAAGCAGCCGGAACAAAAGAAAGTGCGATACTTGATACCGACCTCTATCTCTATAACAGGAATAAGGGTACGGTGTTCGGTGCGAATAACGAATATATTGCGAGCGGCAGACTTGACGATCTGCAGTCTGCATTTTCATCAATGAAGGCGCTGCTGTTATCTGAGCCTAAGCGCAACATAGCTTTGCATTGTGTATATGATAATGAGGAGGTGGGCTCGCTTTCCAAACAGGGAGCGGCATCAGGCTTCCTTAAGGATGTTATGGGACGCATCAACTCCGCCTTCGGTAAAAGTGATGAGGAGAAGCTTATATTGCTGCAGAACAGCTTCCTTATCTCTGCGGATAATGCACACTGCGTTCATCCGAATCAGTCGGACAAGGCAGATCCTACCAACCGTCCGTATATGAATAAGGGCATAGTGATCAAGTACAGTGCCAATCAGAAATACACCACAGATGCCATATCGGGTGCATTGTTCCGCAAGATATGTAATAAGGCAGGGGTTCCTTATCAGACCTTTGCAAATCGCTCAGATATGATAGGTGGTTCGACTCTCGGCAATATATCCACTTCACAGGTCGCGGTAAATACGATAGATATAGGACTTCCTCAGCTTGCCATGCATTCCTGCTATGAGACTGCGGGAGCGAGGGATACTGCCTACCTTGTAAAGGCAGCTCAGGTATTCTATTCGTCAAGCGTTGAGGGCATAGGAAACGGCAGCTACAGTCTTAGCTGAAGCTGCCGGTCACATGATGAGCGCATCTCAAAGTCTGACAGAAAAAACGGTCATAAACAGATGGGAACAAAGCTCAAACAGCCGGATCTTACTTCTACTGTTTGAAAAACTAAATGTCTTGCATCTATATGACCGTTTTTTATATCTGATATTTAAATATCTGTCTTACGATCTGATATCCGAAGTAAAGATCAGTGATTTTCAGCAGCCTTTCTTGCTTCTGACATTTCCGTGCGGGTAAGATCCTTTACGACCTCACCGCCGATAATAAGACCTGCAACAGACGGAACAAAGGCCGTGCTTCCCGGGATAACTTTCTTTGCAGTGGTTTTTGCATTGCCTCCGGTCTCTTCTGTGCTTTCAGGCTTGTCACTTAAGTCTTCGGATATGTCATAGAGAGGACGGGATACAGTCTCTTCCGAATACACGACCTTGAGTTTTTTGACACCGCGTTTCTTCATTTCATGACGCATAACCTTGGCAAGCGGGCAATACTTGGTCTTGTATATGTCTGAGACTTTGAACTGCATGCCGTCAAGCTTGTTTCCGGCGCCCATGCAGCTGATTATCGGTATTCCGTATTCCTGTGCCTTCATGACCAGTTGTACCTTGGCTGTTACGGTGTCAACGGCATCAACTATGTAATCATATTCGGCAAAAGGAAACTCATCTGCATTTTCAGGAAGAAAGAAGCATTTATAAGTGCGGACGTCGACTTCCGGGTTGATGTCAAGCATACGCTCCTTCATCACCTCTACCTTGTATCTGCCTATGCTGGAATGAGTGGCAATTATCTGTCGGTTGAGATTGGTGAGGCTTACTGTATCACTGTCAATAAGATCGAAGGCACCGATGCCGCTTCTGACCATGGCCTCGCAGGCAAAACCGCCTACACCGCCTACACCGAAAACAGCGACTCTGCAGCCGGCGAGCTTAGCCATGGCTGCTTTGCCTAAGAGTAATTCTGTTCTTTGAAACTGATTTGACATAAATTTTTCCCTGAGTTTTATTAAATATCCGATTTTGCATGGCTTGAAAGCATTTAAATGATCTGATTTCTGCTTAAAAACAGTTTGCTTTCAGGCTGATACAAAAAGACTCTGCCGGATGATTATAACAGATTTTCAGAGCAATACTTACACTTATGTAGTCTATTGCTGTTTTTTGGAACAGACAGGGATAGAAGATGGATGAAAATGCTTATCCGGCGAGGCTGCAAAAGATAAAGCTGAAAAAAATTTTAATAAATATCCTTAAAGCCTATTGACATGGTAGGAGATAGGGAGTATATTACACCCAAGCTTAAACAAAGCAAAGAACAATACTTGGAATGATAATTCGGAAAGGAGAAAGATATGTTTGCATCAAGCTCATCAACAACTATGTGCATGTGCATGTGTATCATGTCTGCTTACCGGATGGATGATTCTGAGGTATGCGGCGTGACTTAATGTCATGCGCATAGGTTCCAAGGATATATTTTCAGAAACATGTACCGGGGCAGACATATAAGATGGATGCCCCGCTTTTTTTATCGATTAAAGCCGGA
>JAUNWP010000004.1 GCA_030540255.1 Eubacteriales bacterium | reverse complement strand
TTTTCCTGGGTTATTTTGCTGTGGCGTTTTCTCTCGGTATTGCTGCCGGAAACGTAGGCTTCAATGCATTCCAGGGCTTTTTACTGAGCGTAACCAGCGTTTCCTCTTCCGGAGAATACGCAGGCATATTGCTGTATTCGGAGGGGGCAAGATACATTGAGCTTGCTCTCATGATACTCATTGCAAATGCCCGCTATCTGCTTATGAGCTGTGCCGTAAGCCAGAAATTTGCTCCCGGCGCAAGCCTTATACAGCGCCTTATCATAGGCTTCGGTCTTACCGATGAGATGTTCGGACTTGCCATTATGACTCCGGGTTACCTGCGTCCAAACTATATGTATGCGGCGATAGCCACCTCAGTATCCGGCTGGGCTCTCGGAACCATACTCGGCGTCATAGTAGGAAACATACTTCCTCCGGTATTTGTAGAGGCTATGAATGTTGCTATATTTGCAATGTTCCTTGCCATAGTGATTCCTCCGGGAAAGAAGAATCCTCATGTACTTGCTGCCGTTATCGCAAGCTTTGTAATAGGTCTTGCGGCAAGCTATGCTCCGCTGTTTTCGACTATGGCATCCGGCACAAGAGTTATGATACTTACCATCATAATCGCTTCCGCTGCCGCAATAATAGCTCCTGTAAGAGAGACTGTCGGTACAGTGGTAACCGAGGTCGAGGAAGAATATGAAGAGGAAGAAGCGGCAGAAGCCGCCGAGATTCCTAAAGATGAGGAGGCTGAGGATGAAACCTGATATATATTTATATATACTCGTTATGTTTGCGGTCACCTATGCCATAAGAGTCATTCCGCTGACTTTACTCAGAAAGCCTATAACGAACAGATTCGTCAAATCGTTTCTGTTCTACGTGCCTTATGTCACTCTGGCTCTTATGACCTTTCCGGCAATCGTCGAGGCGACCTCAAGTCCGGTATACGGAATCATAGCATTTATACTTGGAGTCGTGCTCTCATGGATCACAGGCAATATGTTCCTGGTTGAGATATGCTGCTGTCTGGCTGTACTTATAATGAATATGCTGTTCTGAGCGAAAATGAGCTGAACTTTCATACAGCTTGCAGCTTTTGTTTTTACTGCAGCTGCCAAACCGGGATACGGACTAATACCTCCCGGCATGAACCAAAGCTTTAAAAAAGCTGTCACAGCGATGAAGATGTTCATCAATGTGGCAGCTTTTTTTACCCTTCGGTCAAAGACCGAAGCTATTATATTCTCATTTATATTTCGGATATAAAGCCTGTCTGTGATATCAATACAGTGACTTAAGTATCTCTACGCACTTATCAATACCGACTTTACCGCTGTTGAGAGCGATATCATAATTCTTGTAATCTCCCCACTTCATATCTGTATAGAATCTGTGGTAAGCCGCACGGCGCTTATCCTTACTCTTAAGTCTCTGCTCCGGTGATTCCTCACGCTCACCATACACCTTGACTATACGCTCCGCACGGAAATCCATATCGGCATGTATGAATACTCTGAGCAGATCCGCCTTACCGTTAAGTATATAATCAGCGCATCTTCCTACAATAACACAGGACTCCTTCTCGGCGATCTCGGAAATGATCTTATACTGTATCTTCCAGAGATAGTCCTCATTGGTCTGCCCGAAAGCTCGGTTTGCAAGCGCCGATGAAAGGAAGCCTCCCGGTGTATACTCACCGGCATCCTTGATATAGTTCTCACTGAATCCACTTTCCTCTGCGATCTTGTGAATAAGATCGGCATCATAACACTTTATCCCAAGTTCCTCCGCAAGCTTCTTTCCTATTGTACGTCCTCCGCTTCCGAATTCACGACTGATAGTTATTATTCTGTTCATACTTTTGCACCTCTCTTATTCTATGTATAACGGCTTATACCTTGAATCGATATCCAACACCCCAGACAGTCTCAATATACTGTGGTTTTGCCGTATTATACTCTATTTTTTCTCTTATTTTCTTGATATGTACGGTTACAGTCGCATTATCTCCGGCTGCATCAAGCTCCCAGATCTGTTTAAACAGCTCTTCCTTGGTAAATACCTTATTGGGATGCTCTGCCAGAAACAGCAAAAGTTCGTACTCCTTACTTGTCAAAGACTTCTCTTCGCCGTCTACCCAGACCTGTCTGGAGTCCTTATTGATCTTAAGTCCTCTTATAACCAGCTCTGCCTTTTTGTTTCTTCCGTTAAATGCCGAAGCATTTTCACCTACAAGTCTCTCATATCTGGTAAGATGTGCCTTGACTCTTGCAACAAGCTCCGATGGAGAGAAAGGCTTTGTCATATAATCATCCGCACCGAGTCCCAGACCTCTTATCTTATCTATATCTTCCTTCTTGGCTGTAACCATGATTATAGGAGTGTTCTTCTCCGAACGTATATTGGCAAGTATGTCAAAACCGTCGGTTCCCGGAAGCATAACATCAAGTATTATGAGATCATAATCGTTTCCCAGTGCCTCGGCTTCTCCGGTAAGACCGTCATGCTTCATCACTACGGTAAAGCCCGAAAGCTCAAGATAATCCTTCTCAAGCTCTGCTATGCTTATCTCATCCTCGATTATCAGTATCTTTTTCGCCATTTATATTAACCTCAACATACTTTCTGAGTATAAAGTGCACGCTCAATCCGCAGCCTGTCTCACAGGAGGCCCATATCCTTCCTCCGTGATCCTCTATTATCTTTTTGACAATGGAAAGTCCTATTCCGCTGCCGCCCTGTGAAGAATTGCGGCTTGTATCGGTTCTGTAGAAACGCTCGAATATCTTGCTCAGATCCTTCTTATCCACGCCCTTGCCGTTATCCGTTATATCGCATTGAACAAAATCTCCGATATCCTTAAGCTCCATTTCTATGCGCTTAGGAGAAATGGTCATATATTTGACCGAATTGCCTATGATATTACTGATGACCTTATGAAGCTGTTCACTATCGGCTATGACCTTGGTATCGGCTTCAACAGAGCACTTATATCTGAATAATATGCCCTTTGCCTCCATATCTATGCCTATATCCTCGGCGCAATCATCAAAATATGCCTTGATATTAAGCCTTGTGAAGTTATACGGTATCTTATTTGTGCCGATCTTGGCATAGAATGACAGTTCTTCTATGAGTCCCGTCATCTCGACAGATTTATTATATATGGTCTTAAGATACTTATCTCTCATCTCCGGAGTTGATGCAACCCCGTCCATTATGCCCTCTGCATAACCTCTTATGGTGGTAATGGGCGTCTTGAGATCATGTGCTATATTGCTGATAAGATCCTTGAGCTCGGAATCGTAATTGAGCTTCTCTTCCCGCGACTCCCTGAGTCTGATACGCATTTCTTCAAAGGAAGCGGTCAGCTCTCCTATCTCATCATCATTTTCAACTTCAAGCGTGAAGTTAAGATCACCGTCCTTCACCTTGTTGATGCCCCTTTTCAGGGCATCCAGCGGCCTTATGATAGAAATATATAAGCCTGCCGTAAGCAAAAGACCAAGCATCACTGTCAGCAGTATAAAATTCTCATAAGTCAGAAAGCCCTTCATGATCAAACCAAGAAGGGCTATCGGAACAAATGTCGCTATTAAAACAGTTAAGGCGAGCCTTGTAAATAATTTCATCTAAACTAAGATAAGCCTGACTCTTTTAGAAATCGAACTTACCGTCAAAGTAAGCAAGAAGCTCGTCAAGCTTAACTCTCTCCTGCTCCATGCTGTCACGGTGACGAATAGTTACGGTCTGATAGTTCGGTGATTCCGGATCGTCTGTCTCGAAATCGTAGGTGATGCAGAACGGTGTACCGATCTCATCCTGTCTGCGGTATCTCTTACCGATACTTCCTCTGTCATCAAACTCGCAATAATACTTGTTAAGAAGTGTATCGAATACCTTCTCTGCATTATCGTTAAGCTTCTTTGACAACGGAAGCACTGCGATCTTGACCGGAGCAAGTGCCGGATGGAAATGCATAACGGTACGCTTATCACCGCCCTCAAGCTCTTCCTCATCATAAGCCGAGCAGAGGAAGGCAAGTGTAACTCTGTCTGCACCGAGTGAAGGCTCTACTACATAAGGCACATACTTCTCATTGGTCTCATCATCAAGATACGTAAGATCTGCCTTAGACACATTCATATGCTGAGTAAGGTCATAATTTGTTCTGTCGGCAATACCCCAAAGCTCACCCCAACCGAACGGGAAGAGGAACTCAAGGTCTGTTGTTGCCTTGGAATAGAATGTAAGCTCATCCTGTGAATGATCTCTTGCTCTCATCTCCTCAGGCTTGATGCCGAGATCCTGAAGCCACTTTATACAGAACTCCTTCCAATATGCAAACCACTCAAGGTCTGTATCAGGCTTGCAGAAGAACTCAAGCTCCATCTGCTCAAACTCTCTTGTACGGAAGGTAAAGTTGCCCGGAGTGATCTCGTTACGGAATGACTTTCCTATCTGTCCGATACCGAATGGGAGCTTCTTTCTTGATGTTCTCTGAACATTCTTGAAATTGACAAAGATGCCCTGTGCAGTCTCAGGTCTGAGATAAACCGTATTCTTTGCATCCTCAGTCACACCCTGGAAGGTCTTGAACATAAGGTTGAAGCTGCGGATATCTGTCCAGTCGAAGCCGCCGCATGAAGGACACACGATATGATTGTCGTTGATAAACTGCTGCATCTCCGCCTGGCTCATGCTGTCTGCAGAACCTCCCGGGATCTCCTTGCCGTTATCATTACAGAAGTCCTCGATAAGCTTATCTGCTCTGAAACGCTCCTTACACTTCTTGCAGTCCATAAGCGGATCCGAAAAGCTTGAGAGATGTCCCGAAGCAACCCATGTCTGAGGGTTCATAAGGATAGCACAGTCAACACCGACATTAAGCTTGGAGCCCTCAACGAACTTCTTCCACCATGCCTTCTTGACATTATTCTTAAGCTCTACACCGAGATTACCGTAATCCCAGGTATTGGCAAGACCGCCGTAGATCTCCGAACCCGGATATATGAATCCACGTGTCTTGCAGAGAGCAATGATATCTTCCATTTTCAACTTACTTCTGTCCATTTGCTTGTCCTCATTACTTTATTTTATAAAAAGAATGCGCCTTTGCACACACATACGCCGAGCGCGGTCGCCTGCGACTTTTTATCGCATTCGCGCAAGTATACAGCCCGCGGAGCGTAATTTTATTACATAGCTCGTAATTTTCTATGAAATAAAATACATTTGAGCAAAGTATACCCTTTTCCGAGCGATATCGCAAGCTCGTACAAGGCTTGTTTTATATCTCAGACCTAACGGCAACCGCTCATTTCCGGGCTGCTGCTTTATGTCGGCTCAAAGTCTGCTCTACAGCTTTTTCAAAACATCGAGTGTACGAAAACTGTGTTTTACCTGACGATCAAACAAGAGCTTGGCATTTGCCGTGAACTCCTCCGTATCAAGCTCTCTGAAATAATCCGCCTTGTACAGCGAACTTAGCGGAGCTGATATACATCTTTGCCATATCTCTACAGTCTCCTCGGACTTATAGTAGGAAGGCATGAGCGTATATTCTCCCTGAAGCACCAGCAGCCTCAGCTCGTATATGCTTGCTATAAGCTCTTCCGAAAGTGCCTTTTCTCTGAGTGCTCTAAGGCTTACATACATCAGATTCAGAAGGCTCTTCGCCTCCTGCTCCGGCATCCCCTCTTCGGAAAAATAATCTCCTGCCTCAAGCACGTACATTGCATAAACCGAAGCCTCAAAATCAAAGGCTATATCATCAAAGGCATCTATAAGCTCTGCTCCGTGCAGATTATAAGCTTCCCTGCCCTTTGCTATCTTAAAGACCGCACAGGTCATGGGACGTATCATGCCTATAAGCCTGGAGCTTGCCTTGGCCGCACCGCCGGCAAACACAGTGATCCTGCCAAGCTTGTCCGTCAGCATCCTGATACGCCTTCCGTACTCACCCTGAGGTGCCGTACTCAGAATTATTCCTTTTACCGTCAGTTCATCACTCATCTGTATTTCTTAAGATCGTATCCGAAGCTCTTGATAAAGCCTTCGTCATCACGCCAGTTTTTTCTGACCTTTACGAAAAGGCGCAGATTGATCTGTGCCCCGAGCTGATCCTCTATCTCGGCTCTGGCACCGGTGCCTATGCGCTTAAGCATGGCTCCGCCCTTTCCGATAATGATTCCCTTGTGACTGTCTCTCTCGCAGATTATATCAGCCTCGATATCAAAAAGACCGTTTTTTCTCTCGCTGAACTTGTTGATAACGACAGCAACTCCGTGAGGTATCTCATCCTTAAGATATTTAAGCATCTGCTCTCTGATAAGCTCCTCGGCAATGGAGCGCATAGGGATCTCGGTCACAGTCTCCTCATCATAATACATAGGTCCTTCCGGCATGTACTTGAATATGGTATCCATAAGCTCGTCTGTATTCTTGCCTGTTGCCGCAGATACGCAGATGATATCGTTGTATTCGCATTTTGCGGAATAAGTCTTGATGACATCCTCAACCATAGACGGATTGCTTATGGTATCTGCCTTATTGATAACAAGTACAACAGGATGCTTGGTCTTATTAAGCGCAGAAAGCATGGAAGCTATATGTTCCTCACCCGCACCTATATAGGTAGTAGGCTCAACCAGCCAGAGTACGACATCCGCATCCGAAAAGGTCCTCTCGGCAACCGTGTCCATATACTCGCCCAATTTGTTTTTAGCCTTATGTATACCCGGCGTATCCATAAATACGATCTGTCCGCGTTCATCTGTGTAGACAGTCTCTATCCTGTCTCTTGTTGTCTGCGGGCGATCGGATATGATAGCGATCTTCTGCCCTATGAGCTTATTCATAAGTGTGGATTTGCCGACATTCGGACGTCCCACAAGTGCTGCATAGCCTGATTTCATATATTTCTCCGTTATTGCAATGTTTAACTCAGATCTCTCAAGGACTTGAAGAGCTCCGCATCTTTATTTATCTGTCCTTCGTTTCCTATAGTGCATATTGCTCCGCTTTTCAGCAGTGCTCTTATATATGCTGCACAGCCCCTTATGTCCTCGGCAGAACAATTGAGTATCTCGTCTCGCTCCTGCTGAAGCTCCTCATTGCTTGTTCCGAAGAAGCAGTCGGCAACGGCTGTAACCGAATTATCTGATGGCTGAAGCGGTCTGTCGAGTGCCGATATCGCACCTATTATATATTTTGTCACAGTAGTCTCATCTGCATCCCACTGCTCAAGATACTCCGTAAGAGCCTCGTATACCTCATTGGTCTTTCTGACTTCCGGATCTCTGTATGAAACAAGGTAGCTTCTTCCGTTTCTTGTGAATGCCGACATACATCCGTAAGCTCCTCCGAGTACACGGAGCTTGATCCAGAGATACTCATAATTAAGCATTACCTTGAGTACCTTGAGCACTCCGGTATAAGGAAGACCTTCGGCTGTAAAATTACCGCAGCGTGCAACATAGTTGACCTGAGCACTTGTCCTGAAGCCCTCATTAAGTGTGCTTATGGGACTTAAGGCTCTGCCTGTGCTTAACTTGTCCGAAGCCTTATGTTCTGTCTTAGCAAGTCGAGCTTCAAATGAAGCTATAGCCCCGGTCATTGCCTCATCCGCAGCCTTGCTTCCGTACATTGCATAAGTAACACGTTCTTTATCAAAAACAAGGTTTCTTACAGCTTTAAGCGACTTGATAAAACGCTTCATGTGAGTCGGCTCTTTTGTAAGCCTGCATGCGGCATTGATAAAGTCATAATAGGCTATGCCTGCGGTAAGATCCGAAAATCTCGAACCCTCTGATATATATGAAGATGCCCTTGTAACGGCAAGCATATGTGCTGCCGAATCTATCTTTGATCTCAGTCTGCTCTTAGTCTCAAGCAAGAGCTCGGTAAGCCTTGCCTCATCATCAAGTACGGTATCGCATATCATCTCTGCCGCAAGCTCAAAGCCCTTTTCCACCATAGAGTCAAGAGTATGGATATCTGCTGACACCATGCCCTTGAAGCCGAAGCCGGCTCCGTTTCTTGTTCCGAAAGGCTCCGTAAGCACGGATATTCCTCCGGTGTTCAGCAATACCTCATTATAAAGCTCGGTATAGCTGTGCTCACTCGTATTCATATCTCCGAGTATATCCGAGAGCAGAGCGGCAAACTGTATCTCATCCTCATTAAGGCCTGTGGTATCGAACATGATCCTTGCATATGCAATACCCTTTGTATCCGCCTCGGTAAATATCCTGTTCTGCTTCTTTGTGTAATTCAGCTTCTCGGCATTTTTCTCTATGTCGCTCACCTTAAGCACAGGAAGCATGGCTATGACCTCGGGAGCGTCCTTTTCTTCCTGATATGCCTTAAGTGCCTCTGTCTCAGACGCTATTTCATCTTTCTCCTTATCCGAAAGCGTGTCCTTATATGCGGCAAGTTTTGTCTTAAGTGCTTCATTCTCTTTGTCTGTAAGACCGTTGTTCGGCACGATATTGACACAGGCCCTGAACTTATTATCGATGAGGAAATGCTGTATCTTCTGCTCGAAGAAATCCGTATCGATAAGCTCCTTAAGCTCTCTGATCGCATCATTGTACACACAATAGGTAAACGGACTATCATCATAGAGCCAGCTTCCAAACATATTGATGCATACGGCAAGTCCGGCAGGGATGCTTCCGTAATCGCTCTCTCTGAATTTGAACTCAAGATAATTAAGCTCCGCTCTGAGGCTTTTCTTGTCTATGCCTTCCTTGACAAGCTTGATAAGTGTGTCATTTATTATGTTTAAGAAGTCATTTTGCTTTTTAATGTCGGTGTTTTTGGCTACAACAGAAAAAAACGGCTGTGCAATTTCCTGGCAGATGCCTCCGTAGATATCCTCTCCTATACCTGCCTTAACCAAAGCCTCCCTAAGTATCGCACCCGTAGAGCTCAGCAAAACAGATTCAAGTATCTGCCACGCGATTGCATTTACCTGAGTTGCCTCATCCTCTATGCTGAAATTGACAGAGAGGTATGCTTTGTTTTCACTGTCCTCATTGAGGCCTATCGCATACTCACTCGTCTCCGATACAGCTTCTTTGAATGCCTGCTGCTTAGCTATATGTGAATCGACTTCTATCCTGTCAAAGTGTGAAAGATAATTGTCATCTATCCAGGCAAGTTTCTCCTCGACATCCAAGTCTCCGTAGAGATAGATATATGAATTGGAGGGGTGATAGTAGCTCTTGTGGAAATCAAGAAAATCCTCATAGCTAAGCTCAGGTATATCCGAAGGAAGTCCTCCTGATTCGTTGGCATAGGTAGTATCCGGATAAAGCGCACGTGTAATACGGCTCTCTAGTACAGAGTCCGGATTTGAGAAGGCACCCTTCATCTCATTATATACGACACCGTTGATCTTAAGCTCCTCATCGGACTTTCCTCTGTTAAGCAGCTCGTAATGCCAGCCTTCCTGCCTGAATATCCTTTCATCCTTGTATACATTCGGATAAAATACAGAATCCATATATACATCCATCAGATTCATAAAATCCTTGTCATTCATGGATGCTATAGGATATATAGTCTTATCCGGAAATGTCATTGCATTAAGGAAGGTATTGAGCGAGCCCTTGGCAAGCTCAACAAAAGGGTCCTTGAGAGGATATTTTCTTGAACCGCAGAGTACAGAATGCTCCATGATATGAGCCACTCCTGTGGAATCCTTCGGTGTGGTCCTGAAGCCTATAGTAAATACTTTGTTCTTATCGTTGTTTTTGATTACAAAGAGCTTGGCACCGCTCTTGATATGCTCATAAAGAAGACCTGTTCCGTTCAGCTCCTCTATATCTCTTTTCTCAATTAAACGGTATGCTTGGCATGTGTTCATCATTTACTGTAACATTCCCCATAAAAAAATCTTTTAATATAGCTACGCTCTCACGCACGCAATTATGTATAAACAGCACATCATCTGACTTTGCCGATATAGATACCGGATTCGATATGCCGTTTTCCTTTGCAAGCGTTACAGAACGGAACATATGATAATCACTTGTGATTATTCCGACAGTCGGAACATAATCCGGAGGATATGTTCTGTCTCCCGGTCCTTTCGGCAGACGCCGTTTTTCAAAATCCGCCGCTATAGTCCTTGTAGCATTCTGTATAATGCTGCAGGTCGAATCTCCCATAGCCTCAATAAGCATATTATCGCTTGGTATTCCTCTGAGACTTAAGTAATTATACATTGCGAAAGCCTCCGGTATAGGATCTCCCGGCTCCTGTCCGCCGCTAAGCACCAGTACCATATTCGGATGTCTGAAATACAGATGCTCCGCATTATCAAGCCTGTATTTCAAGGTCTTTGAAATGCCGTCGGAGTAAACTCTTGCTCCCATCACTATGCAGTAATCCACCCTCTGCTCCTTGTCACTCTTGGATGAAACAACGACCAGATCCATTATTACCGCAAAGACCGCAAGCATGAGTCCGAAACTCGTAAAGATAAAGACCGGCATAAAGCTCGGCATCTCTTCCCTTTCCCTGCGAAGTTTCCTCACCATAACACCCATAGCGGCAAATATGCATGCAAAACCGGGCCAGATGTACGACAAGGAAGTGCCGAACCCGCTGTAACCTACTATCATTCCGAAATAGACTATGCACAGTCCCGCACAAAGGAAGAATATTAATGATAAAAGCTTTGCTTTCATTTATTCCTTAGCCTTGACCGCAAGCAGCTCATATACCTCGGGCGTCTTGCTTAAATGTATGATAAGTTTCTGCTTTGAATGAGGGCAACTCTCCTGAGCTTCTCCGGTAAGAGCATCATTTATGCCCAGAACCTTAACCCTCTCACTCTCGCAATTCGGCTTAAGTATCTCGATCTCATCACCGACAGAAAACTTGTTCTTCTGTTCTATAATAATGCCTCCGTCAGGCAGCACCTCCTCGGTCGTTCCGAGATAGATGTAGTTTCTTACATAGGTATTATTATCATATATCTGTGCACTGCTGTCCGGCTTTCCGAAATAGAAGCCTGTTGTAAACTCTCTGTAGGTGCACTTTGCGATCTCTTCTCTGTAGAAATCAAGTGATGCCTTGTAGAGCGCGGGATCCTTGAGATAATCGTCTATGGCTCTTCTGTATACCCTTGCTGTAACCGCAACATAAAGTGCGGTCTTCATACGTCCCTCGACCTTAAAGCTGTCTATGCCTGCATCTATCAATTCCGGTATATGGTCTATCATACACAGATCCTTGGAATTGAAGATAAAGGTTCCTCTCTCTGTCTCCTCAACAGGGAAATACTCTCCCGGGCGCTTTTCCTCCATTACGGCATAATTCCATCTGCACGGATGTGTGCAGGCACCTTGATTGGCAGATCTTCCTGTCATGAAGCCCGAGAGCAGACAGCGTCCCGAATATGATATGCACATGGCACCGTGAACAAAGGACTCGATCTCAAGCTCAGGGTCGATCTTTGCTCTTATTTCCTTAAGTTCCTTCAGTGAGAGCTCTCTGGCATTTACCACTCTTTTCGCTCCAAGCTGCTGCCAGAACAGAAACGACTCATAGTTGCTTGTGCTCATCTGAGTAGATATATGTATATCTATCTCCGGCACTATACGCCTTGCCATCGCAAAAAGTCCCGGATCCGATATTATAAGTGCATCCGGCTTTATTTCCTTAAGCTCCGTAAAGTATTCTTTAGCAGCCTCAAGATCATAATTATGTGCGAAAATATTGACGGTCACATATACCTTTACACCGTGTTCGTGTGCAAAGGCTATTGCTTCCGTCATTGAATTGCGGTCAAAATTATCTGCCTTCGCTCTGAGCGAAAACGATTCTCCGCCTATATATACCGCATCGGCTCCGTAGATAACGGCTGTTTTCAGTGTATCCAGATTCCCTGCCGGGATAAGTAACTCCGGTTTCTTCATATATACTCTGTCAGTTCTTCCTTTATTAAACAATAATAGTATCACTGCAGTCTTACGCTGAGCGATACTCCGTCCCCGATATTTAATACCGAACTCTCAAGCTGTTCATCATGCTTTATAGTATAGAGAAAATCTCTCATGCGTTCATGAGTTGTACGTTCTCTTCTCGGTATAGTAAATCTTGACTCGGTTACAGTACCCTCCTGCAATACATTATCCGCAAGAAGCACCGAGCCCTCATGCATAAGTGCCTTTATATCCGGCAGCCATACAGGATACTGTCCCTTGGCAGCATCCAGAAAGATCATATCAAAGACTCTGCCTTCGGCCTTAAGTGTATTAAGCACCTTGCCTGCATCATCTGCAACAAGTCTGATACGATCGGAGTATCCCGATCTTGCTATATTAGCCTCTGCGATTGGAATACGCTTATCATAATTTTCAATAGTCAGTATATCTGCATCACTTGCCTTAGCCATAACTACCGAGCTGTAGCCTATAGCAGCTCCTATCTCCAGTATATGCCTCGGTCTTATAAGCTTAAGCAGCGTCCTTATAAAACTCTCAGTCTCTATACGTATTATCGGAACTTCATGTTCGGCTGCATAGGATCTCAATTCTGCAAGGAAGGTATCTGCATCCCCTTCAAGAGAATGCAGATACTCCGATATTCTGTAAGCATCCGTGTTGATCATTATACGGTACCGTTTCCATATCTTTAATTATCTGACGCCGACAGATCCGCTGTCATTCCGGTTTCATCGGCTGACTGTGAGTCATCGCTTCCCTCATCGCCTCCGCCTATGAAGCCCTGATCATCTTCCTCTGTGGAGCTCTCCACCGCTTTGGCATCATTATACTCCTGCTCTGTCATACTGAAGGCTTTGACTGCCTCTCCGGTTGACATTGAAGTATTAAGCTTATAGGTACCCGGATAAAGCTTAAGCTCATAGAGTCTTGCCTGAAGTCTGAAAGCATACTCACTCGGTATCACCTTGTCATCGCTCAGCCTCTCCGCAAGCTCGTCTATGGTCTCTCCCTTATCGACAGTTATATCCACGTCCGTACCCGGAGCTTCCTCCACGGATTCGGCACAGAACATGGTGAATCCGAATTTGAAGCACTCATGTGCAACAGCATAGCAAACAAATACAAGCAGAGTAATGACGATTATTCTTACTGCCACCCCGCTCACAATGCCTGAAATATTGTTATCGGTTTCATCATACTGCATATTATCAAACCTCTGTAATGACTGCGAGGATCATAGGTGTCCTCTGTATCCTGCGCCATACATAATCGCTGAGCTCGTTACGGATGGTATTCTTGACCCTGTTAAGATCTCTCATGCCGCGGCAATCGTCCATAACTCTCAGTACAACATCTCTTGCTTCATCGATTATGTCTTCATTTTCCTTGACATAAACAAGTCCTCTGGTGAGTATCTCCGGACCTGCTACGAATTCCCCGGTAGCCTTTTCAACCGATACCGCCGCAACTATGATACCATTCTGCGACATGCTTTGTCTATCTTTGAGGACCGCATTGCCGACGTCTCCGATACCGAGACCGTCAACCAGTATCGGGCCTGCCTGAACCTTATCTACCACCTTGCAGCTATCCTGTGTAAGTTCTACAACATCACCGGTATCTACAAGATGACAGTTTTCCTTAGGCATGCCTATTGCTATTGCAACTTCCTTCTGTGCAAGTCTGTGTCTTAGCTCACCGTGCACCGGAATAGAGAACTTAGGATGTACAAGCGTATATATAAGCTTAAGCTCCTCCGCACACGCATGTCCGGATACGTGGGTATCCTGATATATTACCTTGGTACCCTTTCTTGAAAGCTCATTGATGACCTTGGATACCGCCTTTTCATTACCCGGTATAGGCGTTGAGCTCAATACTATGAGATCATGTTCGGACAACTGAACCTTGCGGTGCTGTCCTGTAGCCATACGTGAAAGTGCCGCCATCGGCTCTCCCTGACTGCCCGTAACTATAAGTACGATCTTATCATCCGGATAGTTTTTGATCTCGGAAATATCGATAAGAGTATTATCCTTCATCTTGATATATCCAAGCTCGGAAGCCGTACTGATTACATTTATCATTGAACGGCCGTCTATGACTACTTTTCTGTCATATTCCTCTGCAACGCTTATGATCTGCTGAACTCTGTCAACATTTGATGCAAAGGTAGCGACTATTATCCTCTTGTCTTTGTTTTCTCCGAATATGCCCTCAAAGGTATGGCCTACTGTCTTTTCCGACATGGTGAAGCCCTGTCTTGTGGCATTTGTAGAATCACACAAAAGTGCAAGCACACCCTGTTTTCCCAGCTCGGCAAATCTCTGCAGATCAATGGTATCTCCGAATACAGGTGTATAATCAACCTTAAAATCTCCGGTATGCAGTACCACTCCCGCAGGTGAATGTATTGCAAGTGCGGCTGCATCCTGAATAGAGTGATTGGTCTTGATAAACTCTACGGCAAAATCCCCCGCCTTGACCACATCACCATACTGCACGGTATTAAGCTTGGCGCTCTCTATGAGTCCGTGTTCTCTGAGCTTATTCTCTATAAGTGCGCGTGTAAGTCTGGTCGCATATACAGGAACATTAAGATTTCTTAATACATAAGGGAGCGCTCCTATATGATCCTCATGTCCGTGAGTGATGAAAAATCCCTCTATCTTATCCGCGTTATCCCTGAGATAGGTAATATCCGGAATAACAAGATCTATGCCGAGCATCTCCTCATCCGGAAATGCCATTCCGCAGTCAACTATGACCATGCTGTTGTCGGTCTCTATGACTGTGATATTCATTCCTATCTGCTCAAGTCCTCCGAGCGGAATGATACGTATCTTTTTATTGCTGCGGCGTGTCTTAGGTGCCAGCACGGATCTCACTATATCAAATCCGCTCTGCTTCTGTCTTGTACGTGTTCCCGACTTTGCCGTTCCTTTGGTTTTGGACGTTTCTTTAGTCTTGGATGCTTCTACGGTCTTGGACGCTTCCTTAGTCTTTGTCGCCTTTGGCGCAGTCTTCTTTGCGGCAGTGTTCCTGCTGCTTCCGTTTTTGACAGAAGTGCTCTTTCTTCCGCCCTTAACGCTTACAGTCTGCTTGTCGGAAGTTTCTGCAAGTGTACTTTCCTCTTCCGAAGCAAACGCTGTATTGTCGGCCTCCTTGGTTTTGGATGTCCTTACGGACTTTACTGAGCTTTTCTTGCTCTGAGTATTCTTTTTTGGTGCCTGCTTGGCAGTCTTGCCGTTTTCTCCTGACGGTGCGGGCTTTGTACCGCGCTTTGCTCCAGGCTTTCTCCTGCCGGTGGTTTTTGTCTCCGGCTTTACGGCATTATTTTCATTATCTTTAATATTGTTGTTCTCTGTCATCATCTATCTATTTCTATCTCTCCGGACATCTGCTTCTCAAAGATATCAAATACCGCATTTTCCTCATCCTCGTCCATGATATCCTCGTATATTGCCTCATCTGCCTCCGGATCTGATACCTCCTTGAATACGCGGCACTCTCCGTCTTCATCATCCGGAGCATCGGTAACAAGGATATAGCTGTTGCCATTAAAAACAGTGCTGTCGAGTATGGTGAACTCCATCTCTGTTCCGTCATCAAGTGTCATTACAATAATATTGTCTTCCATTTTTAGTTTTCCTCTTCCTTTCTGTTATTCATATAATCTTCAAGTATCAGTGCTGCTGCTATCTTATCTATATACTGCTTGCGCTCCGAGGATACTACTTCGGCTTCAGCCAGTATCTCATCAGCACCGACAGTACTTAATCTCTCGTCCCACATCACGATCCCGGTCTCAAGACGCTCGGCTTCAAGTCTGTGAGCAAGTTCATCCCTGAATGCTTCCGCTTTATAGGCTCTCTCTCCCTTGGTATCATCCATATTTAACGGAAGTCCTATAACTATAAGACCAACCTCATATTCTTTAACCAACTCTACTATACGTCTGTAGGTCGGTCTCAGTTTGCCTTCCTTCTCTCTGACTATGGTTTCAAGAGGCGAGGCTATAGTATGCATCGGATCACTCAATGCCACTCCGGTAGTCTTGGAGCCGAAATCAAGCCCCATAAGTCTCTTCAAATGTATTCCTCCCTAAATGTCTATATAACATACTAAGCCTAAGCCCGTGTTTACTTCCGGACTTAGGCTGATAACAGATATGATCATTTGTAAACTGCGTCGACATAAAAAGACGCAATAAATAAAAGTATTCCGAAGCGGAAATCACTTTCTTAATCTTGAATCAACATAAGCTGCCATAAGCTCTTCAAGAAGTTCATCTCGCTCAACCTTCATGATAAGACTGCGGGCATTGTTATGGCTGGTGATATAGGTCGGATCTCCTGACATGATATATCCTACGATCTGATTGATAGGATCATAACCCTTCTCTACCAGTGCACCGTAAACAAGCTCCAGTACCTCTGCCGCATTCGGCTGATCTATCGGCTTAACATGCTCCATTATCTGTGTATTCTCAATGTTGTTCATTTATCTGTAATCCTCAAAAATTTTTGAAAAATATGGCTCTTCAGGCTGCGATTTCATGTTTACAAGCTTTCACCCTTGGTATCATATTATACCAACAGGATTGCTCCGTCCACAGTTTTTTCCCGAATAATTTGTGAAGCTTTACCGTATATTAATTCATTTTGATGAAGCTCTGATGAAGCTTTGATACATCTTACATACTCTCTCGTATATCCGGTCTCATAAGATGTTCCGTCTATCTCTATAAGCTCCTCGCTCAAGAATTCCAGTTCTTTTCCGATATAATATTCCCTGAATTCCTCAGAAAGTCTGTTTGTAAGCCCTATGAGTCTGTCGCTTCTTACGCCCTTTTCAGCCTCGGTGAGCTGTCCTTCCATGGTATCGGCAGGTGTTCCTCTTCTCCTCGAATACTTAAATACATGTGCCTCATAGAAGCCGATACGCTCGGCAAAGCTCATACTGCTCTCAAATTGCCAAGGAGTCTCTCCCGGGAAGCCTACGATAATATCCGTGGTTATTGCGGGATGCTCGTAAGCTTTTTCAAGGATCTCACAGCTTTTTGCATACTGCTCCGTGCTGTAATGCCTGTTCATCGCCTTAAGTATCTCGTCATTTCCGGACTGAAGCGAAAGATGGAAATGCGGACAAAGCTTCTTAAAATTCTTAAGCTTGGACACAAACTCTTCGGTAATAAGCATCGGCTCCAATGAGCCCAGTCTGATACGCTTTATACCGGGAACAGACTCCGCAGCGGCAATAATATCAAGTAGCTTATCTCTCATAGAGCTTAAGTGTATGCCGGTTATTACCACCTCGGCAACACCGTTTGCGGCAAGGCGGCTCACCTCTTCATGTACGTCCTCCGGACTTCTTGAACGAAGTGCTCCTCTTACATACGGAATGATACAATACGAACAATACATATTGCATCCGTCCTGAACCTTGATAAAGGCTCTCGAATGTCCGTCAAGCTGAGTGAGAAACATAGTTTTTTTATCATCATACTGTGTATCATCAGTATTAACGGACAATTTTTCTGTTATAAACTTAACTATGCTCTGTTTATCCTTGTTTGAGACAGCCAGATCAATAACATGATCTCCGATAAGTTCATCCAGCTTATCATTCTTGATGGCATCATCCACATAGCAGCCTGCAGCTACTATAAGCGCATCCGGATTGAATTTTCTGGCACGCCTTAGCATCTGACGTGACTTACGGTCTGCTATATTTGTCACCGTACAGGTATTGATTATATACACATCTGCCGCATCTTCAAAGCCCAACTCAACAAAGCCTGATGCCCTCAGGCTCTCAGCCATGGCATCAGACTCATATGTATTGACTTTGCAGCCAAGTGTGTGTATTGCAAATGTCTTAGGCTTGTTATCGCTCATCAACTGCACCAGATCACCTCGTCACTCGCAACAGCCTCGTCTATCATCTTGTCGATAATATCCGAAAGCTTGAGCTCGGAACGCTTTATAACATTAACATTAGGCTTGGTTACCGGATGCTTTGCCACAAAGATAGTACAGCAATCCTCATACGGCTGAATACTTGTTTCAAAGGTTCCTATCTTCTCCGAGAGATCGATTATCTCCTGCTTGTCAAAGCCTATTACCGGACGATATACCGGAAGCTCACATACTTCATCTGTTGAACGAAGTGAGAACATAGTCTGTGAAGCAACCTGCCCTATAGACTCACCGGTGATAAGTCCTATACAGTCATTGGCATTAGCCAGTCTCTCTGCTATCCTCATCATGTATCTGCGCATAATGATAGTGAGCTCGTCATGCGGACATTTTTCATATATTGCAAGCTGTATCTCGGTGAAATTGATAACATGAAGCTTGATAGCTCCGGCATAGCTTGCCACCTGCTTTGCAAGATCCACTACCTTCTGCTTTGCTCTCTCCGAGGTATACGGAGGAGCATGGAAATAAACCGCTTCCACCATAACTCCGCGCTTTGCTATCATATAACCCGCAACAGGACTGTCTATACCTCCCGACAGCAGGAGCATAGCCTTGCCGTTGGTTCCTATAGGCATTCCTCCGGCACCCGGGATCACCTGAGTGAATATATTGATCTTCTGTCTGACCTCGATATATACTACGAAGTCAGGCTCATGCACATCAACATGAGACTTCGGATATGCTGTCAGAATATCGTATCCTACATCCGCATTGATAGTATCGGAGGTCACCGGATAGTGTTTATCCGCACGTCTCGTTCTTACCTTAAACTTAAACTCCTCCTCCGGATGCTCGGTCTTAACAAACTCAAGCACCTTGGTCCTCAGTTCGTCGTATGAGCATTTTTCTATCTGCATCATCGGACATATAGCCGTAATTCCGAAGACATGACGCAGAGCATCAAGTACCTCATCATAATCATAATCCGATTTGGCATTTACATATACTCTGCCCTGTTCCTTCTGTACGGCAAACTCGCCATCTACCTTCTTAAGATGCTCTCTTATCTGGTGCATAAGAGCATCCTCGAAGATATATCTGTTCTTACCCTTTGTGCCTATTTCGGCATATTTGATCAAAAAACTCTGATAATGCATATTCTCGTAATCAACCTATCTCTTATCTTTTGCTTCCGTAAAAATCTCTCTTATCCACAGTCTAATCCACCTCAGCTTTGCAAGCATCTTCAGCAGCTTCGGTTTGTTGCTTCTCAGTCCGCAAATACCTTATTGTAATCGGTGTAATCCGGAAGTCCGTTTCTCATGCGTACCGGTGAATCTCCCTGTATGAGCGGAAGTGCATACTCTATAAATGCATCCGTCACATTGTTGCCTTCCTCATTGATCCACTCAAGCGGGACCTTCTTCTCGAAGTTTGCAACTTTATCAAGATCAAAGAGGACGGTATGGCTGTCAAAGCCTCCGTGCGGATATCTTACACACTCAAGTCCGACCATCTTATCTGTAGTACCCTCAAGCATGCTCTCAACAGCTGCTCTTCCGGACATATATGCTTCTTCGACATCTCTGCCTGATGAGCAATGTGCGGCACATCTCTGCAGGAGGCTAAACTCTATGCCCCTGGTCTTAAGTCCGAGACGGTTCTTGATCTCTGCAGCAAGATAAGCCGCAAGACCTCCGAGCTGAACATGTCCGAAACCGTCCGTTGCAGATGCGGCAACCTCGGTGATGAAGCTTCCATCGGCATAATGAACACCCTCTGATACCGCTATATTGCAGTTGCCGTTCTTCTCATAGCAGCTCTTGACATCGGATATAAACTTATCCATATCAAAATCTCTCTCAGGAAGATAGATAAAATCAAGGCAATGTCCGTTTACATTGGCAAGTGCGGCAGCTGCGGTAAGCCATCCCGCATGTCTTCCCATGCACTCAAATACGGTTACGGCACCCTTTTCATATACGGCTGCATCTCTTGCAACTTCCATGATGGATGTTGCGATATACTTTGCCGATGAACCGTAGCCCGGGCAATGATCCGTTCCGAAGAGATCGTTATCTATAGTCTTTGGCACGCCCATTATCCTGCAGTCGTAGCCTACCGATTTCATATACTTGGAAATCTTGTTGCAGGTATCCATGGAATCATTTCCGCCGATGTAGCAGAAATATCTTACATTATGCTTCTTGAATACCTCAAGCACCTGTCTGTACTTTGTATCGTCATCCTTGGGATCCGGCATCTTGGTACGGCATGAGCCGAGTGCGGATGCCGGCGAGTACATGAACTTATCCAGCTCGATAAGTCCCGCCTCATCCATATCCATAAGCTTATCGTCAAGCACTCCGTCTATTCCGTGATAAGCTCCGTATACCTTGGTTATATGCTCCGATGCAAATGCTGTGCGTATAACGCCCAAAGCACTCGCATTGATAACTATACTCGGACCGCCCGACTGTCCTACAACGAGCGCTCCCTTTAATGCTTCTGCCATGATCTCAAGTTACCTCACGCCTTTCCCGCGCAGCCGAGCACATCTATAAGCTTATGACGTACAAGCTCCTTGATATTTGCTCTTGCCGGCTTAAGATACTCTCTCGGATCGAATTTGTCCGGATGCTCTGCCATATACTGTCTGATGCTTCCTGTCATGGCAATACGGATATCGGAATCGATATTTATCTTGCATACCGCAAGCTTTGCAGCTTCTCTGAGCTCATATTCCGGAATACCTATTGCATCCGGCATCTTGCCGCCGTTCTCATTGATGAGCTTAACAAAATCCTGCGGAACAGATGAAGATCCGTGCAATACGATAGGGAAGCCCGGCAGTCTCTGTGCAACATCCTTGAGGATATCGAATCTGAGCGGCGGCGGTACAAGAACTCCCTTGTCATTTCTTGTACACTGCTCCGGCTTGAATTTGTATGCACCGTGTGAGGTTCCTATAGCTATGGCAAGAGAATCACAGCCTGTACGCTCCACAAACTCCTGAACATCCGAAGCCTTGGTATAGGACGAATCCTCTGCAGCTACTTGGACATCATCCTCAACACCGGCAAGTGTACCGAGTTCTGCCTCAACAACCACTCCGTGTGCATGAGCATACTCAACGACCTGCTTGGTGATCTCGATATTCTTCTCAAAGCTCTGTGAGGATGCATCGATCATAACCGAAGTGAAGCCTGAGTCTATGCAGGACTTGCAGGTCTCAAAGTCAGGACCGTGATCAAGATGAAGAGCGATAGGAATGTCCGGGCACTCGATAACAGCCGCCTCAACAAGCTTGATAAGATAAGTGTTGTTGGCATAAGCTCTTGCGCCCTTGGATACCTGAAGGATAACCGGTGCATGCTCCTCTCTGCATGCCTCGGTGATTCCCTGTACTATCTCCATATTATTAACATTAAAAGCACCTACGGCATATCCGCCGTTGTAAGCTTTTTTGAACATCTCTGTCGTAGTAACAAGTGCCATATTAAAATCCCCTTTTGTATAAACTTCGAGTTATTAAATGTCTGTAATATCCTTAGTTAAAGTTAATTATAGCATTGTCATTTTGTATTAAGCAATCGAATAGATGAATTAATGTAAACACATAAGCGTTTTTATGACACACGCCGGGCAGACCGCTTAATGTCTCCAGAATCTCCTGAGCTGCGGCAGCAGCTCGGCTATTGTCTCGGCACAAATATCCGCTTCCTCCGGCTCATTGTATATTCCGAAAGAAAATCTGATAGTCGAATCCAGGAGTTCCTGTTTCACGCCTATTGCCTTAAGTGTTCCGCTGATAGCCGGATGGTTTGATGAGCATGCCGAACCGGAAGAAACATATATTCCACGTTCTTCTAAAGCATGCAGCAATACCTCCGCCCTTACTCCCGCAAATGAAGCACTCACCACATGCGGCGCCGAGAGCGCTCCTCTCTCTGAATTGATAGTTACACCCTCAAGCTCAGAAAGTCTGTCTATAAGTCTGTCCTTGACTTCAAGCATCTTCTTTTCAATGTCGGCATGCTCTTTTCTGTAGAGTTCTGCCGCAAGTCCGGTTCCGGCTATTCCCGGGACATTATCCGTACCGGAACGCATATCCTTTTGCTGTCCGCCTCCGAGTATGATAGGTGATACATGTGCTTTTTCGTTGATATAGATAAATCCCGCTCCCTTAGGTCCTTGTATCTTATGTGAGCTTACCGTCAGCATGTCCACATTAGCTTCCTTTGGTCTTAAAGTCAGCTTTCCGTAGGCCTGTATGGCATCTGTATGGAAATAGGTCCTCGGGTTGATCTCCTTTATAAGCTTACCTATGGCAGGTATGTCTTCTATGGCTCCCATCTCGTTATTGACCCACATAACGCTTACAAGTATGGTGTCCGGTCTTATCATGCTCTTAAGAGCATCAATATCCACATGTCCCTTGTTGTCTGTGCCTACTATGCTTATCTCATAACCCATGGACTCAAGGAACTCCAGAGGCTTATATACCGCGGCATGTTCGATATTGGTGCTTATTATATGTCTGCCGTAGCCCTTTCTCGCAAGAGCGGTACCTATAAGAGCCATATTGTTGCCCTCGGTTCCTCCTGAGGTAAATACTATCTCACCAGGCTTTACCTTAAGTGACTGCGCTATCTGCTGCGCAGCTGTCTTAACATAGTTTTCGGCTCTTACTCCCAATATATGTCTCGACGACGGATTGCCGTAATTTACCCCCATCACCTCATCCATGAGGCTTATTACCTCGGGACGTACTCTGGTCGTTGCCGCATTATCAAAATATATCTCTCTCATCCGCACTTATTCCTCAACTGTAAGATCCATTCCGGCAGCTATCTCAAGCCTGATCATAATAAGGCTCAGTATCGCTATTGCTGCCGTCTCGGTACGAAGTATACGCTTTCCCAGGGATATCGGCCTTATTCCGTGGCGTTTAGCCATTGCTGCCTCAAGAGGATCGAAGCCCCCCTCAGGTCCTACCATAACACCTATGCTGTTGCCCGGTATAAAGTTCACTATAGCCTCACAGGTGCCTGTGAGACCGTCTTCATTTTCATAGGGGATGATGCTGACCGTACATTCCTCACACATCGAAACCGCATCCTTGAAGCTCACAGGCTCATGTACAGTGGGCACTATGCTTCTCTTGGACTGTTTTGCCGCATTTTCGGCAATCAGCTGCCATCTCTTCGTTTTTGAAGCAGCCTTCTTGTCATCAAGCTTTACCACACAGTTCTTGGAGGCAACCGGCACTATATCGCTTACGCCGAGCTCAACTGCCTTCTGTATGATGAGCTCCATCTTCTCTGACTTCGGAAGGCACTGAAAAAGCACTACCTTTGACGGCAGCTCATGGTTGTCTTCCTTAACCTCTTCGACAGACAGCTTAAGCATCTCCCGTTCCTCGTCTCTGCCGTCCACAACACATATATAGTCGGTACCCTCCGAATCACTTACTATGATCCGCTCTCCGTCCTTAAGTCTCAGCACCTTCAGTGCATGATTAAGATCGTCCTTGTCATCGATAATTATGCTCGTACCGCTCACATTATCCTTATCCACAAAAAAATGATGCATTATCTCACTCTATCCACAATTCTTGATTTTATCGTCATATTTCGATTCTTCCGTCTCCGGAGTATTGTATGCGGCGCCATATTATTACCCGCCGTATCGAAAGTTGATTGCATGCTCGAAGCTTGATTTCATATTACAGCTCACCGTATCAAGCTCTGCTATGCTTATCAAAATTCATGTATAAACAATCCGCTTCTTAATTTAGGCTCAAACCAGGTCGACTTAGGAGGCATAAGCAGTCCCGCATCTGCTACCCTGAAGAGCTCCGATATATCTGTCGGATACATTGCAAATGCCACTGCCGTGCCGCTCTCTGTCTTATCACCGTTTTTCGCATTTTCGGCAGTAAAGGCATCGGCATCCTTAACCAGCTCCCCTACTCCTCTTATTCCGCCTACGAATTTAATACGTGAATCTGTTCTCGGATCCTTGATTCCGAGGAGCTTATCCAATACCTCCTCCTGAAGCACGGATACATCGAGGCTCTTTACCGGATCATCCTTTATACCGTCTATGTATTCCTGCTTCACTCTCAAAGTGTAGCTTCGTCCGTTAAGATACATTCCGATATCGTATTTTTTTGCAGGCTTAAGTATCTCGGCTCCGCACTTAATGCCCGGCAGGCCGCCGTTTCCTGTATGCTCCTCAGCACTGCAGGAAAGAGAAGTAAGCTCAACATCAAATACCTCCTCAAGTCCCTCAAGGAAGCTGTCGAGATCGTGTCCGTTAAGGTCTCTCACAACTCTGTTGTAATCCATTATCTTAAGCTCGGAATCCGGGAACAGAACAGAGAGGAAATAATTAAACTCTGCATTTTTGTCATAGTCTGCCGTGGCTTCCTCTCTTCTCTTAAGCGCAACCTTAACGGCGGAAGCTGCTCTGTGATGTCCGTCCGCTATATATGTGCAGTCAAGCCCGGCAAATTCGCGGCTCAGCTTATCCACCGTCTCGGCATCATCAATGATCCAGACTCTGTGGCGTATCCCGTCCTCACTCTCAAAGTCATACTCCGCAGTATGAGACTTTTTCCATGCATCCGTTATCTCATTGATACCGGCTCTGGAATGATAGCTCAAAAATATCGGTCCTGTCTGTGCCGACATGGTATCAACGTGTCTGATCCTGTCCTGTTCCTTTTTTTCGACGGTATTCTCATGCTTTTTGCATACATTTCCGAGATAATCATCTACCGCCGTAAGTGCAGCTATACCTGTCTGAACACGTCCGTCCATAGTCTGCTCGTAGATGTAATAGCAGTTTTTATCATCCGATATATATACGCCCTCTGCCTTCTGCTCAAGATATCTTGCTCTTGCCGCCTCATATACATCATCGGCATACATGTCATGATCCGGCGCAAACATAGTCTCCGGCCTGTCTATATTGAGGAAACTGAGAGGCTTTCCCTTGACTGCCTCGGCAGCCTCCTCTCTTGAATATACATCATACGGAAGTGCAGCCACTTCACTTGCCTTGTCCCTTGCAGGTCTCACTGCCTTAAACGGTCTGATATCCGCCATAATACTTCTCCTTATAATGCATGCAGTCCTAATACTGCTTATGCTCTGATGATAATAATTGTTTATCAAGCCATTTTATAATTGTACCTATACACAAAGAGACCTGCAAGTATGCAGGCCTCCCAAATCCTAACAATTTCTAAATTATAATCAGTTTTTTACTACACGAACTCTGAGCATGCCTTCAACATTCTTGAATTTGTCGATAAGCTCAGCCGAGAGCTTGCTCTCGAAGTCCATGATCGTGTATGCATACTGTCCCTTACTTGCATTCTGCATGTTAGCAATGTTGCAGCCGGCTTCACCGACTATAGCGGTAAGCTGTCCGAGCATGTTCGGAATATTTCTGTGAAGGAAGGCAAGTCTTGCGTCTGTCTTGCATACGCCTACATTTACATCCGGGAAATTTGCCGAATGCATGATATTACCGTTATCAAGGTAATCCTGAAGTTCCTCTACGGCAAGCTTGGCACAATTGTCCTCAGCTTCCTCTGTAGATGCTCCGAGATGCGGAGTTACGATGGTATTCTTCATCTTGACGGTCTTGGTTCCCGGGAAGTCCGTAACATACTTTGCTACCTTTCCGCTCTCAAGAGCCTCAGCAATATCATCATCATTAACAACAAATTCACGGGAGAAGTTAAGTATCTTTACTCCGTCCTTCATCTTGGCAAAGCTTATCTTGTTAAGCAGATCTCTGCTCGAATCCACTGCCGGAACGTGTACTGTGAAATAATCACAGTTGTCAAAGAGCTCGTCCATGCTCTCAGCATGCTTGACCTCTCTCTTCAGTCTCCAAGCCGAATTTACAGAGATATAAGGATCATAGCCGTACACTTCCATACCGAGATAAGCGCACATATTTGCTACCTGTATACCTATGGCTCCGAGTCCGATGACACCTATCTTCTTGCCGATAACCTCGTTGCCTGCGAAAGCCTTCTTCTCCTTCTCTGTTCTTGCTGCGATATTCTCATCTGCAGCATTTGCCTTGACCCATTCGATACCGCCTACGATATCTCTTGATGCAAGCATAAGTCCGGCAAGAACAAGCTCCTTAACCGCATTGGCATTGGCACCCGGGGTATTCATTACAACGATTCCGTTCTCCGAACAACGGTCTATCGGAACATTGTTAAGGCCTACGCCGGCACGTGCAATTACTCTGAGGCAAGGCGGAAACTCTGTGTCATGCATCTTCTGCGATCTGACAAGTACGCCCTGTGCCTGCTCGAAATCATTGGTAAAGCTGTATCCGTCTCTGAACTCTCTGAGACCGTAATCACTGATGTTATTCATCAGAAAAATCTTTCTGTCCTTCATTTTCGTCCCCTCTGAGCCTATCTATAGCTCATGTGTATAGTCTGTTTTGAAAATGTATAGTGTGCCTTGAGCAATGTGACGCTCCGCAGACTTGCGCATTTTCAATATTACACAAATTCTTACTCAGGTATTATATGTGCTTCTTTTCGAAGTCTTCCATAACGCTTACAAGCTTGGCAACGCCCTCATAAGGCATGGCATTATATATGGAAGCTCTCATACCGCCTACCGATCTGTGACCCTTGATATTCTTGATACCGTTCTCTCCGCAAACAGCGATAAACTCCTTATCAAGCTCCTCATTACCTGTAATGAACGGAACATTCATAAGAGAACGTGAATCCTTGCGAACAGTGCCCTTAAAGAGCTTGGAGCTGTCAAGGTAATCATAGAGCAATGCAGCCTTCTTCTCGTTGCGCTCCTTCATGGCTGTAAGTCCGCCGTTGCGCTTGATCCATTCAAATACCTTGCCGCAAACATATATAGCCCAGGTATTCGGTGTGTTGTACATAGAATCGTTATCTGCCTGAGTCTTCCACTTAAGCATGGTAGGAGTTCCCGGAAGGCACTCGTCTGTGATGAGATCCTCTCTGACTATAGATACAACGAGTCCTGCAGGACCGGCATTCTTCTGAACCCCGGCATAGATAACGCCGTACTTTGATACATCCAAAGGCTCCGAAACAAACATCGAAGAAACGTCCGCTACGAGATCCTTGCCCTTGGTATCCGGAAGCTTTGAATATCTGGTTCCGTAGATAGTGTTGTTCTGGCAAATGTATACGTAATCCGCATCCTCTGATATCGGAAGATCGTCCACATCCGGTATGTATGAGAATGTCTTATCCTCCGAGGAAGCGATAACATTGACCTTACCGAAGAGCTTAGCCTCCTGAATAGCCTTCTTTGTCCAGTTTCCTGTGTTGATGTAATCTGCAACCTTGTTTCTCATAAGGTTCATAGGTACAGCAGCAAACTGCTGAGAAGCTCCTCCCTGAATAAAGAGGACTTTATAATTATCCGGAATACTCATAAGCTCTCTGAGTGTATTCTCAGTGCCATGAAGTATCGCTTCGAAATCCTTAGATCGGTGGCTCATCTCCATTACGGACATGCCTGAGGAACCATACTCAAGTACCTCATCTCTAATCTCTGTCAATACCTCTTCGGGCATAACAGCAGGTCCCGCGCTGAAATTGTAAACTCTGCTCATTTTCTTCCTTTCTTTTTGTACATATTGCTATACAAAATTTAATATTTTTTTACGTTATAGCATTAAAGTATAAAACTATTTATTGCTTTATGCAAGATAATATTGCTTTCCCCGCTGAATTTGCTATATCTTCCGCAAGTACACTGTGACAGCCCACCGTATCTGAGGCTATACAGCCTGCTCTGCCGTGTAAAAAAACAGCTGTCGGTATACTGTCATTAAGCTTATCTCCCAATACCGCAGAGATGCCCGATATAAAGCCGCAAAGCACGTCACCGCTACCGGCTTTTGCCATGGCTCCGCAGCCGCTGTCTATAAGCATCGCTTTGCCGGTCTTCTCCCTAAGTGCGACAGCCGTTACGGCATCCTTAAGCACGACATTTACTCCGTACTTATCTGCAAAAGCTTTGGCAACTTCCTTCTGATGAACCTTGATATAAGCTATCTCAAGCCCGGTAAGCCTCGCCATCTCGCCTATATGCGGTGTAATGACAATATATTCGGATGCAGAAAGCAGTTTCCTGCCGCAGTTATCAACATCGGCTTCATGTCCGCTGCTGTTTATAAACATTGAGATGATGTTCAAAGCATCCGCATCATACAGGAGCATCCTTTTTGACGATAGTGCTTCCGCCATATCGTCACTCCCCAGTACACGCATGAGTTCCACAGCTTCGGTGCCCTTAGATAAGCCCGGACCGACAACAATATGATCCGCCCAGTCTACAGACTCCTTAAGTGCAGCATTGTCGATACTTCCGTCGGAAAGCTCCATACTCTTATACATGGCTTCCGGCAGAGAGCTCTGTAGGATGACACGATTACACTCCGGTCCGAACACCTTGACCATGCCTATGCCTGTCCTGAAAGCAGCAAGCGAGCAAAGATAAGCCGCCCCGGACATACCGCAGCTTCCGCCTATAACAAGCAGCTTGCCGTATGTCCCCTTATTGGCATACTTATCTCTCTCACCGAGAGCTGCAGCATTTTTATTTATTGTCTCACTAAGCTCTATGTCCATATCAGATACGTCTCGCTATGATGCCTACCCACTCTCCTCGTGTATTGATCTCTTCGATCTTCCAGTTTGGATTTGCCTCAAATGCCGCCTTAACTTCTTCCATTCTTGTATCTATGATTCCCGAAGTAATAAAGATGCCGTCCTTACGTATAAGTGCGTCAACATTTCCCTCGCCCGCAAGCATAGCGATAACAGGAGCAAGTATATTGGCGATAACTACATCATAACCCTGCGGTGCTTCCGCCTTAACTGCAGAGATTATCTCCTCATCTCCGATAACATTGCCTATAACAAGCTTAAAGCTGTCCTCGCCCATATCGTTGTAAGAGATATTATCAAGTATTGAGGATTCGCACATCTCGTCAAGCTCTGTTGCCATTACCTTGTCGGCTCCGCATTTTAATGCGGCAATTCCCAATATACCGCTTCCTGTTCCTATGTCGAGTACCTTATCTCCCGGCTGGATATAGTTGTCTAAGGCTGCAAGGCAAAGCTGTGTGGTCTCATGGGAACCCGTTCCGAATGCGGTGCCCGGATCTATCTCAATAAGCTTAAGCTCTCCGCTCTCAATTTCAGCCTTATGCTCATCCGGTATTTCTTCCCAGCTCGGTTTGATAAGGAATTTGTCGATCAATATAGGCTTGAAGAACTGCTTCCAGTTATCTCTCCAGTCCGTATCCTCGGTAACTCCCTCTTCTATGCGGCCTTCTCCTATATCTACATAGCTGCGCATTTCGTCAAGTTCGTTTCTGACGGTCTCAAGCAGTTTATTTATATCGGCTTCGCTCCAGATCTTGTCGTCTATTGAATATGAACGATCCTCGGAAGCATCGGCAGTATCGTTTGCCGGTGCTGAGTCTGCCTTATGTTCATCATCCTCAAGTCTTAAAAAGAAGCTGAGTCTTGAGCTTCCGTCATCTGCGGGAAGCTCCGGCAGTATATCTATAAACATGCCTTTTGTATCCGCATCGGAAAGAGGCACATTATCCTCTATCTGCACTCCCTCGACCCCGTTTTCGTTAAGCATGAGGCTTACTATATCCTCCGCCTCAGTAGTCGTGTGTATAGTATATTTTTTCCACTTCATGATCCTGTTCTCCGTAAAACCCTTTAAAGTATTAAATTAAGTAATTCTATCAACGCTGTATTTATGTTACTATATTGTCATTAGTTTAACATAATGTTTTTCACTTAATCAAGGAGGGCCGATGAACAGGCAACAGAAAACACCGGTTATTTTTAAAGAATTCAGAAACATCATGTATAAGGTACTTGATGCGCTTCACTGCATCATATCCGTTACCATAGTAGCTGCCATAGTTATCACCTTATTCAGTCTCCCTCAGCAGCTTACAAGATGCTTTGATGTTGAGTCCAAGAGCCTTATTACATTTTTGGAATATATAATCAACATCATAATTGCCGCCGAGCTTATCCATGTATTGCTTCACCAGTCATTGGACACCATAGTCGAGATACTTACACTTGCGGCGACAAGAGAGATAATCCTTGAGAAAATGCCTCCGACCGAACTTTTCGTCGGCATTGCAGGTATCGCTCTGCTCTTTGCGATCAGAAAGTTTCTCTTTATTTCACAAAAGGACAGAGAGACTCATACCACTCCCTTAAGCACCTCAGGTGATATTGTCGAAGAAGTTCCAAATAAAGCCTCGGATACCGCGTCGGATCCCACATCGGATGCCGAAAATATAAAAACAATTAACTTTTAAAGGATCGTTTCTGAAAATTTATTCGGATCAATACTTTTGTTTCTGAAAAAACAGACAATTTTAAAAAGCTCTCCCTACCGTATTACAGTAAGGAGAGCTTTAAATTTACTTTTAAATTGTCCGATCTTATGATCAGAAATCGACCACGCCCTCGCGAACTACCTGATCGTTAGGCTCGAAGACAACCTTCCTGTATGCATCAAGATCAAGTACCGGCTGATCATCTGTCCAGTCCGAAACGATCTTACCTGTCTGCTTGATAAGGATATCATAGAGGATAGCATAGGTAACACCGTCATCTCCCTTCTCGATGATAGTCGAGTAAGGAAGTGTCTTGTGATAGGTAAGGTGATTACCGTTGTGCTCAAAATGGTATCCGCAGCGCATACGGCTTCCGTCAAGTCCCTTATATGTGAAGTAATGCTTAAGATCCTTGAGTATATGATCGTTAGCCTCCTCATAGAGATTGTCCGGAGTAGTCTCGGTATAATCGAAACGGAACTGTATAGGAATCTTGTACTCACCGAAACGATCAGCATAAGCCGGAAGCTTATCAGTCGGATAATGCTTATACAATACGCAGTTAACACGCTTTGGAGTAGCGATCTTGGCAATTATCTCATCAGGTGACTCCTCAACATACTTCTGCATATGTCTGGAAATGTTGAAGCAGGTGATTTTGTCCTTGTTCTTCTCTGTAAATGCAAGCATCTCCTCTGCAGTGTAATCATTCATAACCGGGAAGGTCGTATTGATAAATACTCTGTGTGTTGTCGGGATGCAGTCAAGCATGATCTGGAGTGACTCAAGATTAGCCATAGGCTCTCCGCCTGTGAATACAAAATCACACTTAGGTGTGATCGAATCCATAGTACGGATGCTCTCACAGATCTTCTCAAGGCTGAAGCCGCTCATATCTGCATATTCCTGCTTATTGATGCAGAACGGGCAATGGTTATTGCAGTCATACGGAACAAAGATCGTAACTGTAGCTCCGCCTTCTCTTGTCTTGTATGGATATTGTGCCAATTTATTTTCCTCGTATATTTTAGTAAATATGTGTATCTTATTATAAACACACTTGCTGATTATAACACAGCGCAACAAACTGTATCAAGGATAGTTTTGTATTTAACAAATTAAAAGGAGCCGCCTCAAAAGAGACGACTCCTTTCATAAGTTTTGAATAATCAATCAAGCCTGCTTAAACATGTGAATGATCTTCTTCGGGCACTTGGAAGCGCAGATACCGCAGCCTACGCACTTATCATAATCGATAACAGCTACGTCACCATCCATGTGGATAGCTTCCTTCGGGCAGTTCTTTACGCAAAGTGTGCAGCCGATACAACCGACCTTGCATACATCCATAACAGCCTTGCCCTTATCCTTGTTGGCACAATTGACTCTGTACTTAGCCTTAGCCGGTACAAGCTCAATAAGCTTACGCGGACAAACCTTGATACATGCCTGACATGCAGTACACTTAGACTCATCAACAACAGCGATTCCGTCTACGATATGCAT
The DNA here is from genome assembly GCA_030540255.1 of Eubacteriales bacterium. Lineage (GTDB taxonomy): Bacteria > Bacillota > Clostridia > Lachnospirales > Lachnospiraceae > Avilachnospira. The sequence continues at coordinate 28,654 of JAUNWP010000004.1, read as the reverse complement.
TGCATCGAACTTACAAGCCTTAACACATGATCCATGTCCAAGACAGCCATAGCTGCATGCCTTGTCTCCCGAACCAGGAACCGGACCCATGTTGTTACAATCATCCGGACCTGTATAGTTATATCTCTTAGGAGCATCTGCGCAAGTACCCGAGCACTTAACAAATGCAACCTTCTTGTCGGCACTGCCTGCCTCAACGCCCATGATAGCGCCGATAGCATCCCAGCAAGGCTTCTGTCCTACAGGACAAGCATTGACCGGAGCTTCGCCTTCATTGATAGCCTTAGCACATCCGTCACATCCCGGATATCCGCAACCACCGCAGTTGTTGCCCGGAAGAGCCTCACGGATGGCAGCTTCTCTCTCATCGATCTCAACCTTGAACTTCTCACCGAAGACGCCGAGTCCGATACCTACGATAATACCTGTTACTGCAACAACTGCAGCAGCGATAATAATTGGATTCATCCCGACCCTCCTATTAAATTACTCCGGAGAATCCGAAGAATGCAATTGACATGAGAGCAGCCGTAACGATTACGATCGGAACTCCCTGGAAGCTCTTAGGAACATTTCCGCCTGCAATATGCTCACGAATACCTGCGAGCAATACGATTGCGATAAGATATCCGATAGCTGTTGCAAAACCGCAAACTACAGACTCAATGAAGTTGTAGCTGTTCTGAGTGTTTGTAAGTGCAACACCGAGAACTGCGCAGTTTGTTGTGATAAGCGGAAGATAGATTCCGAGTGCGTTGTAAAGTGATACCATGCACTTATGCATGAACATCTCAACGATCTGAACGAGTGCCGCAATGATAAGAATGAATACGATAGTCTTGAGGTAAACAAGATCAAGCGGTACAAGTACATGATCATATATAAGGCTTGCTACGATAGAAGCAAGAGTAATAACGAATACTACGGCTCCGCCCATTCCGGCAGCAGTCTTAACATCCGTAGATACACCGAGGAAAGAACAGATTCCGAGGAACTGGCTCAATACGACGTTACTTACAAGACAAGCACTTATAGCAATTACTATTAAATTAACCATATTGATCTCCTCCCTTACTTATTCTCTGTCTCTGCCGGAGTCTCCTCCTTAGCAGCCGGTACACAGCAATCTGCCTTCTTCTCTACCTTAGGTGCCTTAGGCATCTTGAGATAGTTCTGAAGAGCTGTTACAGCTGCATATACCAGGAATGCACCCGGTGCAAGAATGAAGAGTGAGCATGGTGTGTATGCAGCAGGCATAACCTGTACATTGAATATTGTTCCTGCACCGATAACTTCTCTCACCGCACCAATGATAACAAGTGCGATAGTGAATCCGAGTCCCATACCGATTCCGTCGAAAAGAGAAATGATAGGACCGTTCTTCATCGCATATGCCTCTGCACGGCCAAGGATGATACAGTTAACAACGATAAGCGGGATATACACGCCGAGTGACTCATACATCTCAGGTGTAAAGCCCTGCATAAGCATATCTACAACGGTAACGAGTGAAGCAACGATAACGATCTCTGCCGGAAGTCTGAGTCTGTCCGGAATGACCTTTCTGAGCGCTGCTATAATAACGTTTGAGAATACGAGAACCGCTGTTGTTGAGAGTCCCATACCTACACCGTTGATAGCCGAAGTTGTGACAGCAAGTGTCGGACAAGTACCAAGTACGAGGACCAGGAGCGGATTCTCTTTCCAGATACCATTATAAAGTCTTTCTACGTATTTATTCATGATATTCCTCCTTCCCCTTACTGTATGCAATTGTTGACGAAGTGAAGAGCTGCATTAAGAGCATAGGAAACTGCTGTAGATGTAAATGTAGCACCGCTTATTGCGTTGAACTGCTGATCATTTGCATTTCCTGTCTTAACTCCCTCGATGCTGCCCGAAGCATCCTTACCTACGAACTGATCCTTGAACTCAGGATTCTTAGCCTTAAGTCCGAGACCTACAGTCTCATTGATAGTAAGGAATCCGATACCTGTAACCTTGCCGTCATTTGAAATGCCGACTGTCATCTTGATATCTCCGCCGTAACCTTCGCCCGAAGTAGCGATGATCATGTATCCTACGGCATTGCCCGAAGCATCCTTTGCTACCATAGCGTCGTTGATGCTGAGCTTGCCTGCCTTATTGCCGATACCCCAGGTATCGATCTCTGTGTTTGCCTGCTCAACCGCTGCTGTAAGCTCGTCTGTATTCTCGAACTCCGAAGCCTCCGGATAAACCTCCGAATAAGTCTTGTTTGTAGCTGCGATAGTTGCCTGGTTGATAGGCTCAAGTGTAATTGCGTGAACGGCACCGAGTGCAAGTCCTGCAATAAGTGTAATAACAAAGAGGATCGCAGCGTCTTTTACTATAGTGTTCTTCATTACTTCTTGCTGCCTCCCTTTCCGAATGCTGTCGGGATGGTGTAACGCTCAAAGATCGGAACAAGCAGGTTGCCGAGAAGGATTGAGTAAGATACACCCTCTGCAGACGGAGCAAATGTACGAATTACTCCGGTCATGATTCCAAGGAATATACCGTAAAGGATCTGTCCCTTGTGTGTAACAGGGCTTGTTACATAGTCATTTGCCATAAAGCATGCACCGAAGAGGATACCGCCTGACATAAGCTGCATAAGCACGAATGTCGGGTTGAAGCCGCCTGCGATGAACTCGAATACAGCAAATGTGATGAGATACGAAGCCGGTATCTGAATAGTGATAACATTCTTATAGAGCATGTAAACGATACCTATAAGAAGGCAGAGTACAGATACCTCACCGATGGTTCCGGCATGATTTCCAAGGAAGAGATCAAGCAGTGTTCCGTCGAATGTTCCGTTCTCGATCTGTGCAAGCGGTGTGGCACTTGTAAGTGCATCATATCCGATCTTTGCACAAGAGAAATCTGTCATAAGTCCGGCAAACGAAATATGAAGGAAGCAACGTCCCGCAAGTGCCGGGTTCATGAAGTTCTGTCCGAGTCCGCCGTAGAGCTGCTTAACAACGATGATTGAGAAAGCAGCACCGATAACCGGTACCCAGAACGGGATCTGAGGAGGCATGTTAAGTGCCAGGATCATACCTGTTACAACAGCCGACAGATCGTTGATAGTGATAGGAAGGTGCATAGCCTTCTCATATAAATACTCGAAGAGTACCGATGCAGCTACTGTGATAGCAACAACTGCGAGTGATCTTAAACCGAAATGATATGCTCCCCAAAGAGTGATCGGGATCATTGCGATAATAACATCAAGCATCTCCCCGTGTGTCGTAAGCTTGCTTCTGAAATGAGGCGAGGAAGACACATTAGGAATTTTCTTGATCTGTGTATTTTCCATTATTCTTCTCCTCCTTATTTCTTCTCTGCTGCTGCCTTCTCGGCCTCAGCCTTCTTAGCTGCTTCTGCTGCCTGTCTTGCACGGCGAAGTCCGTTAACCTCACGACGTCCCTGCTTGAAGTACTGTGTAAGAGGTCTCTTAGCCGGGCAGATGTAAGAGCAGCTTCCGCACTCGATACACTCGGCACCGTTAAGCTCCTCAAGCTTAGCCCAGTCTCTTGCCTCAACAGCCTTAGCCATGAGAACAGGTGTAAGGAATATCGGACAGGCATCTATACAACGTCCGCATCTGATACAATGTGTCTGAATAGCCTCGCTCTCGGCTACCTCATCATGCTGGAAAGCAAGAAGAGCAGCTGAGTTCTTAACTACAGGAACATCTGTGCTGAAGAGTGCCATACCCATCATAGGTCCGCCGCAGATGATCTTGGCAGGCTCTGTCTTGAAGCCGCCTACAGCCTCTGCAATACGTCCGTAAGTCACACCGAGTCTAACCTTTACGTTAGCCGGCTTTGCAACAGCATCACCTGAAATAGTGATGACCTTCTGCATGATAGGTGTGCTCTTTGCAACTGCATCATAGATAGCAGCAAGTGTTGCCACGTTATCAACTACACATCCGGCATCTGCAGGAAGTACAGCAGAATTGATCGATCTTCCTGTGCAGGCAAAGATAAGCTGACGCTCACCACCCTCAGGATACTTTGTCTTCATGCGGGTAACGCTGATGCGCTCCTCATTGGCAACAAGCTTCTCCATAACAGCGATAGCATCAGGCTTGTTCTCCTCTATAGCAATGATTCCCTTGGCATTCGGGAAAAGCTGGAGACATACCTTGATACCGCCGATGATACGCTCAGGCTCCTCAAGCATAAGTCTGTGGTCATTGGTAAGCATAGGCTCACACTCTGAACCGTTCGCAATAACGAAATCGATAGCATCGTCATTCTTAGGAGCAAGCTTAACGTGTGTCGGGAAACCTGCACCGCCCATACCGATGATACCTGCATTCTTGACAATGCCGCGGATCTCATCCTTTGAAAGCTTTGTGTAGTCTCTTTCCTCTCCTACACCCTCGACTGTCTTGAACTCACCGTCACTCTCGATAACGATAGACTGAGCAAGCATACCCATGGTGATAAGTCTCTGCTCAATCGCCTTAACAGTACCCGAAACCGAAGATGTTACAGCTGCGGAAATAAATCCGCCCGGCTCGGCAATCATCTGTCCCGCAAGTACGTGGTCGCCCACTGCCACTATCGGCTTTGAAGGAGCACCAAGTCCCTGGACCATAGGGAAGATGTACTCCCCGTCGAACTCAGGAAGAGTCTGAATAGCACACTTCTCGCTGAGCTCTTTGCCCTCATAGGGATGGACGCCGCCTTTAAATGTCGCAAGGCCCATATTTTTATATCCCCTTTCTGAAATAAGATATATGATTACATAGTTGTTTTGATTATAAACACCTGACGATATAAATTCAAGCAAAATTCATTTGCATGCAAATATTTTAACGGAATTTTTTTTATTGCTTCCTATCTTAAGTATTATTTCGTAAACACTGCGGAAATATTTGATTTTCGGTGATTTTATCCTTGAATATAATACTGAAACGTGCTAACGTATTAGCAATTTCATACTGCCCGTCGAAGTATCAGGGATCTGTTTTTATGGAAACCGGATATCAAGGGCACTTTGGAGAATCCCATTAGATTGGGTGCCGAAGGTGCAAGGCATGAGCCTCATGCCGAATCTCTCAGGCAAAAGAACGAAGCTGCAGACACTTTTAAGTATCTTTTTTTGATACAGTATGTTAGTATGTTAAAGTGTTGAACTTAGTCTTGAGCCGCTGAATTTCAGCGGTTTATTTTATAATAAGATCGGGAATAAAGACATGTATGAGAATTATCTGACAAAAAGAGTAAATTCACTTAATACGGAATCCGCCTTCAAGATACTTGCCAAGGCAAATAAGCTTGAGGCTGCAGGCATGAAGATCATCCACTGCGAAATAGGTCAGCCTGACTTCAAAACTCCTGAGCATATCGCTCAGGCGGCCTGTCGTGCGATCAACGAAGGAATCACCGGATACACCCCGTCTCAGGGTTATCCCGAGCTTCGTGAGGAGATCGCAAGATTTTATACCGTAAACAAGCATGTGAAGACCGATATGAATGATGTGGTCGTTGTTCCGGGAGGAAAGCCCATCATGTTCTATACCATGCTTATGCTCGTCGAGGCCGGTGATGAGGTCATCATCCCCGATCCCGGTTTTCCTATATATTCCTCATGCATAAAATTCGTCGGCGGAGTACCCGTGCCTATCCCGCTGCTTGAGGAGGATGATTTTAAATATGATTTGGAGAAGCTCAAGGCAGCCATAACTCCAAAGACCAAGCTTATCATACTTAACAGCCCGTCCAATCCTACCGGCGGTGTCTTCGATAAGAATGATCTGCTTGAGCTTGCCGACATTCTTAAGGACAGACCCGATATCTTTATTTTGTCAGATGAGATATATGACAGACTTGTCTATGATGAAAGTATAGCTCCGTCCATAGCTGCAATTCCGGGATTCAAGGACCGCACGGTTATACTTAACGGTTTCTCAAAGGCCTATTCAATGACAGGCTGGCGTCTCGGATACGGCATCATGAATGCTGAATTGGCAAAAAAGATGGAACTGCTCATGATCAATTCGAATTCGTGTGCGGCTTCCTTTACCCAGATCGCAGCAATTGAAGCTCTCAGAGCCCCGCAGGATTCCGTTGAGATGATGAAGGCAGCCTTTAAGGAGAGACGTGACTGGCTCATAGATGCATTAAACGAGATACCCGGCATCAGCTGTGTCAAGCCAAAGGGTGCATTTTACGCTTTTCCGAATATTTCCGCCTTCGGGCTCAGCAGCTATGACTTCTGTGATAAACTCCTCAGCGAGGCAGGCGTTGCCGCGGCATGGGGTTCTTCCTTCGGTTCAAGGGGTGAAGGATATTTCCGTATCTCCTATGCAAACTCCATTGAGAATCTCAAAGAGGCAGTGGAGAGGATCGCAGATTTCACCTCAATGCTTTGATTATTTGTTCAAAAAAGCTCCCGAGAGTTTTCAGACTCCCGGGAGTTTTCATTTTCAAAATATATTAAAACTAAAATATCAATATATCATCACGGCCGTTAAATAAGACCGCTTATAAGAATTACAAGTATCAGTACAGGCAGTATAAACTGAAAATAAGGCTTAATGAATCTCGGTATCTTCAGTCCATTACCTGTATTACACTCTTTCAGATAATTGTCAAATCCCCATCCCCACTTGCTTACACAGAACATTAAGAATACAAGTGAGCCTATAGGAAGCAGCAGATTGCTGACTATGAAGTCTTCCGAATCAAGCACATCTCTTCCGCCGATTATGCGAAGCTCTCCGAGTACATTGTATCCGAGTGCGCAGGGAAGGCTTAGCACAAGTATTATTATGCAGCATATAAATGCGGATCTCTTTCTGCTGATTCCGAACATATCTACCGCAAAGGACAGGATATTTTCAAATACAGCAATGACAGTTGAAAAGCTTGCAAAGGTCATAAACAGGAAGAATAAAGCTCCCCACAGTCTGCCGCCTGCCATATTGGTGAATATGTTTGGAAGTGTCACGAATATAAGTGACGGTCCGGCATCAGGATGCACTCCGTAGGAAAAGCATGCCGGGAATATGATGATACCCGATACCAAAGCAACAAAGGTATCAAGCACGCATATCCTTACAGCCTCTCCGGCAAGGGAATGATCCTTGCTCATATAACTTCCGAATATCTCCATAGCCGCAACGCCGAGGCTGAGAGTAAAGAAAGCCTGGTTCATAGCGGACGAAATAACGTTCCAAAGGCCTACTTTTCTTACATTGTCGGCATTAGGCACCAGGTAGAATGACATTCCTTCTCCGGCACCGGACAGAGTAAGGCTGTGAACAGCAAGCACAACTATAAGTACAAGCAAAGCTGCCATCATGACAGTGGTTATCTTCTCGATACCATTCTGAAGTCCGAAGCTGCATACAAGAAAGCCTAAAAGGACAGTCACCACCATCCATATGCACATCTCACTCGGTGATGCAAGCATCTCCGAAAATACTCCACCTACAGCATCGGCACTCATGCCTGACTTAAACACACCGCCCGCAAACTTCACGAAATAATTCACCATCCATCCGGATACCGTTGTGTAATACATCATAAGCATTATACATCCGAAGATAGCCACCCATCCGTGAAGATGCCACTTGCTTCCGGGTTTTTCCAAAGCCTTATAGGCAAGTACCGCCGACTTTCTGCCTCCTCGTCCTACGGCAAGCTCCATAGTGAGTACAGGCACTCCCATTATCAGCAGGAACAGAAGATAGAAAAGCACAAACCATCCTCCTCCGTTCTGTCCTGTAATATACGGGAATTTCCAGACATTACCTATTCCTATAGCACATCCCGCACTTACCAGCAGGAAGCCTATACGCGACCCGAAGGATTCACGCGATTCATTCATAGTGTTACACCCCTTAAAAAACAAATTTTGACAAATTATATCATTAATGTGCAACATCATGCAATTATTTGCGCATATATCTGTACAATATATAAACTATGCCTTTGCCTATACTATCTCCGTGCACGGCAGCCTGCCGCTTCTGCAACCGCAATTCGACTTTACGATTGTAGAAGCAGCGCATAATACGGATTGCTCCGTACTTCGTACTCCCGCAATCCTTCGGAAATTCGCACCCGTGCCTATCGGCACTTTGTGCTCATTTCCGTTACGCAATCATAAACAGGAGGATGACTGCAAGTAAACTTGCTCATCCTCCTGTTTCCGATTCCGTTTATGCGCTAAAAAAGCGCACTTGCCTGTAAAGGTTCATGCGCGGTTTTCTGAAGATAGTATCTTATTCAGCTAATTATTTTGTAGTATACAGCATGCAGCTTAATTATCAATGCAGCATGTGCTCTGCGGATACAAGCTTTACGCCAAGAGTAAAGACATGCATAGCTGTCTTCATCTCCTCATCCGAAGGATATGACGGTGCAATACGGATATTCTTATCCTCAGGATCTATTCCGTAAGGGAAGGCCGCTCCGGCATTGGTAAGTGTTACACCGGCTTTCTTGGCAGCATTAAATATATCCTTGGCACAGCCCGGCATGGAATCAAAGGATACAAAATATCCTCCGTTCGGCTTGGTCCAAGTACCTATACCAAGCTCTCCTATCTCTTCTCTGAGTACAGTATCTACTATCTCAAACTTAGGGCGAAGGATGTCTGCGTGCTTCTTCATATGAGCAGCGATGCCATCTGCATTCTTAAAGAAGCGTACATGACGAAGCTGATTGACCTTATCGTGACCGATAGTCTGTACTGTCATACTCTTCTTGATATCAGCTATATTTCCGACAGAGCTTGCCATAACAGCAACACCCGAGCCCGGCAGGCTTATCTTTGATGTCGAAGCAAATTCATATACCATATCCGGATTACCTGCTGCGGCACACTCCGAAAGTATCTCCGGCAGTGAGTCCTGCTTATCCTCATAGAGATGATGAACGGCATAGGCATTATCCCAGTATATACGAAAATCCTCTGCCGCTGGCTTAAGTGCCGCAAGTCTCTTAACAGTCTCCTCAGAATATGAATTACCGCTTGGATTCGAATACTTCGGGACGCACCATATTCCCTTTACTGACGCATCATTATTGACAAGTGCCTCTACCATATCCATATCCGGACCGGTAGGAAGCATAGGAATATTGATCATCTCAAATCCGAAATGCTCTGTGATCTTAAAATGTCTGTCATAGCCCGGCACAACACAAAGCCACTTAATCTTAGGCAGCTTGCACCACGGTGTTGAACCCATTACGCCGTGAGTATATGAACGGCTCACGGAATCATACATTATATTAAGTGAAGAATTACCGTAAACAATAATGTTTTCGGAAGTAACTCCGAGCATATCGGCAAAAAGTGCCTTAGCCTCAGGTATACCATCCAGCACGCCGTAATTACGACAGTCTGTTCCGTCCTCGGCATTAAGCACGGTCTTTGAATCCAATACATCCATCATAGGCATTGAGAGATCAAGCTGTGCCGGTGACGGCTTGCCTCTTGCCATATTAAGGCTTAAGGGTTCACTGCTGTATTTAAGATATTCCTTCTGCAATGCTTCATATTCGCTGCGCAGTTCTTCCTGTGTCATCTCGGTATACTTCTTCATATCGGCTTCTCCTTGAACATCCCGTCACTTTAAACAAAACAGCCGCTTTCTCCTTAAATATGATCAGGCGGCTGTTCCGTATAGGTGATCTGTCTTGCATATTTTCACTTCAATTTTTCCAAGCTAATATACCACAAGAAGAATCATATAAAAATATTAATTTTTCGGCTATCTATATCATTTATGATATAAATAAAGAAAACAGGAAGCCTGATATTTACGATCAAGACTCCCTGCCAAGTAAGAAGGCAACTTACTGTATCTATGAATTATAAAGAGCAATCATCTGCCGGAATGATAAATCCAAGCAATGTACCATAAGTCGGTGGCATTTTTGGTGACTTTTTATACAATTTCATTGTATAAAGTGATTGTGTTCATTTTACTTTTTTCTTATGTTTTGCAGGCTTTTTGCGAACCGAATATCCGAAGCTCCCGAGCTTATCACCGAGGCTCATGTAATCTCCGTGTGAGTAGCTTATAAGCTTTGCCTTATCCAGTCTGAAGCTTCCCTTGTCATCAAGATATGCCTCATCAGCATCAACACATACCACATCCGCAATAAACATAACATGACTTCCGAGTTCAAGTGTTCTGTTCACCTTACATTCAATGTTCACCGGACTTTCCTCTATAAGAGGTGCATATGAAAGCTTGGCTGCCTTTGCTTCTGTAAGCGAGCATTCCTTCCACTTATCCACATCTCTTCCGGAGCGCACTCCGCAATAATCCGTTGCCTTTACCAAGGATTCTGTCGTAAGATTGATTACAAACTCGCCGCTGTTTCTGATAAGCTCATATGAATATCTCTCGGGTCTGACCGATATATATACCATTGGCGGATTTGTACAGGCGTTGCCCGTCCATGCTACCGTAAATATATTTGTCTTTCCTTCCTTATCGCCTACGCTCACCATGACCGCAGGAACCGGATACACCATATTGCCCGGCTTCCATATCTGTTTAGACATAATTTATTTCTCCAGCATTGCCTGATGCATCTTTCTTGCATCCTTGGCACTGTATACTGCTTCCCTTGCAAGCTTGGTGATCTTGTCAAACTTGCCGAGTTCAATAAAGGTGGATTTGACCATCCAGGAACCACCCACCGCAGCCACAAGCGGTGAACTGATATACTTACGCATATTGTCCTTATCAATGCCTCCCATCGGGAAGAACTTAAGTCCCTTAAACACGGCACTCATAGCTTCAAGTGCAGCAAGTCCTCCGTTCTGCTCGGCCGGGAAGAACTTAAGTATCTTGAGTCCTCTCTTAACGCCCTGAGCTGCCTCCGAAGGCGTTGCGATACCCGGATATATCGGAATGTCCTTACTGATACAATAATCAACGACATCCGTATCCATTATAGGACAATCTATGAATTTTGCCCCTGCTCCAACCGCGCTGTCCACCTGCTCCTTTGTGAACACAGTACCCGCACCTACGAGCAAGTCAGGAAAATGTTCTGTCATGATACGTATTGTCTCTTCTGCCGCATCCGTCCTGTAGGTGACCTCGGCACACTTCATTCCGGCATCAGAGAGCGCCTGTCCGAGTGCAAGTGCATCCTTGGCATCATTTATAACAATGACAGGGATCACACCGATATCCGTAAGCTGCTTATTCATTGATTCAAACATTTCTAACCTCCTCAGGCAACATACTTATAAATTCATCCTCACTTATGATCGGTATTCCATATTGCTTAGCCATTTTATTTTTTGAAGATGAACTTAAAATGTCATTATTTATCAGATAGCTTGTTTTTGCCGATACCGATCCGGTAGCCTTGCCTCCGAGTCTCTCTATAAGATCCTGAGCCTCTCTGCGATTATTAAAATGTTTGAGATCTCCGGTTATAACAAATATCTTGCCCTTAAATACCTGCTCTTCATTTGCAGCCTGAACCTCATTGAACTTAAGCCTTGCGGCAAGATCAAGTGTTATACGTCTGTTCTCCGCATCTGAGAAAAATGCCGTGAAATTATCTGCAAGCACAGGTCCGACTCCGTCTATGGACTTAAGCTCCTCGTGGTCGGCATCCATTATCCTGCCCAAATCATTGTTGAAATGAGCTGTAATAAGCTTTGCTCCCGCAAGTCCTACTCCCGGAATCCCGAGTCCGTATATAAGTCTGTACAGATCGGTATTGCTTGCCTTATCCGCAGCCTGGATAAAATTGTCTGCAGACTTTGTTCCGAAGCCTTCAAGCTCTGCTATTTGGTCTCTGTATCTGCCAAGCTCAAAGAGATCTGCGTATTCATGGATAAAGCCCTCTCCGATAAGTTTTTCGAGCGTCTTAGCCGAGAGTCCGTCGATATTAAGAGCATTTCGGCTTACCATAAGCTCAAATGACTTTAGCTGCTTTGCCGGACACTTATCGTTAAGGCAGTACAACAAGGCAGCATTTGAATCTCTGCGTACCTCTGTCTTACCTCCGCAGACCGGACAGGTACTCGGGATATTTATCTTTCCGCTTCGTGTAAGATTATCCGATATCTGAGGAATGATCATATTTGCCTTATAGACCGTGATCCTGTCTCCCTCTCCGAGCTCCAGCTCCTCAACTATACTTACATTATGTACGCTTGCACGGCTGACTGTTGTTCCTTCAAGCTCAACCGGATCGAATACAGCAACAGGATTGATAAGCCCGGTCCTTGATGCCGACCAGTCAATATATCTCAAGCTGGTCTCTGCGGTTTCATCCTGCCACTTGAAGGCAATAGAATTTCTCGGGAATTTCGCAGTGCGTCCTAGTGACTCTCCGTATGCTATATCCTCATATGCCAGCACCAGACCATCCGACGGGATATCATAGTCCGGTATCTTAGCCTTATAGCTCTCTATGTCTGCCTTAAGTGTTGAAGCATCGGTATATATGTGTTCAACCACCTCAAAGCCCTGTTCCTGAAGCCAGTCATACTGTGCCGAGAAGGAATTGTTAAAATCAGGCACTTCAGGATGCTCTGCTGTACCCTCTGCCGATACAAGTGTAAATATGATGAGCTTGACGTGTCTTCCGGCAGTTACCGTAGGATCAAGCTGGCGCACCGATCCGGAGCAGAGATTACGCGGATTCTTATAGCGTGCGGCGGTATCCTCTATCTCGTCATTGATCTTGTCAAAGTCACTGTAGGATATAACAGCCTCACCTCTGATAATAAGCTTACCCTTGAAGGCAATGCTGCCGGGAAGGTTGTCAAAATATCTTGCATTCGGTGTGACTACCTCTCCTATCTCACCGTTTCCTCTTGTAACAGCCTTGACCAGACTGCCGTTCTCATAGGTCACAACACAGGTAATGCCGTCAAGCTTCCAGCTAAGTACTCCGCGCTTGCCGTTAAGCCAGCTGATAAGCTCATCCGGTGACTTGGTCTTATCAAGAGAAAGCATAGGCTTTTCATGGCGTTCCTTTGGAAGCTCCGAGATGATCTCATAACCTACGTTTTGTGACGGGGAGTTGGCAAGTCTGAAGCCTGTCTTAGCCTCAAGCTCCAGCAGCTCGTCATAATATCTGTCGTAGTCGATATTAGGCATTATCTCTCTGCCTTCCTGATAATAGACACGGCTTGCGTGGTTAAGTATCTCGGTAAGTTCTTTTATTCTGTTGATATCAGTCTCATTAGCCATTGTTGTGATACCGTCCCTTATATTTTCTGCTTGTTCTTAAATTCGTCTCATATCTCGAAGCTGCTTTGCAGCTCCTCGCTTCCGCCTCATTTTCTTCTTAAATTCGTCTCATATCTCGAAGCTGCTTTGCAGCTCCTCGATATGCTCATCCGAAGGCCTTTCAGGCCTTGTCCGCATACCGATAATAACGGTAAATATGACTGCAAGCAGTCTATTTCCCGTTATTATCGGTATGTGCCGAATTTATATATTCATTATACTTTATACTGCTCAATTAGCATATGTATTGTTTTGTGACTTTTTTGTAAATCGGCCTGACTGCCGTAATTTGTAAAATGCATCCCGTTTCTGTGCCTGTTTCTTTATTCAGCCTAAGCCACACACAACTCTCAGCTTCTCTATACCGTAATACTTAAAGCAAGCTATGCTGTGCTCATCAAGCCTCTCTCCGCATACAGCGACAGGTACTGCCGGAGGACAGCTTACTCCGGGTTCCGCAAGTATGCGTCCGCAGGCATCATTGACCGTTACAAGCTCGCTTTCCGACATCAATGCATCCATGGCACTCATTAAGGCTGTTCCCTCATGGATCTGCGGTATGGCTTCATCTATAGCTTTACGCCTCTCAATATTTAAAAGTGCCTGCTCAAGCAGATCTATATCGGCAGCCGTACTGAAAGGCGTAAACATCATCACCGCATAATCGGGATCGCTGAATTCGATGTAAATGTTTTGTTCTAAAAGCTTATCTGCAAGTTCCGTACCTCTGTACCCAAAGCTCTTTGAAGCTATACATAACTTCAAAGCTTCATCACCGATAAGCTCATATCCGGCTGTCCTAAGCTTAGCCTTAAGCCCGGCTATCCTTACGGCAATGGCAGCACATAGCTTCGGATATTCCTCAGACATAAGTTTATTCGCCATATCAAGAGACTGCATGATCAGATATGAAGGGCTCGTTGAAGCAAACATGGCAAGGGCCTGTTCTGCGGCAGATCTAAAGAGCTCCGAAGCATGCTCCGAGATATGCAGATAAGCCCCTCCCGTCAGCACGGGAAGTGTCTTATGTGCCGAATCACAGCACATATCGGCACCGTGGTCGATAGGGTGTCTGCTTAATTTAAGCTCTGCAGACTTTGCCGCAGCTTCATTTTCCGCAGCATTTACAGTATCCGTACCGGCTGCCGTTTCATTATATATGAACTTAAGATATGCACCATGTGCATTGTCAACTATAAGCAGACAGCCGTGCCTGTGACATATTGCTGCTATCCTTCCTATATCGGCAATATTTCCGAGATAATCCGGGCTAGTGATATATACGGCATCCGGAGCATCTTCGGCTATGGCAGACTCTATGTCCTCTGCCGTCAGCTTACAGCTTACAAGTCCCGCATTGTCTGAGGAGTAAAGCCATTTAACATCTATATCCAGTAATGCCGCCGCTGTTATAAAAGTCTTGTGAGCATTCCTTCCCGCAGCTATGTGTGCCGTAGTTCTGCCATTGGTTCTTGCATACATGCTCACAAGATACAGCATGGCTCTGATGCAGAGAGATGAGCCTTCCGTAGAGTACAGTGTCTTCTCTGTACCGAATATACGTGATGCATTATCCTCACTTTCCTTTATAATGCCGTCTGCGTGGTACAGCACGTCTGCGCCCTCTATCTCCGTTATGTCAAGCTCTTCGATGCCTAACACATTGACTCCCTTATGCCCGGGCATATGCATCCTAACAGCGTGCTTATCTTTGTATTCATTTACAAAATCACATATGGGTGTGTTCATATTCATTTCCTTATAGATTGATGTTGTCTGTTTGGAAAAGATTATACATCAATTAACATTTATAGCAAAATCTGTCCTTATGAGCTTAAGTACCAATCTATTGACTTGCACCTGCTTCGCAGGTATAATTTATACATGATAAAAGGATTCTCAGACAAAGAAACTGAATTAATTTATAATCAAAAGTTTTCCAAAAAGCTACCCGAATCTATTCAAAAGATAGCACTTCGAAAACTTATTATGATCGATAACGCAGAAAGTTTAAATGATCTGCGTATTCCTCCGTCGAATCATCTTAAGCAGCTTCAGGGTGATCGCAAAAGGCAATACAGTATACGTATTAATGATTCCTATAGAATTTGCTTTACGGTTACAGCCGGTGGCTTTAAGAATGTTGAAATCGTTAATTATCACTGAAACTAAGGAGATCTTATGGAAAAATATATAGAAACACCTACAGTCGGAGAAATACTTTATGATGAATTTATGCAGCCTTTCGGTCTGTCATCTTATAAGCTCGCCCAAGCTATTCATGTTCCGATATCAAGGATTCAGGAAATTATATCCGGGAAAAGGAGAATTTCTGTTGATACCTCGCTCCGTCTCGGGCGTTATTTCGGAGTGTCTGAAAAATATTTTCTAAACATTCAAAATGATATTGACCTCAGAAACACAAAGCATACGCACGAAGCCGAGCTTATACAAATAGTTCCGTTTCAGCATGAGCTTATGCAGATGTGATTCTGACACATATGTAATATTTAATTTTATAAAATACAAAAACGGCAGCTTGATATATCTCCGGGATTCCGGTACATATCAAGGATGCCGTTCTTTTTATATAAAAGCCATGATTCAAAAATTCTTATTGCAATACTTATCGGCTCAAGTCTTTATGTATTATTCAAAAATCATTCTCCGCCGAGACGTCTCTTGGCTTCCAGATATATTGCGCATTCCATACGCTTTCTGAATAAGCGGCAGCCGCTATCGTATACTCCTGTTATGCTGCCTGTCGCATGATAAGCATTGGCTGCACAGCCTCCCGAGCAATAGAGCTTAGCCCAGCAGTCATTGCATTCCGGATGAGCATACACATTGCACTGCTTGAACTGATCCTGAACCGCATGATTGTCAATGCCGTTCCAGATATCTCCGAGCTTGAATTTCTCGTCTCCTACGAACTGGTGACATGGATACAAGTCTCCCCAAGGCGTAACAGCCATATACTCGGTGCCCGATCCGCAGCCCGATATCCTCTTGTAGATACACGGTCCGCCGGAAAGATCTATCATATAATGATAGAAGGTAAATGGTCTGCCTTCCTCTCTACGCTTTATCATAAGCTCTGCAAGCTGCTCATACTGCTCCATAACGATCTTAAGATCATCCTCGGTAAGTGCCGAAGCATCCTTTGGATCACATACCACAGGCTCCATGCTCAGCTCATCAAAGCCCAAGTCAAGCATGGTCTGAATATCCTTGAGGAAATCAGGATTATGATGAGTAAAGGTACCGCGCATGTAATAATTCTTGCCGCCACGTGACTCAACAAGCTTTTGGAACTTAGGAACTATGCGATCCCAGCTTCCGTTGCCTGCATAATCCACTCTGAAACGGTCATGCACCTCCTTGCGTCCGTCAAGGCTGAGCACGACATTACTCATCTCACGGTTGGCAAAATCTATAACATCGTCATCGATAAGCATACCGTTGGTAGTGAGCGTGAATCTGAAATTCTTATTCTTTTCCTTCTCTACGGATCTTGCGTAAGCTACGAGCTGCTTGACAACATCCCAGTTCATAAGCGGCTCTCCGCCGAAGAAATCCACCTCGAGATTATGACGTGTGCCTGAGTTCTCGATCAGGAAATCGAGTGCTCTCTTGCCGGTCTCAAAGCTCATTATCGCACGTTCGCCGTCATATCTTCCCTGACTTGCAAAGCAATATGAACAGTTCAAATTGCAGGTATGGGCAACATGCAGACACAGAGCCTTGACCACATTTGAAGTACGCTCCTTGAGAACACCTGCCATAGGTGCAAAGGTATCCTCTGCAAAGAGCTTGCCTGCTTCCTTGAGCTCACATATCTGATCATAGCATTCATTAAGCTCCGGCTCGGTAACCTCCGGATCATCGGCATACTTAATACTAAGCTCCTTGATAAGCTCCTCACGTGTCTTAGACTCAAAGCCCTCAACTATATCGTATGCTGCGTCATCCACTATATGTATTGAGCCTGAAAATGTATCCAAAACTATATTCAGTCCGCCCTGCTTATAGCAATGTACCATCTGTTATCCTCTCGATCTCTTAACAATAAAAGTCCCGCTCCAAAGGCATATCAATGCTTTGAAGCGGGAGTCTTAAAAATTACGCGTAAATTACTGCTGAACCTTAGCGTTCTCGCACTTCTGGTTAGCGATACCGCAGCTTGTCTTGCATGCTGACTGACATGATGTCTGGCACTCGCCGCATCCGCCGTTCTTAGCGCTCTCGCAAAGATTACGTGTCTCTAAAGTCTGTATATGCTTCATATTCATTTCCTCCGAACAGATTATACTAAAATCGCTCTTTATTTTAACATGCCCTTATTGGGAAGTCAATGCAGAAAGCTGTGGTATGGCTTGTATACTGCGTTTTAAAGCAGCGTTCTCTTTATTTCGGTTCATGATCAGCATCTGAAGTCTGTTTTCCATATTGGCATAACTCGTATCGGGATCCAGATCAAGCGGCAATATGGATATGCCCGGGAACATCTCCTTAAGCTTCTTGCTTATGCCTCTTCCGCATACGTGATTCGGAAGACAGCCGAAAGGCTGCAAAATAACAAAGGATCTTACATTCTTCTTTGCAAAATGCGCTATTTCTCCTGCCATCAGCCAGCCCTCTCCGCAGCTTAAGGTCTTAGGGAAGAATCCGTTCACGCCTTCGTAGAGACTTCCCGGATCCGGCATTTCCTCATAAAGAGGATGCCTCGAAGCTATCTTTGCAAGCTTCTTTTCGATAAAATCGAAGGCTTTCTCCAAAGCGAAGGAATACGGAAGCATCCTGACCTTAAAATCCTTTATCTCACTCATGGCCACAAGAAAATCCTTGCGGAACTGATTGGTCATACGTGGAAGTATGGTCTCACAGCCATGCTCCTCCAGATATTCTTCAATATGATAATTTGTACCGGGATGATAGGTAACAAGCAGTTCCCCCGTAACGAGTACTCCCGGCTTAAGCTCACTCCTGTCATAGCTTATTGCCGACATTTTATCTATTGCAGTGCCGAAGGCATCAACTGCTTTTTTAAAGCCCTTTACCGAAGCCTCGGAGATATCCCTGATACAGCTCTCGAAAATGCTGTTTGCTTCTCCCTTCTTAATCTCATACGGACGTATCTTACGCAAAAGCTCCTCTAATATGTCAAGCATGGTGAACATGAGTGCAGCCTCCACGGCTGTTCCGGCCGTAAGCATAGATACTCCGGGATGCATACGTTTTGTGTCGCTCGGATCAGTCGAAAGTATCGGAACCTTGCAAAAGCCCGCCTTATCCAGAGCCTGCCTTAATATATCGGAGTAATTTGCGAGTCTGCAGTCACAGTTAAGCTTAGCCATGCCTACAGCTACCTCATCCTGATCATAATTACCCTTCTTAAGTTCCGATATAAGCTCTCCTACGACCATCTGGCACGGAAAGCAGATATCATTATGTGTATAACGCTTTCCTTCTCTGACCTCCTGCTCTCCGCCTACGGGAAGCTGCTTGACCCTGATTCCTTCCTTTCTGAGCAGCCCGGATAGTATGGTCATCGCAGGTCCTGAAATATTAGGGATCAGCAATAAACGCTTCTTTTTATCCGATTTGAGATATTTTGCCTCGTAAGGCTCCGGCAGGCTCTCTTTGCACAAGTCTGCCGCAGACAGCTTTTCCCGTCTTAGGCTCACCGTCTCTATAAAGCTCTTGACTCTGATGCCGAGTGCGCCTGACGCCTCCGACTCATCAAGCTTAAGTATGAGCGGTGCCTTGCCTGCTGCCTTGCTCATGATCCTTGTGATCTCATCAGACAGTATTGCATCATGTCCGCAGCCGAAGCTTACTATCTGTACATACTCAAGCACATCGCTTTCTGCTGCCGCCATAGCTCCGCCTATCATACGTGCATGAAAATCATTTGTTATCTCAGCTCTCGATGCCTTAAGCTTTGCATCATACAGCCCCGGCACAGAATCAACCGTAAGCACAGGTATTCCCCTTGAGGTGAACATACGGCTTAGCGAATGATTGATATAGCTGTCGGTATGATACGGTCTTCCTGCAAGCACCACAGCAAAAGTTCCCTTGCTGCGGGCATATTCCTCTGCTTTTCTGCCTGCCTCCGATAATTGCAGCTTAAAGCTGTCTTTTGCCTTCATTCCTTCTGCAAATGCATCAGCCGCCTGTCTCCTGCTCACAGCCAAGGCATTGACCGCATAGTCGATTATCTGTCTTTCTCTGTCATTTTCCGTAAACCAATGAAATTCGGGTGTATCAAAAACTATCGAAGTATCCTTGTCCGGTGACTGGAAATTTCTTACCACCAGCGGATATCCCATCAATACCGGGCATACATGCACACTCTTCTCTCCAGCATATTCAGGAGGCATATGCATGATATAAGGCATGAATATCCTGTCCGGATCTTTTTCTGCCAGCTCCGCTATATGCCCGTGTACAAGCTTTGCCGGGAAGCATACCGTGTCGGACGCAAGATATTTGATGCCCGATTCATACTGTTTTTGATTACTTCCGGAGGAAAATATGACCTTAAAGCCGAGACTTCCGAAGAAAGTGCTCCAGAAAGGTGCGCTGTCCCAAAATTCCAATACCTTAGGTATGGCTATTGTCTTGTTTTTTTCCTCCGATACCTGTCTGTAATGATACTTCTTAAAGAGCAGCTGTTCCCTGAGCCTCATTACATCAGGTACTGCTTCACGCTTTGCGGCAAGCTCGATTGCCTTAAGCTTTGCAGTCTCGTCATCATCTGCCGCAGCTCCGCGTTCACATCTGTTTCCGGTAATATAACTGTCACCGTTATTAAACTTAAGTATCGTCCTGCTGCATCTGTTTGCACAGCCTGCACAGGCTACTCCGGTATCTATACTATAATCGAAGTCTCTTACGGCATCAAAACCTATAAAGCTGCTCTTCACTCCGTCCGCATAGCCCTTGGTCTCAATCATATGCCGGCACGAAAGAGCCGCTCCGACTGCTCCCATTTCACCGGGATACGGTGCCAGTACTACCTCCTGTCCTAGATATTCCTCTATTGCTCTAAGCACGGCAAGATTTCTGAAGGTTCCGCCCTGAACCACTACCTTATTGCCAAGCTCCGATACATCCGATATACGGATCACCTTTGTGAAAACATTTTCTATGATGGAACGGCAAAGTCCCGCCATAATATCATCCGGCTTTTTTCCGTTTCTCTGCTCATTGATGATTGCGGAATTCATAAATACCGTGCATCTGCTTCCGAGCTTTGCCGGAGCCTTGGACCTGAATGCTGCCTCAGCTATCTCTCCTACGCTCATGCCGAGAGAAGCCGCAAAATTTTCGAGGAAGGAGCCGCAGCCCGATGAGCAAGCTTCATTAAGCGCAATATCTGTCACAACTCCGTCCCGTATGCGTATAGCCTTCATATCCTGACCGCCGATGTCCAATATAAATGATGCGTCCGGAACAAAGTTCAGACAGCCTGCCGCATGAGCAACGGTCTCTACACAATGAAAATCCGCCCGAAGTGCGCCGGCAAGCATCATTTCTCCGTAGCCCGTGGTGCCTACTCCTAGGACATTTAGTCTGATCCCGGCTTCTTCATATTTATCTGCAATTTCAGTAAGGCCTCTCTTAACCGCCTTTAATGGCTCTCCGTTATTATTGTAATAAAAGCGATCCAATACTCTTCCGTCCTCACTCATGATGACCGCCTTGGAGGTCGTGGAGCCTGAATCTATTCCTATGTATACATTAATGCTGTCATTATCCGGCTTCTCCTTTGTAATATTCGTGACAGCCCCGAGTTCCGCCTCATGCCTTAGTTTAAACTTATTAAGAGCCTCCTCATTTTCAAAAAAAGGCTCTGCCGTTACACCTTCTTTATGATCTTCTCTCACATATGCTTCAAGGCGTGCGATTGCTTCGCTTAAATTAGTTTCATCAGCCTCACCCGGATAAAGCTCGTCAACAGCCATTGCCGTACCTAAGGCAACTATAGTCTCCGGATGCTCAGGAACTATGATATCCTCATTTTCAAGTCCCAACCTCTCTGCAAAGACCTTTATCAAGGTATCATTAAAGGTAAGCGGTCCTCCTTCGAATATTATCGGAGGAAGCAATTCAAGTCCCTGTGCCAAACCGCCTATAGTCTGCTTTGCAACGGCATGAAATATGGAAAGTGCCACATCCTGACGCTTTGCCCCTTGTATCAGAAGAGGCTGAATATCTGTCTTTGCAAATACTCCGCAGCGACCCGATATCTCATATACATTTTCTCCCTTTGCCGCAAGAGAATTTAATTTCTCCGGCTTAATGTGAAAGAGTGCAGCCATTTCATCCAGGAAAGCTCCGGTTCCTCCGGCACAGCTTCCGTTCATGCGCATATCCGACGCACTGAGTTCTTTGCGATCCTCATCATAGCTGAAGAATATCACCTTGGCATCCTGACCGCCGAGCTCTATAGCCGTCCTTGCGTCAGGATACAGATTCTGTACGGCAGCTGCATTTGCAACGACCTCCTGAATAAAGTGCTGCTTCATGGCTTCGGCAACAGGCTTTCCTCCGGAGCCGCATACGGCCATTCGAAACTTTTCCACAGGATATTGCCTGCGAAGCTCCTCCAAAAGCTCTCTTACGGTCTCAAGCTGTCTTGCATTATGTCTCTTGTATACATGATACAGAAGCTTCCGGCTTGTTTTATCGATAAGCGCAAGCTTGACTGTAGTGGAGCCTACATCTATGCCTATCCTGAGCATGTTCTTATTCTCCGAGCTTACTTTTAACGATACATCTGTCATGCCTTTACCTCATTTTCTGTAAATATGAATGTGCCACATTTTCGTTTGGCCGTCCTATAGTCGTCTTCGCAGCTGCAAGCCGCTGCTTTGCCGACTACACTCCGGCTTTAATCGATAAAAAAAGTACAGCGCACTGCGATCCTGTCGCTGCAACGCTGTACGCTGTAATTATTATATATTTGAAGTAAAGCTGACATCAGTTAAAAAGATGTTAATATTTTAACAGCTATGTCATATTCCCATATACATGGCTTAAGCTATATTATCCCTATGCACGTTTTGTGCACTCAGGTATCGTATACTCAGTCAAGCTCTGCCTTACCTGTATACAGTTCGTAATATCTGCCCTTAAGCTCAAGCAGCTCTTCATGGGTGCCTCGTTCTATTATTTCTCCGTTTTCAAGCACCATTATTGCATTGGCATCCCTTACGGTAGAGAGTCTGTGTGCAATAACAAAGGTGGTACGGCTTGACATCAGTCTGTCCATACCCTTCTCTATCAGCTTCTCTGTACGGGTATCTACAGATGAGGTAGCTTCATCGAGAATGAGTATAGGTGCCTTTGAAACCGCTGCCCTCGCTATATTGAGGAGCTGTCTCTGTCCCTGTGAGAGATTGCTTCCGTCTGCATCGATAACTGTATTGTATCCGTGAGGCATATGTCTTATAAATGTATCCGCCGAAGCCGTCTTTGCCGCCTCTATCACTTCCTCATCACTTGCATCAAGTCTGCCGTAACGAATATTCTCCATTATGGTTCCGCTGAACAGATGCGACTCCTGCAATACCATGGTTATATTGCTCCTTAGCTCCTTAAGGCCGAAATCCTTGATATTACGTCCGTCTATGGTGATATTGCCTTCGTTAATATCGTAGAATCTCGGAAGCAGATTCATAACCGTGGTTTTTCCGGCTCCGGTAGATCCTACAAAGGCTATCTTCTGTCCCGGATGTGCATATACATTTACATGCTTAAGTATGGTCTTGCCCTCAACATATCCGAAGCTTACATCATTCATGACAACATCACCGCGGACAGTCTCAGGCTCATATGCATTTTCCGTATCATCAGGCTCCGGCTGTTCGTCCATAACGGCAAACACTCTCTCTGCTCCCGCAAGTGCCGAGAATACGCTTGAAACAGTCATTGAGATCTCGTTGATAGGTCTGTTGAACATCCTCGAATAGTTAAGGAAGACAGTCATGCCTCCTATATCAAGACCTCTGAATACACAGAGCAGTCCTCCGACTGCTGCCGTGAGAGTATAATTGATCTGCGTCGAGCAGTTCATGACAGGTCCCATCAGTCCTGAGAATACCTGCGCCTTCATCTGGTTTTTGCAAAGCTCTTCATTCAATATGCCGAATTCCTCGTCACATATCTTTTCATGGTTGAATACCTTGACCACCTTCTGACCGGTAACATTTTCCTCTATGTATCCGTTCAAGGCTCCCAGTGCTGCCTGCTGGCTTGAGAAATATTTGCTCGAAGCTCCGGCTATACGTCTTGCGGCAGCAAGCATGAACGGAACTACGACTACCGTCACCACCGTAAGTATCACATTGGTATAGAGCATAAGTGCCAGCGTTCCTATAATGGTAAGTCCGGCGGTAAAAAGAGAGATAAGTGTTGAGGACAGCATGTTGCCGATATTGTCTATATCGTTGGTATAGCGGCTCATCAGATCTCCCCTTGTATTGGTATCATAGAACCTTACCGGCAAGGTCTCCATGTGAGCAAAGAGATCCTCTCTCATACGCTTAAGGCTGTTCTGTCCGACCTTGATAAGCAATCTTGACTGACAATATGTTCCCAATATACCTAACAGGTAGACAGCTGCCATTACCGCAAGTGCCATAAACAATCCTGATACGCTGCCCTTGGAGCCGTCCTCAGGTACTATATAGGTATTGATTATCGGTCTCAGCATATATGAAGTAGCAAGCTGTGCTCCGGTTGCTGCGACAACACACAGCACTGCCGCGATAAGACGGATTTTTTCCGCGGCAACATATGCCGCAAGCCTCTTTATCGTCTTCTTATAATCCTTGGGCTTTCCTCCCGGTCCCTTCATACCTCTGCCGTGACCGCCCGGTCCTCCGCGCCTGCCCTTTCCTGAGGCTGCGACCAGCTTACCGTATCTGCGTTTGAGGGATTCTTTCATTTCTTCATGTGTCATGCCGAACGTCCCTCCTTTTCTTTTTCATTCTGACTGTAGTATATCTCCTTATACACCTCCGAGCGCTTGATAAGCTCTTCATGAGTGCCTATGTCGCTTATGCATCCGTCATCCATAACTATGATCCTGTCTGCATTTTTGACTGAACCTATCCTCTGGGAAATGATAAGCTTGGTGGTATCCTTAAGCTCTGTTGCAAAGGCCTCATTGATCCTTTTCTCTGTAGCCGTATCCACTGCCGAGGTAGAATCATCCAGTATCAATATCTTAGGCTTTTTAAGCAGGGCTCTTGCAATGCAAAGTCTCTGCTTCTGTCCTCCTGACAGATTAGAGCCTCCCTGCTCAACCATCCTGTCATATTTTTCCGGAAAGGTGCTTACGAAGCTGTCAGCCTGTGCATACTCTGAAAACTTAAGTATCTCCTCGTCTGAGGCATTTTCATTGCCCCATCTGAGATTTTCTGCCACTGTACCTGAGAAAAGTGAGTTATACTGTAACACCATGCCCACTCCTTCTCTCAGATTATAAATCGAGTAATCCTTGACATTTACTCCGTCTACAAGTACCTCACCCTTGGTAACATCATAGAGTCTCGGTATCAGCTGCACCATAGATGTCTTGCCGCAGCCTGTCGAACCGAGTATGCCTATAGTCTCTCCCGGAGCCACACTGAAGGATATGTCCTTAAGTATCTCGGTATCATTATCCGGATCATCATCTCCGTCATCATAGGCAAAATAGACATGCTTAAATTCTATGCTTCCGTGCTCTACCTTCTTATCCTTATTTTTGCTTTGTTCATCGGTAATGCTCGGCTCAAAGTCGATAATATCTCCTATACGTTTGAAGGATGCCATTGCTCTTGAAGACTGAAGTATGACCATCGCAAGCATCATAAGCGACATGAGTATCTGAGTTACATAGGTTATAAAGGCTGTAAGCTCTCCGACCTGCATATTGCCGGCTATGATCTGGTTTCCTCCGAACCATACTACGGCAATGGCTGCGGCGTTCATGAAGAAGGTCATGACAGGCTGTATGAAGATGACCACATTCATGGCATCAAGTGTTCTGTCACGCATAGAGCCGTTAAGGGCATCAAATTTATCCTTTTCGTGATCCTCACGCACAAAGGATTTGACTACTCTGATATTGGTAAGTGTCTCCTGTATACCGTTATTGAGATTATCAAGAGCCGTCTGCATGCGCTCGAATCTCGGATATGCCATCTTCATTATCACAAATATGGATATGCCCAGCAGAGGAATAACGATAAGCAATATAAATGCGAGGCTCCTGTTAACACTGAGTGCCATTATACATCCGCCGATAAGCATAGCCGGTGATCTTAATGCCATCTTGAGCATGGTTATGATAAGCTGCTGTATCTGCTGAATATCATTGGTAAGTCTGGTAACAAGAGAGCCTGTGGAAAACTTATCTATATCTCCGAAGGAAAATCTCTGTATCTTGAAAAAGAGCTCTTTTCTGAGATCTGCCGAGGAACATACCGATGCCTTGACAGCAAAGTAGTTTCCGAGTGTTCCGCCTATGATCATAACAAGACAGGCTCCCACCATGACAGCTGCTATCTTCAATATATATTGCCAGTCATGATTGGCTACGCCGTTATCGATGATCATCGACATAAGCTTAGGCAGCCATACTTCGCCAAATACCTCGGTCAGCATCATAAGCGGTCCGAAAATAAAATAAGGCGCATATGGCTTGATAAATTTAATATATCGTTTCATTAATACTCCTTTTTTCTTAAAGTATCTGTATGCCGGTATCCTATATATCGACATTAAGCTTTACGATGATAAATACATTTTATGAACATTGAGTGAACTTGGCAATCGTGCAAAACCCATATGTAAAATATTTTTATACAGTTCTTTCACAATTAACATTGATATCACGAAGTGCAAAAGATACTATTGTAAACATATACATAACAAAGCGATCGGAGGTTGATACAATGACTTTAGGACATGTAGCTGTATTTACAAAGGACATGGATAAATCCATCAAATTTTATGAGACTCTCGGCGGCAAGCAGGGGCTCAGAAGTGTACTGAACTTAGGTGAAGGCAGATCCAAGGATCTTGCTCATATGGTTTTTGACGGCGAAGCTACCGTTGAGCTGGTATGCCCAAGTCATGAGGATATGTTCATTACCGAAACAGGTGTATGTGAGCATTTTTGCTTCAATGTGGATAATGTAGATGAGACTGTTAAGGAGCTCAAGGCAAAGGGCATCGACAGCTTCGTGACAGAGGAGCCTGCCAATGCCGATATTTTCGGAGGCATCCGCATAATATTCCTTACCGGACCTAACGGCGAACTTATCGAGCTGTTCCAGGATCATCAGTAATCATAAAAATGTGCCTTAGCACGTTATCGCGCCGAACGAAGTCGCTTACAACTTTTTTCACTTTCACGCTGATGTGCATCACTCGGAGCATTTTTTATTTTCATAAGATGCTATTTTCTATGAAAACTGATATATAAGAATTGGGCAGAATCCTTATCAATCAAGGGGTCTGCCCTGTTTTATTATTGTTTATTTGTCGCTGAAATCTGCTGTACGACACGGAAAGATAGTAGAAGATAAGCGACAATGGATAACCCCAGCGTAAAAGAAAGCGTCTACCGCACGGTACGACAGACGCTTCTAATCATTTGTTGCCTTTGGCACGGTTATGTGTTTTACAAAGCATTTGACAGTTGGAAATATCAGTTGAACCCCCATTGCTCCATGCGGTTACATGGTCAGCGTCCATTTCATTGAATTTCCAAATTCGCCTTGAATTATTATCAGTACCTAATGCACAAAGCGGGCAGTTTGATTTTTCACTTGCCTTTGCAGCGGAAGTTTGTTGTGCATAGACCGCTTTCTTTGTGCTTTCTTCAAAAATACGGATTTCAAGCAAGCGAGGGTCGCTGCAGCCGCCTAATATGTATTCAAAGATACCTGCTCTTTTCTTGACTGCACCATCTGCATACAGTTCATGCACCTTTGCAGAAACAGCAACAGGGTCATAGGGGTTATTATGGTAGGTTTCAAATAACCTGCCCCATTCAAGCCCGCGCATTTCGTTTTCAACATCAGTAAATACGCCGCTAATCCAGTCAATAACACTTGTGAAATACGCTTTCAGTTCATTGATATTCGTATCATAGCGGTGCTTGCTCATATAAGCATCAACAGCGTCATTGTCGGTGCTTTTTGTTACCCACTCCAACGCTATGCGTAAATAGTCCTGCCTCAATACATCACCCTTTATATAGGCGCTCCATTTCTGAATGTTGGCATTCTGACTATTGCTGAATTCTTCTTTTGCTTTTGTAACAAATGGTCCCGAATAGACGGCATTTGAAATTTCTTGATGGTTCAGCGGTATGCCTGCAATGTTGATAGTTTTGAACCATGCCTTGATTTCGGTTTCTTCACCCTCACAAATGTAAATCGTCAGCGGTGTTTTATTGATTTTCTTTTTCTGATCGTCAGGCATTGCCGAAAAATAGTGTGGCATACCGTTATCATCAATCAATGGGAATTTTCCAGTCAAAAAGCGTCCCAAACTTGTGATACGCTGTTGCCCGTCCAAAACCTCGTATTTGTCCGTACCCACTTTATTAAAGTAAAGCAATCCTAACGGATACCCATTCAGCACGGAACGGATAACATCTTCTTCCATTTTCTGCTTCGCATAAAGGTAGTTACGCTGATATTCCGGCTGAATTACCAGTTTGCCGGATAAGCCGAAAAGTCCTTTTCCCTCTAATTCGTTATATACAAATCCCTTACAGATTTGTTCGATGGTTATATCAGTTATAAGCGTTGTTTTCATAGCTTTCGCTCCTTACTTATTCGGCGGATAAGTATGCGCGGATAAATGCTAAGCAAATAACCGTCTGCATTTTCAGCCGTATAATAAACTGTCCCAATTGGTTCTCCCTTTATCAAAACTGCAGCCCTTGTGTTTACCTTGCTGCCGCCTTGCGTACTGCCATCCTTGTTGTGCTGAACTGCATTTTCATAAATAACGGTCATTGGATAGTCTACGGTGTTCCCAAGCGTAATACCAAGTATCTCAAATTGTTCAGGATTGTATTTTTCCAAAAAAGTGATTGGAACACCCATAACTCCGTTACATCTTGTGCTTGATGAACAATCTCTTGTATCTACGGGTTCCACAAACAACAGGCTGTGCGACTCCGCTTTCTGCATTCCACAATCCAGCGGCAAAGCCCTTTCCTTCGCTTTCTGTTGCTCCGACGATTTCAAACTGTTCAGGATTGAGCTTTTCAAGGAATGTGATTGGCACGCCCATGACTCCGTTACATCTTGCGTCTGATGATAATTCTGAAGTATGGAGTAACTGTCTGTCTGTCTGTCTGTC
>JAUNWP010000040.1 GCA_030540255.1 Eubacteriales bacterium | reverse complement strand
CGGCATGGAATTACCATCCATTATTCTGGTCCATCCCTTTGGCATTGGCGGTCTGGTCCGTTAGGCGACGCCTCAATAAGAAAATGTTAAATATTTCCTTGTTTATATTTGCGGCTATTTTTGTTATTGTATATGTATATAGATTGCTTGATCCTACGGACGAAATCGTTGTGTTTGCGCCGTGGAACGGAGTTATAGGACGGATGCTTAACAGTATCAGATATCTGCTGAGGAGCTGATGCAGGAGCATTCCCGGTGAGAAACTTTAATGAGCGGGTTTGGACTCGGGAATATCATAGATGCAACAGTCAAAACTTATGTATATTTAAGCTGAATGACGGCTTTATATAAGAGTGCAGAGAAACTATTTTTTACGAAGGAGGGGATGATATGTTTTGCAGCAATTGCGGAAAGGAAATCAAAGACGGTGTAAAGTTTTGTCCTTCCTGCGGAGCACCTAACAGTGCCGCTGAGAAGATCAAGGCAGCAGCAACAGAGGCTTTTGATTCTACGGAAAAGGAATTAGGAAGTGCAATAAATGAGGTTGAAGACAGCATTAGAAGTGCTGTTAACCGTGATGCCGGAAACGGTAATATGGCAGGTGAAGCTCAGGGAGCCAATGCGGCTTATACCAACACTGAGGCTGCGAACTCTGACGCAGCTTACGTGAACAACGGAGCAGTAAGCACAGAAACATCAGCCGACAGTACAGCAGCAGGCAGCGGATATGCCGATAACGGTAATGCCGGAGACGGCAACGGTAATGGCAACGGAGGAACCGTGGTCGGAGTAGGCGGAGGAAACGGTAACGCTAACGGTTCGGTTTACGGAAGCCCTAAGGAGAGACTTAAGGATGACAGAGGCATTGCTTCCTACATAATCTTAAGCATCATTACCTGTGGAATCTACGGATATTACTTCATCTACAAGATGGCACATGATGTCAATCTTGCCTGTGACGGAGACGGAGAAAGCACAACAGGACTCGGAATGTTTATCGTGCTTTCGTTCATTACCTGCGGCATCTATGCATATTACTGGTATTACAAGCTTGGAAACAGACTTGCAGACAACGCACCTCGTTACGGACTCAGCTTTCGTGAGGACGGTACTACCGTACTGCTTTGGAGCCTCTTCGGTCTCCTTGTATGCGGCATAGGTCCGTTTATCGGAATGTATATCCTTATCAAGAACAGTAATCTTATCTGCGGAGCATACAACAGACAGAACGGTCTTTAATAAACTTCATTGATCAAATTCAAACAGGCACCGGTCGCAATGATCGGTGCCTGAGTTTTTGTCATTTATATAGACTTTCACACGGATTATAAGGTAAATGCTCCGTGTGAAAGTTGGTGATATAAAACGAGTAAGAAACACCGTTGTTTTGCGTGATAGTATATTGACAAAAATCCATCATGCAAGTACACTGATGATAGATAAAAACGGAAACTCTATCATATCTGAAAGGAGTGAATCGAATGAAGCTGAGCGTGTCTGATGTTGAAAAATATCTTGAGGCAGTAAAGTGTGCAGTAAAAGCACATCGCTGTCGGTTTGATATGAATGTTAAACGCCCGGATAATCGAAAACTCTTTGAGACATATCTGCTTACAGTGAAGGATGCAGAGAACATCATACTGAATTTGAATGCAAGGGACTTCTCAGATGCAGTGCCGAATGAGCATGTTGGCTTTGAACATGAGATGCTGTATATCTTTGGAAAAGAAGTTCTGTTGATCGAACGATACGGAACAGCAGAAAAGCCGGTGCCGCTTTACATCAAGTTCAACAAGCTGGACAACGAATTCGTTATCGTGATCTCATTCCACGAGCAACGACATCCGCTGACTTACTACTTCAAATAAATGAGTCCAATAGAAGGAGAGGATACTATGCGTGAACGAAAGGACTTCTGCACAGAATGCCGCAGAGAAACGAGCTACAACCTAAAGAAAATCAGAGTGAATCGGACCATCCGGGAAAAGGAATATACTTTTGAAATTACGGCAGCCTTCTGCAACGAATGCGGCGGCGAAATGGGAATTCCCGGCCTGATGGACTACAACATAAAGGAGATTGACAATCAGTACCGCAAAGCTGAAGAAATCATCACAGTGGAGGATATTGAACGTTTGATGAAACTCTATAATATCGGAAAAGCACCGTTGTCGATGGCACTTGGCTTTGGCGAAGTGACCATCACCCGTTATCTTTCAGGGCAGGTACCATCTAAAGAGTATTCGGATATCATGCTGCACGCATTGGCCTCGGCTTCCTATATGAAGGAGTTGCTGGACCAAAACCGTGAGAAGATTGGAGAGACCGCCTACAGAAAGGCTCATAAGGCTGCAACACAACTGGAAAATCTCTATGCTGCTGTTCCGGTGGAGCTGCTGGCTGTGATTGCCTATATCTTCACGACTCTGCATGAAGTGACACCGTTGACACTGCAGAAACTGTTGTATTATATTCATGGCAACTATGCAGCGATTTATGATAAACCGCTGTTTGAGGCCACATGTGAAGCGTGGGTGCATGGACCGGTGTATCGTAATGTTTATAACATGTTCCGGGACTTTAAGTACAATCCAATTGACGATGACCGTTTTGTTCCGTTGAAAGAGAGCGCTTTGCCGCTTACACCGGAGGCAAAAGAGGTGGTGGACAGGGTGCTGGATACCTTTGGTATGTACAGCGGAAAGGTTCTGGAAAGTATCACCCACAAAGAAGCCCCTTGGCTGGATGCCAGAAAGGGATTTCTGCCGGACGAAACTTCTAATGCGGAGATTTCGCCGGATGCGATGAAGGAGTACTTCAAAAAGGTGGATGAGGAGTATAATATTCGGACAGAGGATGGGTTAAGGAATTATATCAGTAAAATGATATAAAGCAACAAAATAATGATACATATTCTAAAACCGCAGACCGGCGTAACAGCTGATCTGCGGTTTTTGTTAACACGTTTTGTTATATAGCTCTATTTGCATAAACAGAATCTGAAAATTAGGATGAGCAAGTTCGTTTACTTACAATCATCCTCATTTTTGACTTTGTATTATACAATACATGATAAAAAAGCCACACAACAAGAATGCAGTAGTCATGAGTCTAAGCTGCTGACTTGTCTCGACATGATGAAAATGTATCAGCACATCTTCTCGGGTCTTACTGCCTTGTCATAATCCTCAGAACTCATGAAACCAAGTTTGAGTACGGCTTCCTTGAGGGTCGAACCGTCCTCGAAGGCTGTGTGTGCGCATTTTGCAGCATTTTCATAGCCTATGGAAGGAGAGAGGCAGGTGACAAGCATAAGAGAGCGGTCAAGATTTTCCTTCATGCGCTCTGTGTTTGCCTTTATGCCGCTTACGCAGTGCTTCTCAAATGAGATCATGCCGTCTGCAAGCAGTCTTATCGACTGAAGCATATTGTAAGCAAGAACAGGCATGAATACATTAAGCTCGAAATTGCCCTGGCTTGCGCCTATGCCTACGGCGGCATCATTTCCCATGACCTGAACGGCTACCATGGTGATTGCCTCGCACTGAGTAGGATTGACCTTGCCCGGCATGATGGATGAACCAGGCTCATTCTCAGGGATGGATATCTCGCCTATACCGCAGCGTGGACCGGAAGCAAGCCATCTGATATCATTAGCCATCTTCATGAGGTTTGCGGCAAGTGCCTTAAGTGCGCCATGTGTAAATACATAGGCATCCTTGGAAGTGAGGGCATGATATTTGTTGTCTGAAGCTGTAAACTCGATTCCGCTGAGCTTGGAGATATATCCTGTACATATCCTGTCAAAATCCGGAGGGCAGTTAAGTCCTGTTCCCACAGCGGTTCCGCCTATGGCAAGTCTCTTGAGAGGAGTAAGCGAACTTACTATCATCTCTCTTGCGGTCTCAAGCATGCCTGTCCAGCCGTGTATCTCCTGAGAAAATCTGAGCGGTACGGCATCCTGAAGATGGGTACGGCCTATTTTGATCACCTCGGCATTTTCAGCTTCAAGCTTTTTAAGGGTCTCGGTAAGCTTATCGAGTGCAGGCAGAAGAGTCTCGGTTATAGCTGTGACTGCAGCTACATTCATAGCTGTAGGGAAGGTGTCGTTGGAACTCTGAGACATATTGACATGATCGTTCGGATGTATCTTTAACTCCGGATGATTGGCTGCCGCAATATGAGCTATTACTTCATTCATATTCATGTTGGACTGAGTGCCGGAGCCTGTCTGCCATACCTTTAAAGGAAATTCGTCCGGATACTCGCCGTTTAATACCGCAAGGCAGGCTTCCTCTATAGCCTTACCTTCGGCAGTACCGAGCTTACCGAGCTGCATATTGGATGAAGCGGCAGCCGATTTCAGCATTGCAAAGGCTCTTATTACCTCTCTCGGTATAGTTTCAGTGCCTATACGGAAATTCTCAAGTGAACGCTCTGTCTGTGCTCCCCAGAAATGCTCGGCGGGAACCTTGACCTCTCCCATAGTGTCATGCTCAATTCTGTATTCCATAAATTTCCTCCGTAGATATGCTCGAATGAACTTTTGTATCAGCTAAGTATCCGGCACTTACCATATAGCCGTAAGTCTGCAAAGCAGATCGCTGATGTCGGATAAACGATTACTTTTAATAGTATCATAGAGCCGGAAGTTCATTCAATATTTTAAAGACAGGCTTATTAAAATAATCCAAACAGCCTTTTTTTCTCATACGGCACGGAGCTTATTTTGCCGACATCATATCCGGTGTCGGTAATTGCCTTACGGAGCTTATCCTCATCAACGGGAGCATCAGATATGATCTCGGTGCGTTTTTTGGAATGAGAAGAGGAGACCTTCTTAACATTACCGAGAGCCTTGCGGACAGCATCATTTACATGAGCCTCACACATACCGCAGGCCATGCCGCCTACTTCAACAGTTGTCTTGTACATATTAAACCTCCTTACAGACAGGACCCGACGGAAAAATACCGACGGGTCCCAAGATCAATTATTATTCAAAAAAGTCTGTTACTTAGAATGGTGGCAGCAGCTGCAATGAGAGCAGTCTCCGTCACAGCCGTCAATGCTGCGTCCGTTCCTGATATTCTTTATCATTTTCACAATATTGACCGCACATATGATGCCTACAATAATTAAAACGATGATTGATGCTGCCATAATAATATCTCCTTAGTGTTAAGCCAGGCTTACCTTTGAATTGGCTTCTACCTTCTGCTTTCTTGCCTGCGGATCGGGACGGAAGAGAAGATAGAGGAATACAACGAGCACGATAAGTGCCGCAACGGTTCCGATGCCGAAGCTGAGTGCGCCGATAGCAAGTCCGCCTAACTGATATATCATAAGTGTCATGCAATATGCAAATACATTCTGGAAAATAATTGCAAATGCAACTCCCTTTTTGCTGCCCATCTCACGTGCCATTGTAGAAATAGCCGCAAGGCAAGGTGAGTCAAGGAGGTTAAAGCAAAGGAATGAAAATGCTGCCATTGCTGTCGGGAAGAATGCTGCAAATGCATCATGGAACTCTGCACTGTATTCTTCAACATCCTGAAGACCTGCAAGAAGTGCCATTGTTGAAACGATACCTTCCTTGGCAACGAAGCCTGAGAGAGAAGCTGCAACTGCCTGCCATGTACCGAAACCGAGAGGAGCAAAGATCCATGCGATAGCTCCGCCGATATCGGAAAGGAGACAATCCTCTGTGTTCTCTACAAGACCGAAGCCGTCAGCTGTAAATCCGAAGCTTCCGAGGAGCCACATAACCGCGCAGCAGACGAAGAGTACTGTTCCGGCCTTCTTGAGGAATGCCCAAACTCTCTCCCATACATGCATAAGCACACCCTTGAATGAAGGAATGTGATACTGAGGAAGCTCCATAACGAAAGGAGCCGGCTCACTTGAGAAGAGGTCGAACTTCTTTAAGATGATACAAGCTGTGATAACACAGAAGATGCCGAGGAAGTACATAACCGGACCTACCCAGAACTCACCGCTTATAACACCGGCGATAAGTGCGATGACAGGAAGCTTAGCTCCGCAAGGAACGAAGGTGGTTGTCATCATTGTCATACGGCGATCCTTCTCATTTTCAATGGTACGTGTAGCCATGATACCCGGTACGCCGCAGCCTGATGAGATAAGGAAAGGAATGAAGCTCTTGCCGCTGAGTCCGAATCTGCGGAAGATACGGTCCATGATGAAGGCAACTCTTGCCATGTATCCGCAGTCCTCAAGTATGCTGAGGAAGAAGAATACTATAGCCATCTGAGGAGCAAAACCGATAGGTGCTGCTATACCTCCGATGATTCCGTCAACTACCATGCTTACGATCCAGTCGGCACATCCGGCATTTTCAAGAGCTGTCTGTACGGCAGGCTGTATCCACTCACCGAAGAGAGTATCGTTGGTCCAGTCGGTAACTATGGTTCCGAGTGAAGTAACGGCAATGTAGTATACCGCAAACATTATTACGGCAAAGATAGGAAGTGCAAGCCAGCGGTTTGTGATAACCTTATCTATCTTGTCGGAAGCTGTAAGAGCACCGGCATTCTTTTTCTTGTAAGCATCCTTAAGAAGCTCAGCAATGTAAATGTATCTCTCGTTGGTGATGATAGCCTCAGCCTCGTCATCAAGCTCCTTTTCGGCTGCTTCGATATCCTTTTCGATATGAGTTCTTGTGACTTCATCAAGCTTAAGCTTTTCGACTATCTTGGAATCACGCTCGAAGAGCTTTATTGCGAACCAGCGCTGCTTTTCCTCAGGCTGATCGTGGAGAGTCACTTCTTCGATATGTGCCAGAGCGTGCTCTACAGGTCCTGAGAAGGTGTGATGCGGAATAGGCTTCTTTTCCTTGGCTGCCTTGATAGCCTCAGCAGCCGCTTCGGTGATACCGTCATTCTTAAGAGCGGAGATCTCAAGAATGCGGCATCCCAATTCTCTTGAAAGCTGAGGAATATTGATGTGGTCACCGTTCTTTCTTACGAGGTCCATCATATTGATAGCGATGACTGTCGGTATTCCGAGCTCAAGAAGCTGTGTTGTAAGGTAAAGGTTACGCTCAAGGTTAGTACCGTCGATAATGTTAAGTACGGCATCAGGGCGCTCCTCTGTAAGATAATTTCTTGCAACTACCTCCTCCAGAGTATACGGAGAAAGAGAGTAGATTCCCGGAAGGTCGGTAATGATAACGTCGTCATGTCCCTTAAGCTTTCCTTCCTTTTTCTCAACTGTTACGCCCGGCCAGTTGCCGACGTACTGGTTAGCACCGGTAAGTGCATTGAAAAGTGTGGTCTTACCACAGTTTGGGTTGCCCGCAAGGGCGATTCTTATACTCATTATAAGCTGATCTCCTTAATTATTCCTCAACCTCTACCATCTCGGCATCCGCCTTACGTATCGAAAGCTCATAACCTCTTACGGTCACTTCGATAGGATCCCCGAGAGGTGCTACCTTACGGACAAAGACTTCAACACCCTTAGTAAGTCCCATGTCCATGATCCTGCGCTTTACCGGTCCTTCGCCGTTAAGCTTAACGACCTTGGCGGTTTCACCGATCTTAACATCTCTAAGTGTCATTTATGATGTACCTCCTTTAAAAATAAACAAACCTGTATATCAAACCATAACTCGCATAGCCAGCTCCTTATTGATGGCAATGCGTGCTTCCTTAGCATTGACAATGAGATTGCCGTCGACATAGGCAACTATCTTGACATTGCCTCCGACAACAAAGCCGAGATTCTCAAGATGTTTTTTGACATCAGGAGAACCGCTTATTTTCTTAATAGTGTAATCCTCATCAACATTAGCCAATGGCAACGGCAACATATAAATACCTCCGTTATACGATGCTAACACTTCGGCAAAAAAAATCGCTTAAAATGCGATCAAATCAAAGTTAAAGCCAATCAACAAACGTTAGCAAACAGTAATAAAAGTTAGAGCGTGATAATAAAAGTTAGAACATGGTAACTTTTGTACGCTCATTATAGTTACCGTTATCTAACAAGTCAAGAAAAAAATATTTTTTCCGTTTGAAATTTTTTGTTTCGGCTAAAGGACATAAAAAACTGCAATGAGGATAAAGAAAAAGAATGATTTTATATTAAGGAAAAAGTGATAGTCGATACCTAAAAAATTGGATGGACTTGGGATGTATAGTTATAAAATATAGAAAATAATAAAAACTACAGTTGCATTTTCATTTGAAAAGTCTATAATAAAACAAAAATAATTATACGGAGATTCAATCAAGTGACATTTACAGTGATTAACAGCATTATAGCTCTAATCGTCATTATTGGCATCGTCGTGATTACACTCGGCGAAGGAAAGCTCAATAGTGTTGTTGCTTGTGCGCATTTATAATATCCTTACAGGGATAGGAATTTACCGAAATATTTGTTTTTTATTAAGGGAATTTTTTAAAGCTCGTGAGCAGGCATCACGGGCTTTTTCTTTTACTCGGAATTAAAAAAACTTATCGTATATACCGTTTGTGAAACTCGGGCTGTAGAAATTAAAGATAGTATATTGCATTTTTATGCGGGCAATGTGATTTTTTATTTACACGTTTCACTTTTACAGTTTAAAATGTATCATTATAGGGCTATATCACGGTTTCGATACTTTATCATTTTCGAGAAGAACATTTTCCATACTTAAATAATAATCTTTCAAGGAGGAAAGCTGTAATGACAGGATCTCAGATCTTTGTACAAGCTCTCATAAACGAGGGTGTTGACCGCGTATTCGGTTATGCGGGAGCAACAATCTGTTCGCTCATGGACGAGATGATGAAGGTTGAAGACACCATCAGATATACACTTGTACGACAGGAACAGAATGCCGGACATATGGCATCAGGTTACGCAAGAGTTACAGGCAAGACAGGTGTATGCATGGTCACCAGCGGTCCCGGAGCAACCAATCTTATCACAGGTATCGCTACTGCATATATGGACTCGATCCCTATGGTGGCGGTAACGGGACAGGTTCCTACAAATCTTATCGGAAGAGACATCTTTCAGGAGGTTGATATCCTCGGTGCGGTAACTCCTTTTATCAAGCACAGCTATCTTGTAAAGGATGCAAGAGAGCTTCCTAATATCATTAAGGAGGCATTTTACATAGCTTCCACAGGAAGACCGGGACCGGTGCTTATCGATTTTCCTCAGAATATTCAGGATCAGGAAGTTAAGGATCCGGTGTTTCCGGATACAGTTCACATAAGAGGTTACAATCCAAGTATAAAAGGAAACGGCAGACAGCTTACACATGTCATTCATGCCATAAGCGAAGCAAAAAAGCCTGTTATATGTGCAGGCGGCGGAGTTTTTCTTGCACATGCCGAAGCAGAGCTTAAGAGCTTTGCTCATGAGATGAATATCCCGGTAGTAACGACTATGATGGGACTCTCGCTGCTTGATACAGACGATCCGCTCAATATGGGTATGATCGGAAAGTTCGGCAACAGATCCGCAAATAAGGCAATGGTCAAAGCAGATCTCCTGATCATGATAGGAATGAGAGTTGCAGATCGTGCGATCATGGAGCCGAATGAGGTTAAGCGCAGACTTACTACCATACATATAGATGTAGATTCGGCAGAGATCGGCAAGAATATGGAAGCAAACATTCCGCTTGTAGGAGATGCAGGGATCATACTCAATAAGCTTTCGGAGCAGTGTACAGCACCGGATACGACAGAGTGGAGAGCTTTTCTTAAGGATTACAGAGCTGAGGAGCTGGGACGTGATTTCCCGGAGCATCCTTATGTATCTCCTCAGAGATTTATGCGTAAGCTTGGACATCATCTTGAGGAAGGCACGGCTGTTTGTGTAGATGTAGGACAGAATCAGATATGGGCATGTCAGCATCTCTACATGCACGGCATCAGATTCCTTACCTCGGGAGGACTCGGAACTATGGGTTACGGACTTCCTTGCGGAATCGGTGTAAAGATCGCACAGCCTGAGCGTAAGACAGTTGTTATCAACGGAGACGGTTCCTTCCAGATGAGTATGAATGAGCTTGCCGTAGTACGTGCAAACAAGCTTGATCTTAAGATCATAATAATAAGGAACCATGTACTCGGACTCGTGCATCAGAGTCAGGTGAGAGCGCCTTTCCACGGAGCATACGGAGTTGATCTTGAGGGTGATCCGGATTTCGAAGCACTCATTGCTTCTTACGGCATACCGAGTACGGTGCTTGAGGAGGATGATAAAACAGACGAGGCTCTTGAGGCCTTCCTTAGTTCCGAAGGACCGCAGGTACTTATTGTAAATGTAGATCCTATGTGCAGTACGACTGAGTAAGGAGGCGGAACATGAAACAGACTATTTCGGTAATCGTTGAGAACCGCGCCGGCGTACTCAGCAAGATAACAAGTCTCTTTTCAAAGAGAGCATTTAATATTGAATCACTTGCAGTTGGTGTTACAGACGATCCCACACTTTCACGCATAACCATTATAGTGGACAGCGGTAATTCGGTAGTGGAGCAGGTTGAAAAACAGCTTAATAAGCTGGTTGATGTCGTTAAGGTCAGAGTGCTTAACGAGCATTCCATCATAGGCAGAGAGCTCTTGCTTATCAAGGTCAATGCCACGGTGACTACAAGACCTGATATAATGACCATATGCGAGATATGCGGAGCAAAGATCGCTGATATCACAGCAAATACCTTAACAATAGAGCTTTCGGCAGAAAGTGATAAGGTAGCTTCTTTTGAAGAAATGATGAGACCTTTCGGTATCATGGAGACAGCAAGGACGGGAATGATAGCGCTGCAAAAGGGTGCAGCCAAGATATAAGGGGGACAAATTGAAGGTAAGAGGAACACAGGCAATAATGGAATGCCTGCTTGAACAGAATGTCGATACGATATTCGGTTATCCGGGCGGAACCATCATCAACTTGTATGATGAATTATATCGTTACAAGGACAAAATACATCATATACTTACATCTCATGAGCAGGGAGCTTCGCATGCAGCGGACGGATATGCGAGAGCTACCGGAAAGGTAGGAGTATGCTTTGCAACCTCCGGCCCGGGTGCCACCAATATCACTACAGGTATTGCGACGGCATATCTCGATTCGTCACCGGTAGTATTTATTACCTGCAACGTAGGTGAGTCGTTATTAGGTAAGGATGCTTTCCAGGAGGTAGATATCACAGGTATTGCAATGCCGATAACCAAGGCTACATTTCTGGTAAGAGATCCCGAAGATATACCGGATGCAATGCGCCAGGCATTTGCAATCGCTCAGAGCGGAAGACCAGGTCCGGTGCTTGTGGATTTCCTTAAAAATGTCACCAATCCGGATGTCATGATCGACTATGAGTTCATACCTGCGGATAATAACCGTGACTGCAAGGCTATCAGAAAGCTTGCAACGGACAGTGCCATGTCGGCACCGGAGATCGATACCGAAGATGTAGAGAAGCTCCTTGATATGATTGCCGAATCCAAGAAACCCTTCCTTCTCTGCGGAGGCGGTGTTGTAAGAGACAGAGCTGACAAGGAATTCAGAGAGTTTGCCGAGAAGATAGATGCGCCGGTTGCGATAACACTTATGGGAGGCGGTGGTTTCCCGGGAGATCATCCTCTTACCTCAGGCATGATAGGTATGCACGGTTCCGAGGCATCGAACATTGCATGTGACGAGTGTGATCTGCTTATTGCCGTAGGCAGCAGATTCTCCGACAGAGTTGCACTTAACCCAAAGACCTTTGCCAAGCAGGCCAAGATAGTTCAGATCGATATAGACAGAGCCGAGATCGATAAGAATGTACTTACCGATCATCATATAATCGGTTCGGCAGGCAAGGTGCTCAGCATGTTAAATGCCAAGCTTCCGCAGTATGAGCATAAGGAGTGGAAGGAGCATATACTTCCGCTCAGAGAGCCTTCAAAGGCACCGGATCTCGGAAGATTTACACCGCAGCAGATACTTGAGACGATCAGAAATACGGCGCCTAAGGATGCGGTGGTTTCCACTGATGTAGGACAGCATCAGATGTGGGCTATCAAATATCTGCATTTCCAGTATCCGGGTCAGCTGCTTACAAGCGGAGGCTTCGGTACAATGGGATTCGGCATGGGAGCTGCCATAGGAGCGGCTGTGGGATGTCCGGATAAATGCGTGCTTAATATAACAGGTGACGGATGCCTGCGCATGAACTGCAATGAGCTTGCAACCGTTCAGCATTATGATCTGCCTATAGTTACCATAGTATTTAATAACGGTGCTCTGGGCATGGTAAGACAGTGGCAGGATCTTATATACGATAAGCGTTATTCGGAGACTACCATGGACAGAGGTCCTGATTTCGTCAAGCTTGCAGAGGCATACGGACTTAAGGGCTACAGAGTCAAGAATGTTGAAGAGATGCAGACAACACTTAAAGAGGCATTGGCAGAAGGCAAGGCTTGTGTGATCGATTGTCTCCTTGATATCAATGAGATGGTAAGTCCTATGGTTGCGGCAGGACATGACATAACCGATTTCTTGCTTAGGGAAGGAGGAAGCGTCGGATGAGAAGAGTATTTAATCCCGAAAAGAAGATATATACACTTGCGGTGATCGTTGAAGATATACCGGGCATATTGAGTCAGGTCGCAAGACTTTTCTCAAGAAAGGGCTATAATATCGAGTCCATAGTATCCGGTGCTACCGACAGACCGGGAATTACACGTATATCTATAGAGCTGCTCGCTGA
This sequence comes from Eubacteriales bacterium, assembly GCA_030540255.1. Taxonomy (GTDB): domain Bacteria; phylum Bacillota; class Clostridia; order Lachnospirales; family Lachnospiraceae; genus Avilachnospira. The sequence goes on along the minus strand of JAUNWP010000040.1, from coordinate 3,253 downwards.
TGAGCTTATGATAGATCAGATAGCAGCACAGTGCCGCAAGCTCCTCGGAGTAAAGGCAGTCAAGATACTTGATGAGAAGACCAGTATTCGCAGAGAGATCGCATTTATAAAAGTAAGAGCTGCAGAACGTGCGGCAAGAGATGAGATACTTCAGATCGTAAATGTTTTCAAGGGCAAGGTCATCGACATTGATCTTGAAGCGATGACCATATGGGTATTCGGAGATCAGGATAAAAATGAAGCACTGATACGTTTGCTCAAGGATTTCGGAATACTCGAGATCGCTAAAACAGGCACTATTGCCATCGAAAGAGGGCACGGTACAATATATGATGACAACAAATTACAGGAGGAATTCAACTATGGCAAAAATGTATTATGAGAAGGATTGTGATCTTACAAAGCTTACAGGCAAGAAGATCGCTATCATCGGTTACGGATCACAGGGACATGCACATGCACTTAATCTTAAGGATTCTGGCTGTGAGGTTTGCGTAGGACTTCGTGAGGGCTCAAAGAGCTGGAAGAAGGCAGAGGAGGCAGGTCTTACAGTTAAGACTATCGCAGAGGCTGCCAAGTGGGGAGACCTCGTTATGATCCTTGTTAACGATGAGGTTCAGGCTAAGGTTTACAAGACAGAGATCGCTCCTTATCTTGAGGCCGGCAATGCTCTTATGTTCGCACACGGCTTCAACATTCACTTCAAGCAGATCGTTCCGCCGGCTGATGTTGATGTTATCATGATCGCGCCTAAGGGACCGGGACATACAGTTCGTTCACAGTATGTTAACGGAAAGGGCGTTCCTTGCCTTATCTGTGTTGAGCAGAACCCGACAGGCAAGGCTTATGATCTCGGACTTGCTTATGCAGCAGGTATCGGCGGAGCAAGAGCAGGTGTTATGGAGACTACCTTCCAGGCTGAGACAGAGACAGACCTCTTCGGTGAGCAGGCAGTTCTTTGCGGAGGCGTAGTTGAGCTTATGAGATGTGCATTCGAGACACTTACAGATGCAGGTTATGCTCCTGAGAATGCTTACTTCGAGACTATCCACGAGATGAAGCTTATCATCGACCTTATCAATAAGGGTGGTGTTGCAATGATGAATTACTCTATCTCCGATACAGCAGAGTTTGGTGAGTATGTATCAGGTCCTCGCGTAATTCCTTATGAGGAGACAAAGGCAAGAATGAAGGCCGTTCTTACAGACATCCAGGACGGAACATTTGCAGGAAGATGGATCGCAGAGAACAACAACGGTCGTACATACTTCAACAGACATCGTGATCGTCTTGCACAGCATCCGATGGAGACAGTCGGCGCAGAGCTTCGTAAGAACATGCTCTGGGGCGAGGATTCAGATCCGGATACAGCTTCAAACTAATTATCCGAAGAAAGCGGACGGCAGCGCAATGCGTGTCGGTATCATCCGCAGAATAAAAATGTAAAAAGCACCGAAGGGTGCATAATGAATTCTTCCATGCCTGTGTTACAGCAGGCATGGGACATCAGAAATTTTTAACATCGTCGGGAATGCATGCACATCTCGGAGTCTTCGAATGTGATTTCCTTTTCTGTGATTCGGGTACTTGCCTAAACAACTCGAAAAAAGCATAACTCGCTGCGCTCAAACAAATGCTTTTTTTGAGCAGGCAAGTCCCAAAACACAGAGGAAATCTACATTCTCAGCCTATGTCGATGCACATGCATTCCGCGACATTGTTCATATAGGTTTACGATGTTGATTTGAGCGATTTATGAATGAGACATAGTCCTGTTAACGGCAGAGCAAAGAGCACCCGTATCAATGCGCTTGTTTGAGCAAAGCGAGTTTGCGCATTGATAGGAAGGCTCTTTGCCTATGGCGTTATATACAGGGCATGTCGAATGAGTCTGAGCTCAAAGAAATATCGAAACCGATACTATTGAAGGAAAGGGAATCGCTATGAGAAGTGATGTGATAAAAAAAGGCACACCTGCCGCACCTAACCGTTCGTTGCTGTATGCACTCGGATTAACACAGGAAGAGATAGAGAGACCTATGATAGGTGTCGTATGCTCTTATAACGAGATCGTTCCGGGACATATGAATCTTGACAAGATAGCTGAGGCAGTTAAGGCAGGAGTAAGAGCAGCAGGCGGTACACCTGTTGAGTTCCCGGCCATTGCCGTATGTGACGGTATAGCTATGGGCCATACAGGCATGAAATACTCTCTTGTAACCAGAGAACTTATCACAGACTCGACAGAGGCTATGGCACTTGCACATCAGCTTGACGGACTTGTAATGATCCCTAACTGCGACAAGAACGTACCGGGACTTTTGATGGCTGCTGCAAGAATCAATATTCCTACCATTTTCGTATCAGGAGGTCCGATGCTTGCGGGACGTCTGAATGACGGAAGCCGCACATCACTTTCAAGCATGTTTGAGGCGGTAGGTGCTCATTATGCAGGCAAGCTTGATGATGCCGGACTGCTTGATTACGAGGAAAATGCATGTCCGACCTGCGGATCCTGCTCGGGTATGTTTACAGCCAATTCCATGAACTGTCTTACAGAGGCCATCGGAATGGGACTTAGAGGAAACGGAACCATTCCTGCGGTATTCTCTGCACGTATCCGTCTTGCCAAGCATGCCGGAATGAAGATCATGGAGCTTGTTGAGAAGAATATCTGTCCGCGTGACATCATGACACCGGCAGCTTTCCACAATGCAGAGACCGTAGATATGGCTCTCGGATGCTCTACAAATACCATGCTTCACCTTCCTGCCATAGCACATGAGTGCGGCATAGAAATCGATTTTGATATGGCAAATGAGATTTCGGCAAAGACACCGAACCTCTGCCATCTTGCTCCGGCAGGCCCTACTTATATGGAGGATCTTAACAGAGCCGGCGGAGTATATGCAGTTATGAAGCAGCTTGCGGATGCAGGACTTTTGGATACAAGCCTTATCACCTGCACAGGCAAGACTGTCGGAGAAAACATCAAGGATGCCGTGAATCTTGATCCTGAGGTAATAAGACCTATGGATAATCCTTACTCTAAGACCGGAGGAATCGCCGTACTTAAGGGTAATCTTGCTCCGGACGGATGTGTTGTCAAGCAGTCGGCTGTTGCTCCTGAGATGATGGTGCATGAAGGTCCTGCGAGAGTATTTAACTCGGAGGATGATGCCATTGCCGCTATATATGCAGGCAAGATCAAGGCAGGAGATGTTGTTATTATCCGTTATGAAGGACCTAAGGG
>JAUNWP010000106.1 GCA_030540255.1 Eubacteriales bacterium | reverse complement strand
GTCGGAGCAGCATCGGCAACCGTTATAAGTGAGTGTACCGGAGGCGGACTCTCGTTATTGTATTTTGCAAGCAGATACAACACAAGCAGACTAAGGTTTACCGGCTTTACGTATGATTTAAGCGCTCTGTTTAAGGTGCTTACCAACGGTTCCTCGGAGCTTATGAGTAATATATCCATGTCTCTTGTTGGTATGTTATTTAATGTACAGCTTCTCAAATACGCAGGAAGCAACGGAGTTGCTGCCTACGGAGTAATAATGTATGTTAATTTTGTTTTTGTATCGATGTTTATAGGCTATTCGGTAGGATCTGCGCCGCTTATTTCGTATAATTTCGGTGCTGACAATAAGGAGGAGATGAGCGGTATATTCAGAAAGAGCCTGCTTATTATAGCCTGCGGAGCAGTATTGATGTTTTCAATAGCTAAATTACTCGGAGGAGGCATTGCTTCTGTATTTGTCGGTTATGATGAAGAGCTTTTAAGAGTCACAAAGAATGCATTCTCAATATATTCATTTGCCTTCCTTTTTTCAGGCTTCTCAATATATGCGTCTTCATTTTTTACGGCACTTAACGACGGGCTTATTTCAGCATTGATATCCTTTTTAAGACTGATTGTTTTTGAGGCTTCATCGCTTTTGATACTTCCTTTGATATTCGGAGTGAACGGAATCTGGTCATCGATAGTATTGGCAGAGGTTTTGTCTGTTACCTCGGCATCCTGCTTTGTTGTAGCAAAACGCAAAAAATACGGATATTAATGGATGTAGCTTATGGATTTTTTAATCCCGTAAATTACGGCATAGTCGTGAAAGCATGGCTATGCCGTTTTCTCTTCCTTATGAGGTATCGGATATTTTGTAAAGGGAAGTTCTTTTTGATATGATACCTATTTAGTATCAAAGACTGCCGATAATATGTATTTTGTTATAAAAAATATAAGTGCTATTATAATAGTATCAAGAAAAGAACATAGTAATTATCTGAGACAGATCGGATAGTTACAAATATCACCCCTATAAGGAACCGCACTGTCTCTTCATCCGACAGTGCGGTTCCTTTTTCGGTAAAATCTGTTAAATTTTTGCACCGCGTGAATCGACATAGCTTCCGTCGGGAGTATATTCATTGATGTAGAGTGTTCCGTAGCTGCGAAGTTTAAATGAATCATATATCCACCTGCCGACAGGGGTTCCTGATATAAGTTTGTATACCCAGCTTGGGCCGCTTATATCATTGAGAGTAGCGAAATAATAGGAATTACCGTCAATGGTCTGCCAGCCTGACAGCATTAGACCCGTAATAGTGTCAAGACGGTATTGCTTTCCGTCCTGACTGTCGGTATACCAGCCGGTATCAAGAGAGCCCAAAGAACCGTCGGATACTTCATGCAGGTGATACCATTTCATATCCTTTTGCATGCTCCAGCCGGAGTGCATGTATTCCGAATCATCAAAATAAAACCATTGAGTTTTTCCACCTGTGCCGGCATAACTGTTGTAGATGTAATACCAGCCGTTTTTTGCATATTGCTTCTTGTCATCTTTAAACTTCCAAAGCTTGTTTTCAGCATCAATGCATTCCCAGCTTCCTGAAGACAAAAGTGCATCTGCCATAGGGACGTCATAGCGGTGAAGTGAATCGGTGGTCTTCCTGCCGGAGGAATTCTTTCCTGAACTTCCCGAGGATGAACTTGTCATCGAACCTACAGAGTCTGTTTGGCTTTTATAATTCGCAATAGAGTCAGGATCCAGGCCCTTCCAAGGATCATCAAGAGAAAAGTCCGGGGTAACAGCTCTTGTGTCTATGGCTTCGGCTCTGACCGATATCGTTACACCGGCACCCTCAGATCTGTCGAAGTCAGGCAGTCTGAAGCCGTCTATGGCAAGCAGTGATTCGGAAGGTCTTGCCTTACGTGTAAGATAGAGGTACTGACCTTTATGCAGCCATTCTTTGCCGGAGTGGAGCATCTTATCCGTGAACTTGTTGTCTATACCTACAGAGCTTACCGAAGTATGTATGCGTACCCATGCTTCCGAGCCTTTATTATCTACAAGGAGTTTAAAGCCGACTTC
>JAUNWP010000039.1:13879-16315 GCA_030540255.1 Eubacteriales bacterium | reverse complement strand
CTTCGCAGATATTCTTCTACGTTTTGATATTGAATTCCATTTAACGTTTGGCTATCTCCGCGATATAGGACGAACTTTCCGGTGATTGTGCCATAGCGATGCTCAGTCTGAGCGCATTTTTCCTCATCGATCAGATGCCGATACTGCTGCGGAACAACCTCCTCGCTGTGTTTGATCTCAAAGATCCGGCAGGAGCCTGCTTCAGGGTCAAACACCACCATATCAAATTCTCCTACCGGGAATTGCAGGACAAACACCTGTTTCTTTGGGTTTGCCAGCTTGGTTTCCAATAGGACAATATCCTCCATCATCCTACCCTTGATTTCGGTCAAAATACGCTCCTGCACGGCATTACGCTCTGCCAGAGACAGCGCACTGAATGTCTCATCCAGCAGCAGGCTGCGAATCAGTGCATCTGCCTGTGCATATCGTAGTCCGGGCTGTGCAATCACCGTACGGGCAGACTTCGTGCTGACATCCGGCAGGTGCAGCACATCGATCTCCCGCGTCAGATCCAACAAATCCAGGTACTCCTTGATTTCCAGCGCATGAACATCGTCCGGTACAACGGTTCGCTCCTCTTTGTTGCGGATCTCTAACAGCTTCCGCAGGCTGTCAGTGACTGCTGCACGGTCAATACGGTCAAGAATATCCGTAGGCTCCTTACGATCCCGACGCAGATTGCCGGCAGAAATGCCAAGATCATGTGACTTCCAGTCCTGTGTCAGCACTTCCAGCGTAAAACGGTGATTGATGTCCTCTACCACACGATTAATGGCGCTGGTCAGCTCATTACTGTCGTACAAGTCACGCAGATGGCGAAAATGTCCCTCGTACTGATAACAGCGAAGAGAGTGCTGAATGTTGCGCGCGATGGCTGTGTCTACATACTCGTCTGCGCTTTCCTTGCTTGCAAATGTGGAGGTCTCGTTATAGTGTACCCCTCCGAGACTCATGGTGCCTCCGTAGCGTATGTAATCATCAATGCCGTGAATGCCGAGCACGGATTCAAACTCGCGGTATGGAATGAAAGTCGTGTGCAGCAGAATACAGCGGTCATAGAGCTGTTCGTCCTCAGTGAAAAGGAATCCCAGTGAATCTGTACCTGAGAGCACGATTTTCATGCCGCAGGCTGCAAACACATCAGAGAACAGTGCCGCGCCCTCGATGAAGTCCTCCATCAGTGTCACTTCATCAAGGAAAACATAGCGCACCCCCTGTGCTTCCAATGCTTTAAGGTCGCAGTTCACATCTGCCAAGATATCTCTTGCCGTGATCTGAATGAACGCCGTCTTAGCAAGCTCTGCATCGCTCATCTCGGCAAAAATCTGACGGATCATTGTGGTCTTTCCCGTTCTGCGCAAGCCGTAGAGAATAAATACCTTGTCCTGCTGCTCTCCATAGACAAAATCATGCAGCTGCCTGAAGCATTCGCGCTTGCGATAGCCACGGACAGATGTAGCAAAGGAACGCAGCTGATTCCCGGTACGAACATTAGTAGTGAACACAGATGTGTCCACAGCTTTTTCTTTTGGCAGACGCTTCTTCAACTCCTTCAGCTCCTGCTCCAATTTCTTACGCTGCTTGATCTGCGCACTGAAATTCTCAAGTTCATCCGCAGGAATATACTTCTCCCGACGCTTTTTATTCTCCGTCCAACGATGGTAGAAATACTCCTTACCGTTGACGATTTTCTTTGTAACAGAACCGGCAGGCAGCTTTGAAATCTGCTGCTCAAGTTTCATTGCCTGTGCCTGTATTTCAGATAACTCCATAGCCCACCTCCTATGAGATACTATTCTATGTAAAATTATACCCCATTATACTCAAAATCAAAAGGGTATAATGGGGTATAAATTAATTTTTAATATTATGATTTTTCTTCTAAGATTAGTACCTGAAGATATCGAATATGCACGAATTTCCGAAACAGTGTTTCGGAAATTCATGTGTTAGCCGTTAGGCGAAAGTTAGCTATAAAGCCTAAGCTTATTTAATGATTCAGCTTTCCTCCGCAAAGAAGGCCATTGTCTCGGGCAAGTCATGCTCATTTATCTGCTCGACCAGATCCGCGATGCTGTCAAATTTTCTCTCGGGTCTGATGAACTTAAGCAGTTCGACCTTTACCTGCTTTTCGTAGCAGTCTCCTATATCTCCGAAGGCATGTACTTCGAGTCTGAGTCTTGTTCCTCCCTCTACACTTCCGTGAACAGTCGGTCTCTCGCCGAGGTTTGCGATGCCGTTTACCTGTCTTATCACAGGCTCCGCTTTGGAACCACCTCTGCCCCTTGCCGGGCTCTCATCTATATACGCTCTTACCGCATATACACCGTAAGGCGGAAGTATGAGATCGTCAGGCACCTCGATATTCATAGTCGGATACTTCATCTCGGACTTGCCTATGCCCTTGCCGTGAACCACAGGTCCGGATAACTT
>JAUNWP010000039.1:9466-13779 GCA_030540255.1 Eubacteriales bacterium | reverse complement strand
GTTCCCTGAGAGCATTGTACCGTAAATGTCACATGCGGAAGCTCTATGCTGTCTATCCTGATATCATATATCTCCACGCGCTTTGACTTGCGCTCGACCTCTATGCCGGATCTTGCATACTCATAGAGCTTCTTGCCGTTGACCTTACGTGCACTGTACATTGGTGTAAGCTGGTCATAGTTTCCGACAAAGCTCATGATCGCAGATATTACTTCGGACGCCTCAGGCATAGTGCCTTCATAGCTCTTAAGTACGGTTCCGCTTATATCCTCGGTATCCGTCTCTGTTCCGAGCAGCATTCCCGCAGTATATTCCTTTACCAGAGCTCCGACATGATCTATGTCCTTGGTTGCTCTTCCGACAGCAACAGGAAGCACGCCCTCCGCCATCGGATCGAGCGTGCCTGCATGACCAATCTTACGTACCTTAAGGATGCCGCGCAGCTTCGCGCATACATCCATCGAGGTCCATCCCTGTTCCTTATAAATGTTTAAAAAACCGTTGTATTTATGAAATTGCTGCATCATTCATCTGGCGGACAAGATCTTCCTCGATCTCATCCATGTTTTTTTCAAAATCATGTGACATAAAACAGCCCGCAGCCTTCTTATGGCCGCCTCCGTCATGCTTCTGACATATACGGCTCACATCGACCGAATCGGAGTTTGAGCGAAGACTCACCTTAACTCTTTTATCCGGTGACTCATACATATAGGCCGCCGCAAGCGCACCGCTTGTGGTACGAAGCTGATCTATCATGCCGTCCATATCCATGGTCTCTGCATCAAGCTGCTTTCTTGTCTCCATATCAATATAGCTGTAGACAAGTCTGCCTCCGGCTCTCTGCTTGGCATGGCTTAGTACATAGCCGAGTACCTTTTTCTGAGCAAAGCTCATAGCAAAAAAGGATTCCTCGACTATCCTTCCGAAATCTATGCCCATAGCCATGCAGCTGCCTGCGATATCCATGGTATGCTTCGAAGTATTGCTGTATCTGAGTACACCGGTATCATGAACGATACCGGTATATATGCATTCCGCAATCTTCTTGTCTATATATGCCTCTTCAAGCAGATCATAGAGCACTTCACAGGTAGAGGAAGCTTCTCCTCTGATCATGCCGTAATCTCCGAAGCCCTCATTTGTATAATGATGGTCTATGAGTATTGCCTTGGAGGCGCGGTCAATGTACTTATCAAATCTGCCGAGTCTCTTAAGATCTGCCGTATCGCAGGCTATGGCAAGCTCATAGTCCTTCCAGTCTCCCGAATCCTCACTGATAAGCTCGCTTCCCTTAAGAAAGAGGAATTTCTCATTTATAGGCTCAAGATATACCTGTACCCTTACATCCTCACCGCGTATGTTCCTGATGTAGTTGTACACCGCAAGCGTTGAACCTATACAGTCTCCGTCGGGGCTTACATGTCCGAGTATGCAAATGCTTCCTGCTTCTCTTATGCTGTTATTGAATATTTCCTTGGTCAAAAGCTCCATATTCGTATTACAGCTCCTCCTCGGCTTCCTCCGACTCATCCTTAGGCATACCTCCTGCCTTTGCAAGCTCCTCGATCTTCTTGGACATCTCTATGGCATATTCCATGCTTCGATCTGCCACGAACTGCAGCTCGGGAGTCTTGCGCAGATTTACTCTGTGAGCAAGCTCACGTCTGATAAAGCCGCCTGCACTCTTAAGTCCCTCAATGCTGTCTTCAAGCATCTCATCGCTGCCGAGTGAAGACACATAGCATTTGCAGAACTGAAGATCAGGTGTCACCTCTGCTCTTGTTACTGTGAGCAGAGGATCGATGCGCGGATCCTTTACCTCATCTCTGATGATGGATGAAAGCTCGCGCAATACCTCTCCGTTTATTCTGTTATTCTTTATACTTCCCTTTTTCATTCAGCTGTCGTGCCTCTTTGAACCTGAACCATCTTGTATACCTCGATGGTATCATCAACCATGATATCCGAGAAGTCCTCAAGTACGATACCGCACTCGAAGCCAAGCTTAACTTCCTTGACCTCATCCTTAAATCTCTTAAGCGATGCGATATCTCCGTCGAATATCATCTTGTCTCCTCGATAAAGTCTTGCTCTTGAGCCTCTCTCGATCACACCGTCTGTTACATAGGAACCTGCGATATTTCCGACATTGGATGCCTTGAATACCTGTCTTACAACTGCACGTCCCGTATACTTCTCCTCATATACAGGAGCAAGCATACCTGTAAGTGCCGCCTGAAGATCCTCGATAGCCTGATAGATGACCTTATAGAGTCTCATATCTACCTTCTCGCGCTCTGCTGTAGCCTTGGCTGTAGCATCAGGCTTAACATTGAAGCCGATGATGATGGCGTTTGCTGTAGACGCAAGTGTAACATCTGATTCATTAATATTACCTGCTGCCGCATGGATGACCTTAACGGCAACCTCCTCGTTGGAGAGCTTGCCGAGAGACTGCTTGACAGCCTCAACGGATCCCTGTACGTCTGCCTTGACGATGATCGGAAGCTCCTTGACATTTCCTGCCTTAATCTCATCAAAGAGGTCATCAAGATTCATCTTCTGCTTGGTCTCCTCAAGCATGTGCTTCTTCTGCTCTGAGATGAAGGTCTCTGCTATGCTTCTTGCTTCCTTCTCATCGGCACATACCATGAATACCTCTCCGGCATTCGGTACGTCGTTAAGTCCGAGTATCTCTGCAGGATATGACGGTGCCGCTTTCTTGATACGGTTGCCCTTATCGTCAAGCATAGCACGTACCTTACCGTAGCATGCTCCGGCAACAACATTGTCTCCAACCTTAAGTGTACCCTTCTGAACGAGTACGGTTGCAACAGGACCGCGTCCCTTATCAAGCTGAGCCTCGATAACGAGACCTCTTGCATTTCTGTTAGGATTAGCCTTAAGCTCGAGCACATCTGCCTCAAGAAGTATCATGTCAAGAAGATCCGGGATACCAGCACCTGTCTTTGCCGATACCGGAACCATAGGTGTGGATCCGCCGTAATCCTCGGCGATAAGTCCGTACTCTGTAAGCTGGCTCTTAACGAGCTCGACATTTGCGGTAGGCTTATCCATCTTATTGATGGCAACGACTACCTCTACGCCTGCTGCCTTGGCATGGCTGATAGCTTCTATAGTCTGAGGCTTAACTCCGTCATCGGCAGCTACCACGAGTACTGCAATATCGGTTGACTGTGCTCCGCGCAGACGCATTGATGTAAATGCCTCGTGTCCCGGTGTATCAAGGAAAGTGATATATCTGTCACCCGATTTTACTACCGAAGCTCCGATATGCTGAGTGATTCCGCCTGCCTCTCGGCTTGTAACGCTTGTATTTCTGATGGCATCAAGCAGTGAAGTCTTACCGTGGTCAACGTGTCCCATTACGCAGACAACAGGATTACGAGGCTTAAGATCTGACTCTTTCTCCTCATCCTCCTTAAGTATCTCTGCAATAACATCAACCTTCTCTTCCTTCTCACAGAGGATATCATACTCAAGTGCTATCTCCTCTGCCTCCTCATAGCTAAGCTCGGTATTAGGAGTAACCATCTTTCCTGTAAGGAACAGCTTCTTGACGATGACACTCGGCTGCATCTTGAGCTTATCTGCAAGCTCCTTGATAGTAAGTGTCTCAGGAAGAACTATCTGCTTGATCTCGTCCTCAGGTGCTTCCTTCTTTGGCTCAGGCTTAATGAAAGCGCCCTTGCCTGTCTTAGGTGCCTTGAGGTTCGGATTATCTACAAACTTGTCCTTTCTGTCTCTGCTGTGGTCATTTCTGCCGCCTGCATTTCTTCCGTTTCTTCCGGTGTTCTTGGATGATCCGTCAAATGCCGGTGCACTCATACCTGCTCCGCCCGAAGGACGTCTGCCCGGTGCTGCACCCTGACCCTGCTGCGGTCTTCCGCCTCTTCCGCCGTCAGCCGCATTGCCGCGTACTATAAATGTTCTTCCGCTGCCTTCTCCGTTCTTCTGTCTGAAGCCGCCCTGAGTACGGTCTCCGTTCTGACCCTGAGTTCTTCCCTGACCCTGTGGTCTGTTTCCGAAGTTTCTGCCGTCTCCGCGCTTCTTGTTGGCATCACGGTTGCCTGCTGCAGCCTGTCTTGCCTGTCTTGATGCCTCTGCTATTACCTCTGCGGCATTGTAATTGGCATAAGACTTGACGATCTTGACCTTAGGAAGCTCTGTGGAAGCTCCGCCGAAGATCTCCGGCTTCTTCTCTTCCTGCTTAACCGGCTCTTCCTGCTTGGTCTCAGGCTCAGCTACCTTCTCCTCAGGCTTTGTCTCGTTTGTTTTTGCCTCAGCCT
>JAUNWP010000039.1:0-9366 GCA_030540255.1 Eubacteriales bacterium | reverse complement strand
TCAGGCTCAGCTACCTTCTCCTCAGGCTTTGTCTCGTTTGTTTTTGCCTCAGCCTCGTTCTTTGTCTCAGCCTTAGGAGCCTGCTCTTCCTCTGTTTTTGCTGCCGGTGTTGCTTCGGACTTTATCTCAGACTTTGTCTTGGTCTTGACAGCTTCCTTTGCTGTATTTTCACTTAACTCTGCATGCTTGGCTTCGGATGCTGCCTGCTTGGTCTCTACTGCCTTTGCCTCTGCAGCATCGTGATCTGCCTTCTTGACAAGCTTTGCTGTCGGCTCCTCTGTTGCAAGCTTAGCCTCTTCCTCAAGCTCTCTTAATACCGGCTTTACCGGCTTCGTTCCTGCCGGAAGCGGTCTCGGTCTTCTTGATGCACCTGCCTGCTCTCCGGTCTTTGCACTCTTTTCGCCCTGAGTGCTTCTCTTTTTGCCGGCAGCTTCTCCCGCTGCCGCCTTAAGTCCCTTCGGAAGCTCCTTTATGCTTGAAGAATTCTGCTTTCTGAATACAACATTAAGCTTCTTCTTCGGTGCGGCACCGTTTTGCTCGATGCCCTGCTTTTTATTTTCGTTATTCTCTATTGCCACTTACACTACCTCCGTCAATGAGTCCGACTATATTCTCCGCAAGTCCCTTGTCCTCTATCGTGACCATAGATCTCGGACCGCGTCCTATCATTTGTCCCAATGCTTCCTTGTCGGCATCGATTGTATATACCGGTACGTGCCTGTAATTGCACATATCATAGAAATGTTTCTGTGTTCTGTCTGATGCATCCTCTGCAACGAGACATACTCTCGCTTTGCCGGCCTTTATGGATTCCTCCGCCGAAAATTCACCCGACTTAAGTTTTCCGGCCTTGGCTGCGATGCCTATCATTCCGCGAAATCTCTTATTTTCAGTCAAATCTCCGCCTCTTTATTCTGCATCATCCGGAGTCTCAAGCTCGTCCTCTGCCTCGGCACCTTCCTGAAGCTCTGCCTCGCCGTCCTGCTCTGTCTCAGCTTCCGGTGCTTCTTCGTCATTCTCTCCGAATGCATTGCCGATATACTCGCCCTGCTCGTATACAGCGCTTCCGTCCTCGTCATAAGCTGCCATTCCGAGCTCATCAAGAAGTCCTGACTCCTGTGCCTGTGACTCTGACTTGATATCGATCTTATAGCCTGTAAGCTTGGCTGCAAGTCTTGCGTTCTGTCCCTCTTTACCTATGGCAAGTGAAAGCTGGAAGTCCGGAACGATTACGATTGCCTGCTTTGCATCCTCATCCGCAACTACGCAGATGACCTTTGACGGGCTGAGCGCATTCTCGATAAGGAATGCAGGGTTCTCATCCCAGTTGATGATATCAATCTTCTCGCCGTTAAGCTCCTCTACTATGGAATTGACTCTTGTTCCGTTAACACCTACGCAGGCACCTACCGGATCTACATTCTCATCATGTGAGATAACCGCCATCTTTGTTCTTGAACCGGCCTCTCTTGCGATAGCCATGATCTCAACAGTACCTTCCTTGATCTCCGATACTTCCTCTGTGAAGAGGCATTTTACAAGATCCGGATGTGTACGTGATACAGAGATATGCGGTCCTCTCGGATTATTCTTGACATCAAGCACATATACTCTGATACGCTGGTTGAGCTTAAGCTGCTCACCCTTTATCTGCTCATTCTCTGCAAGTATCGCATCTGCCTTGCCAAGGTTGATGGATACGTTCTTGCCGATGAATCTTCTGACAACACCTGTCATGATTCCGTGCTCATGCTCGAAGAAATCACGGTAAAGTGAATTTCTCTCCTCCTCACGTATCTTCTGAACTATAACGCCCTTGGCATTCTGTGTTGCGATTCTTCCGAACTTCTGTGAATCGATCTTCTCCTGTACGAAATCTCCGAGCTCTGCCTTGGCATCGATCTTTCTCGCATCCGGAAGGCTTATCTCTATAGCCGGATCAAATACTTCCTCGACAACTTCCTTCTCCTGAATGATAGTATAGTCAAAGGTATCCTTGTCTATCGTAACTTTGCAGTTGTCACTTGTTCCGAAGCTGTTCTTACATGCTGTGAGCAGTGAATTCTCTATCGCCTCAAACAATGCCTCCTGAGGTATGTTGCGTTCCTTGCCCAATAACTCAAGCGCTTCTTTTAATTCGGTATTCATTTATTATCTCCTTATTCTTCCACCGTCACGGCTTCATTCAAAAATCCCCTGGAGCATACCTCCATGGTATATACTTCATTTATAAAATCTTCTTTATCAAGCCACTTGTTTAAGTATCTCGATACTTTTACGCAGTCATTGATGGATACTCCCGGAGTTTCATCCTCTGCTTCCTCTTTGTCAGTGCTCAAAGCCTCATTAATGGCATTCTCCGAGAGCATAGCCGCTTCTGTCTGCTCTGCCAGGGCTTCCTCCTTCGTCTCCTCAAGCTTCTTGGATCTTGCCGCAAATTCTTCATCACTCAGATCGATATAGAGTCTGAGGAAGTTGTTGCCGTACTCGTTAACGAATTCGGACTTGATCAGCTGATACCCGTTCTTTGTCAGAAACGGTACTATAAACGCTTCTACACGTTCCGTATAATTTGTTTTTGCCATTAGACTTCCTTTTTTTGAATCGAGATATTTTCTTTCATACGACATGAGGAGTGAACCTTTCGGTCACTCCTCATCAAAAATTTCTTATGCAACGTTATGTATTGTAACATATTTTTTAATAAAAACAAGGCTTTTGCCTTATTTTCAGGCATTTGTTTTGCTTTTTTTCTTGCTGTTAGGCTTCTGCCAGCTTATATAATCACAGTCTTTGTTCTCGCAGGCATAGAAAAGTCTGCCCTTTTTGGTACGTCTCTTTATGATCTCGCTTCCGCAGTTCGGGCACTTCACGCCTGCCTTCTCGAGAAGCGGCATTGTGTTCCTGCATTCCGGGAATCCCGGGCAGGCAAGGAATTTACCGTGAGGTCCGTACTTGATGACCATGAAACGTCCGCATTTGTCACATTTAATATCTGTGACTTCATCCGCAACCTTTACCTTGTCAAGTGTCTCTCTGGCATTATTAATGGAAGACTCAAGCTCCGGGTAGAAATCTCCGACCACCTTGCGCCAGTCTGCCTTGCCCTCTGCGACATCATCAAGCTCTGCCTCCATAGCCGCAGTGAACTTTGTGTCCACTATCTTCGGAAATGCCTTGGTCATGATCTCATTTACGGCTATACCGAGCTCGGTGACATAGAGATTCTTCTTCTCCTTTGTCACATAATGTCTCGCAAGCAAAGTAATGATAGTAGGTGCATAGGTCGAAGGACGGCCTATTCCGTCTTCCTCAAGTGTCTTGATAAGCGAGGCCTCTGTAAAATGTGCCGGAGGCTCGGTAAAATGCTGTATATCCTCGACCTTCTCAAACTTCACGCTCTCACCCTGCTTTAAGAAGCCGAGATCCTGCTTTTCATTTTCCTCATCCTGATCGTTTTTGTAGACACTTAGGTAACCGTCAAACTTAAGCTTTGATCCGGATGCTGTAAATGTATGGGTTCCGCATTCAAGCTTTACCGAAGTCGTTGCATATACCGCATTGGACATACGGCTTGCCATAAAGCGCTTCCATATCATCTGATAGAGTCTGAACTCGTCTCTTCCAAGCTTCTCCTTGAGAGCCGCCGGTGTCACCTCGACATGTGCCGGTCTTATAGCCTCGTGTGCATCCTGACTGTTGCTGTTGTTTTTGCCTGCCGCAGGGCGCTTGGAGATATAGTTCTCACCGTAATTTGCTTCGATAAAGCCGCGTGCTGCTGCCGCCGCCTCGTCAGAGATCCTCACGGAATCGGTACGAAGATAGGTTATATGACCATCCTCATAGAGCTTCTGTGCTACTCTCATGGTCTGCTGGGTAGACATATTGAGAGTCTTTGATGCCTCCTGCTGCATGGTGGACGTAGTAAACGGCCACGGAGCATTCTTTACTCTCTCCGAATCCTTGACCTCGGCAACATTTATATCCCTGGATGAAACTTCCTTTACGATCTTCTCTGCCTCTGCCGCAGTCTCAAGCGGAGTCTTAACCCCGTTTTCTCCATAGTACACAGCCTTGACATGTTTGGTCTTATTCTTGATAAGAGCCTCTACGGTATGATATTCCTTGGGAACAAAGGCATTGATCTGTGCATCTCTCTCACATACAAGCTTAAGTGCAACAGACTGAACACGTCCCGCAGAAAGTCCGCGCTTGATCTTCTCCCAGAGTATCGGGCTTATGGAGTAACCGACTATACGGTCTATGATACGTCTGCCCTGCTGAGCATCAACAAGGTTCAAATCTATATCTCTCGGATTCTTGAGTGCCTTGGTAACGGCATCCTTGGTTATCTCGTTAAAGCTGATACGGGCTACTGTCTTCTTATCATTCTTATCGAGACCGAGTGCCGTCTTAAGATGCCAGCTTATTGCCTCTCCCTCACGATCCGGGTCGGTTGCGAGATATATCTTGTCGGCCTTGGCAGCTTCCTTCTTAAGTGCGGCGATAAGATCGCCCTTTCCTCTTATTGTTATATACTTAGGCTCAAAGTTATTCTCAACATCAACACCCATACTGGACTTCGGAAGATCTCTTACATGACCCATCGAAGCATCCACCGTATAGTTGGAGCCCAGAAATTTCTTTATTGTTTTCATCTTAGCCGGTGACTCGACTATAATCAGATTCTTTGCCATTGCAATTCCTGCCTAATCATAATAACGACCGTATATTATAGAAATAAAGTCGTTCGAGTTAATGACTTACTATAAAAACATCTTCTTGTCAAATGCTTTATTTGTTTTAATTTCTTAAAATTAAACATAAAAAACTGAAATTTCGGGCAAAAAGTACTTTAACTATTTAAAGCGCTGTGGTATACTCCGTCGTAACAATCAGGCAGCAAACTTAATTTTTATATAGCCGCTAAGTACTATTTCGGGGGTTTTGAACGTTATGCATGAGAATAATATTACTTTCCACAGAAAGCTTATAATACCAAAGGAACTTAAGGAAATGTTCCCTATGACCCAGTCCATGGAACAGCTTAAAGCTGATCGTGACGAGGTCGTTAAAAACATAATCGAGGGAAAGGACAAGCGTATGCTCCTTATCATAGGTCCCTGTTCCGCTGACCGTGAGGATGCAGTCCTTGATTATATGCACAGACTTGCCAAACTTCAGGAGGATGTAAAAGAGCGCATATTCATAGTGCCGAGACTCTACACAAACAAGCCTCGTACAACAGGTAAGGGCTACAAGGGTATACTACACCAGCCTGATCCCGATAAGGCTCCTGATCTCCTTAAGGGTATCATCACCATCCGTGAGATGAACATAAGAGTTATTAAAGAGACCGGCTTTACCTGTGCCGATGAGCTGCTCTACCCGGAGACCTATCGTTTCGTGTCTGATGTATTGTCATATGTAGCTATAGGAGCACGTTCCGTAGAGGATCAGGAGCACAGACTTATCGCAAGCGGCATAGATATCCCTGTCGGCATGAAGAATCCTACCAGCGGCAACCTTGCGGTTATGATGAATTCTGTTATTGCTGCGCAGTCCGAGCAGAACTTCATTTACAGAAACTGGGAGGTATCTACCAAGGGTAATCCTCTCTGCCACACCATCTTAAGAGGTTATGAAAATGCCTTCGGACGTACATATCCGAACTACCACTACGAGGATCTCTTAAGACTCCATGAGCTCTATGAGGAGAAGCAGCTTCAGAATCCTTCGGTTATCGTAGACTGCAACCATGCAAACTCAAGCAAGAAGTATATCGAACAGATACGTATCAGCAAGGATATACTCCACAGCCGTGATGCTTCCGAGGGCATCAAGAATCTCGTTAAGGGTCTCATGATAGAGAGCTATATCGAGGACGGCAACCAGAAGGACACCGAGCACTGCTACGGCAAATCCATTACCGATGCCTGCATCGGCTGGGATAAAACAGACAAGCTTGTTCATGAGCTTGCAGAGCTTTGGAGCATGTGATATGTGATCATCTGCTGAAAAAAGCCTGTCGCGGTGAGCTTATGAGTCCTTCGGACTCAAGCTCTGCCAGCGCCGTCAAAGTATCCGCAATGTCGAGTCCGGCATTTGCGGATATTTTTTCTATATGCATAGGCTCCATACCGAGTACCTCATATACCTTTCTTTCGTTTTCTCCCATATCCGCCGTCACCAAAGCTGTATCATTCTCTTCTTCATCACCAATACCGAAATAATCCAGTATATCCTTAGATTCCGTGATTATGTTTGCCCCCTCTTTGATAAACCGGTTGCAGCCGTAGCCAAGCGGATCGTCTATCCTGCCGGGGAGTGCAAATACCTCTTTGCCCTGATCAAGCGCATATCCGACAGTAATGGCTGTTCCGCTTTTTTTCGCCGCTTCAATAACTATCAGCACATCCGAAAGACCGGATATTATACGGTTTCTCAAGACAAAATGGTAGCCTATAGCTGCCGTATCCGGAGGAAATTCAGATATGATCCCACCCTCACCGTGACGCATCCTGTCATATGCCTCTGCATTATGTCTCGGATAACATATATTGATTCCGTTTCCGAGTACGGCATAGCTTTCCCCGGCAGATCCGAGTGAACCGTAAGCAGCCTCTATGTCTATTCCGTAAGCAAGCCCGCTCACTATCTGCACACCTTTTCCGGCAAGTTCCCCTGCAAACATTCTCGCTACAGTCCTTCCGTATTCGCTGCAGTTTCTTGCACCTATCATTGCGGCGGTGTGTCTTACTTCATCCGGCATATGTCCGGCTACATACAGCAGCGGAGGCTTATCCTTGATATTGTCAAGTCTCTTTGGATACGCCTCATCAAACATACTTACAAGCCTTATCCCCTGCCTTCCAAAGCTCTCGGCACGATGCAGCAGAGTGTTTTCTCTCCTTTTAAGCTCATCAAACGCCTCGCCTGTCTGCTTTCTTACAAACAGCCCTGCCTCATAGTATTCCTTTGCATCTGCCCTGTAAGCATCGGCAAAGGAGGTAAAATGCTCATATATACGCAGCAGCTTGTCGCTGTACATGCCGTGCATGTTGTTGAGCAGATACAAGGCCTTAAGTTCATCTGTTTTAATAGCTTCTCTATCCAAATAATTTGTCCTCGATTCCTCTTAAAGATATTGCCTCCGCAAGATGCTTTTTCGATATATCATCCGCGCCCTCCATGTCGGCTATAGTCCGTGCCACCTTGAGTATCTTGTGGTAGGTTCGACCCGAAAGCTGTTTTTTCACAAAGATCTTTTTTATAAAGTCTGATGTTTCATCATCAAGCACACAGTATTTTTCTATCTCCTTTAAGCCCATCCGGCTGTTGTATTTTATGCCGTCCTCCGCAAATCTCTCCCTCTGCAATTTATGCACTCTTTCTACCCTCTTCCTTATATCCTCTGAGCACTCTGCCTTATCCTCATTTCCTATTATGTCCTCTGCCTTCAGAGGATCGGCTTCCGCACATATATCTATTCTCTCAAGCAAAGGCTTGGACAAGCGTCCCATATATGCATGTATCTGTGCCGGGCTGCATTTGCATCTCTTTCTGTCCGGATAATATCCGCAGGGACATGGATTTAACGCAGCCGCCAGCAAAAAGTCTGCCGGATAGATACAGCTTCCCTTCATGCGTGTCACACAGATAAAATGCTCCTCAAGCGGAAGCCTGAGCATCTCAAGCACATTTTTTGAAAACAAAGGAAGCTCATCCAGAAACAATATCCCTCCCGAGGCAAGACTTATCTCTCCCGGCATTGCCCTCATTCCTCCTCCCGCAAATGCCGCAGCTGTTATACCGTAATGCGGATTCCTGAAGGGTCTCCTCGAGAGCAGAGGCTTACCCTCAGGCAGCAGTCCGCATATACTGTAGGCCTTTGAGATCTCAATATTTTCTTCACGGCTGATAGATGGAAGTATCGTCGGCAGGCATTTTGCAATGAGTGTCTTGCCTGTTCCTGCCGGTCCGGACATAAGGAAATTATGCATTCCGCTTGCTGCTATCTCTGCTGCACGTCTTAAGTATTTCTGGCCTTTTACCTCCGAAAAATCAACATTATAATGCTGCTCATCAAGCTCAGCGTCATAGTTTTGCAGCTTGATCCTTCCAGGATCGAACTTTGTCTTTGACAGCCTTTTTATAATATCTATAGTCTCGTTGATCGAGCCGCAGCCTATGACCTCAAGCCCTCCTATCAGTGCTGCTTCGTCAACATTTTCATAAGGAACAACAAGCCTCACTATCCCGTTATCCTTAAGCACGCAGGACAAAGGCAGCGCACCTCTTATTGCCTTGACGCTTCCGTCAAGACCCAGCTCTCCGAAAAACGCCGTATCCTCCAGCCCTCTGTATTCTGCAGCACCGTAAGCACACAATACTGCTACTGCTATAGGCAGGTCGTATCCGGTACCCTCTTTTCTTACATATGCAGGTGAAAAATTGACGGTAATCTTCTTAGGCTCCGGGCGCAGCACCGAGCTTCGTACCGCATTCCATACTCTTGACTGTGCTTCTTTTGTGTCAGTCGATAATAATCCCGTCAACGTGAAACCGGGCAGTCCGTTTTGTACATCTGCCTCAATGTCTACGAGATACCCATCAATGCCGGAAAGTCCCGCCGTTTTGATCTTTGAAAACATGATTCCTCCGATATTTATCCCGATATAAGCCGTAATTTAATTGATTCGGATATTGCACATGGAAATGTAAAAAAATTAGAAAGATATAACAAAAAGACACTTTTGTTTATGTGCGATATTAATACACCCGGCTGTAAGATCGGAAGCAAAACTGAAAAATGAATTATTGTGTGAAAAATTGATCTGTAATAATAAATTGATCTTTTAAAAATTAAATCTGAAATAAAGTTTGATCTGTAATTTATTTTATCCGTATATCCTCCGCAAGCAAAGCGGCTCCCGTCCTGCTCTTTAAGAAGATAAGCTTACGGATGAGAATGAACTCTCATTTATTTTGTATAGAAAAAGAACGTGCTTTGGCACATCTCAAAGCCGAGCGCGGTCGCTTGCGACAGTTTTCTCCTTCGCGCGAGTCAAGCATTCCTCGGAGCGTTTGTTAAATTCATAGGATGCAATTTCCTATAAGTTTAACAAAGCTTGCCTCGAAAGGCAAGCTCAAAATTAAACTGTATTTTCTGACAAGAAATTTGGCCTTGCGTATATGGATGATTTAAAGACTGATGGAAACATCCTCTCCGGCTGCTGTACGCTCGTCTATTAATACCTGTTCGAAACAGACTCCGTACTCGTGATCCTTTTCCGGAAGTGTCTTCTCTATACGGAAGTTTGACACCCCAAAACGCTAAAAGCCTTGTATGGCTTTGTTTTTTTG
>JAUNWP010000038.1 GCA_030540255.1 Eubacteriales bacterium | reverse complement strand
AAAAAATACAGAGATAACAGAAAAAACGAATACAGAAAAGGAAAAGCTCTCCGAAGTCGGAGTCGCTACGCCTTCTGAATTAAAAAAGCCGGAGAGCACAAAGCTCCCCGAGATCAGTGCGGCAGCCAAAGAGACCGGGAGTGCAATGTATGCAGATGCTGCCGAGGATACCGTCTACACGATCAGTCCTGCTTCAGGCAACTTTTCGGTTAGCGGCGGAGAACTCAATACAAATGTCACTACACTTACGGAGGCGGTAGATACAATCTTAGCCCAGAGCAAAACAAAAAAGGTGGCCATAGACTTCGATAATATTGTTTCTTCGGAAAGTGATGGAATCCAGCTTAATACTCCATGCGAGCTGACCCTGACGGGCTCCTATAAAGCAGTAAAATCAGAAACATCAGGAGCGTTATTTAAAATCAACAGCGCCGGCTGCTTTACCATACACAATACCGCAGATATCACAGTATCTTATCAGGCAATCATAAATAGTGCAGGTGCAGAAGCAGAAGTGATCTTTGAGCATAATGGCGGCACTCTTACGCACAGCGCCGGCGGCCAGTTATTTAACCTGAAGCCCAATGATAAGGTATATCTGACTGGCGGTATGATAAACGGTACTGTTTTTGGAAATAAAAAAGGACATGTGGAGATCTCCGGTGGTGTCTGGAACGGAAGCCTTAGTTCTGTAAAAGAAGTCAAGATGATCGGAGGCCGCTTAGAAAATTGTAAAGCCGATACATCTTCGATATATGCGATCCGCGGAGCCGATAAAATATCGATCAGTGACGGCGAGATTTATGCTGAAAATACAAATACGACAAGCGCAAACAGAGCAGCTTATGCCATCAGCATGGAGAATAATACCGAACTGACCTTATCCGGAGATGTCGATATCTCTGCTTCATGTAAGGGCGGAAAACAGGGGTCCATATTTTATTATTATGGTGATTCCTATCCTACGGTGGATGCGACCGGCTTAACCTCTGTTAATTCCGGTTTTACTCTGGCGCCTTCTTATGCAGCAATGAAGAAGTCAAGCTCGGCGTTGACGAACTGGATGGAGTGTTCTGCTGGTAATATTGAGTCCTTGCTTAATAATATGAGTTTAAATGTGATCTGTCCGACTCCGGAGACACAGGCTGAATGTGAAAAATATGAATTAAAAGCCGCCGGAAATTATATCCGGATTCTGGATAAAAATGCTCCGGCAAGCCAGATCGAAAGCGGCGTTATTAAAAAAGCGGATATTCAACAGTCAACGGATGAAGGTAAATATGATGTTACCGTTACGTATGCCTCTGCGGGAGAAGGGACAGAAGAAAATAAGACATACCAGTATAATATAACCTCCGGCAGCGTATCCGGTATATTAAATGATATCCTGCTTATGAATACGGGAACTGCCGGCCCTCAGATCACTATTGGCAGTACGGATAAGCCGATCAGTGAGGATATTACGATAGATACGGCGGGCTTCAGTGAGGAGAATGCCGTTGTATTAGAAGGAAAGATCAACAGAAGGGTCACGGTCACCGGAAAAGGAACATTAAAATCCAGCCTTAGCTGTTCCGGCTTTGTCGGCGCGACATCGAGTACGATCCATATTACAGGAGGAGAGATCATCGGGACAAGTACGGATTCGCCGGTGATCCAATTGAGTGCAGCAAACCTGATCGTTGAAGGGGACAGCACAGTGATCAAGAATGCGAATCATTCATTAGGCTCTCCTGATAGCCGCGATACGATCAGTGCGACAGGCGGCGTACAGGTCACGATCCGGGGAGGCAGTATCGAGTCTAGTGGTGGACGTGCTTTGTATATATACAGAAAAGGAGATTCTGCCTTAGCCGAGTCCTATGCCTCTCTCCTTGTCGAGGGAGGAACCATAGTAGGAGCCCAATATGGTATTTATAATACCGAATATAATGAAGTCACGATAAAGGGCGGAACGATCCAAGGGTATGAATCCGATATCTTCCTTGCACATAACATCACTCAAAGCTCTCGTGAACCAAAAAAGTTTACCGTAGAGAATGGAAGCTCCTCAAATTCATTCCCCTTTGATAAGATGCAAATCGAAAAGCTATCCAGTACGAATGAGATCGATTTTACGAAGGCAAAGTTTAAGACTAACGATAATAATTTAAATATCGTTCTCAACAGCGGAGCGGTAGCAGGCAAGCTGTTTCGAGTATCCACAAAAGAATACAGGAGCTTTCTAAAGAAGGTTGAGCTTTCCGGCCCGGAAGCACCGGTCTGCGTAGTCTATAATTCTGCCAAGCCCTCAGACTCGCCGGAAACGACAGATATCTATGCGTTCCCAACGACAGAGCAGCGGACGGTTCATGTTAAATATTATAACGAGTATACAGATACAGCGCCGTTTTATGATGAATATCTTTTAAAAGGATATACGGTCAATGGTGCAGACCCGATAAGCAGCTACCTGAGTAAAACAGTGCCTACCGGGGCAAACCAGGATAAGTTTTCCGTATGGCGCTATAAGGATAACATAAGAAAGGGTACAGCGGCAGATGAAAAGATTACCGTAAATCAGCTTGTCGAGGATAGGCTTACTCCGGAGGCAACTGGCGCCCCGGTGGTCGAGCTTTACGCAGGATATAAGGTCTCTCTGACGGGTTCTTCAAGTGTTAACGGAGACAGCTCGGTCAGTTTTGAGGCAACATCTGATGGAAATACCCTGTATTATACAAATAATACAACATACAGCACATACAGCGGAGAAGAATTAAGGGCGGCGGCTAAGGCCGAAGCAACAACAGGACATTTTCAGTCTTTGACCTCAGAAAATGGTAAATTCACAATTTCCTACAAAGATCTGGAGCCGGGACAATCCTATTCCTGCATTATGGTTGCCGAAAATGAAAATCTTGATGTATCCGATGCCCTTACGCTGACGGCAAAGACAAATAACCGTGTATTAAATAAAGATGATTTCAGTATTGGCGAGACCAAATTCACCTATGCCGGAAATCAGGCTACACATGGAGTGAGCGTGACACCGACTTCGGGAAACAGCGGAAAATTCGCGATCGATAGGGTGCGTTATAAAAAGAAGGAGGGAGAGGAATATACAGGAGGCTTTCTCGGAGCACAGGCGGCAGCCGGTGTATATGGCGTATTTGTCACTACGAATTCGGAAGCAACCGGGATCAATCGTGCGACAGATCTGTTCCTCTGCGATATGACGATCGAGAAGGCGGAATTTAATCCTTCGTGGTTTAAGACCTACAGTAAGATCACCTATGGTCAGGATGCAGGGGATGATTTAAAACCGAGGATCCGGGGAGAATACAGTACAGCCGGTGCCACAGCCGTCATTACCGGCTATGGAGAGATCAGCTATAAGCTATATGAAGATGCGGCCCTTACAAATGAGGTTTCCAGAAACAGCAGTGGACACTATGACGTGTGCCTGAAGGAAGACGGAACCGTTGGCCAATATTATGTGGGAGTTACCTGTACGGAAGGAAGCAATGTAAAGGCACAGGAAACACCGGCTGCGATCTATAATAATCCGCTGACGATCGAGAAAGCAGACCACACATTTACTGATCTGACCTGTGAAGATATCTACTACGGCGAGTCACCTGTCCCCGGAGTTCATTTGCAAAATGCGGATGCAGACGTAGCTTATACGGAAGCGGCTTCCGGGCCGGTGCGATTCACCTACACAAAAGACAGCAGCGGAAGTGACAGTGCGGTCTGGTCTGCCGGAAATAACGCCGGAACATGGTATGTGCGCGCTGAGATCGATGAAAGCCGGAATTTCAATGGAGCGAAAAGTGAATGGCAGGCGTTTACCGTTAATAAGGCAAAGCTTAAGATTTCGGTTAAGACGCTCGACTCCAAGACGTATGACGGATCGACGGCAGCAAGCGGTACGCTTTCGCTGGAAGCCGTAAAGGGAAATCTCCTATCTGCGGATGAAGCAGAGTTGGGAGCAAGCGGAGTTTTCACATGGACATCTCCGGCAGCAGGAACAAGTACGGTGAATGTTTCCGGGATTCAACTTACCGGTACGGCAAAAGATAATTACTGCATCGTGGAGGGTGGTGACAGACTTACCGGAATATCCTGTCAGGATGCCCAAATTATAGCCGCAGAGCTTACCGGAGTTTCTGTAACGCAGAGAAACTCTCTTACCTACAATGGCCGGCCTCAGGTGGCGGAGGTCGCAGTCATGGCAACAGCCGTTAACGGAAATGCGGTAGGCTTTGTCTATGGCCTGACAGCAGAGCAGGCGGCCGATCCGACCACAGCCTCCCGTAAAGTACCGGCCTTTACCGATGCCGGAGAGCATACGGTATATTATGTGGCATCGGCATCGGATCATGATCCGGAAAAGGGAAGCTTTATCGTAACGATCCATAAGGCCCCGCTTAATGGTGTGGCGTCAGAAAATTACGCAGGAGTTTATGACGGAAGGGCTCATGGCATTTCCGTGACCTTAACGGCAGCTGCCGAAGGCGGAACCGTCTTGTACGGAGAAAAAGAAGGTGAGTGTACGCTTACTGAAAATCCGCTCTACCAGAATGCAGGTACTTATACCGTATATTATGAGGTTTCCAAGGGTAACTATATAACCCATAAGGGTCAGGCCATTGTGACCATCGATCCGGCAGACCTTACCGTGACGGCAGAGCCTAAGACGGTCGCTTACAAGGAGGCACCGCCGGTATACAGCAGCAAGATCAGCGGACTGGTGGCCGATGATACAGAAGAAGCTCTGGAGGGTGAGCTCACTTACCGGTGCGATTACGCGGTTGGGAAGGACGTTGGAGAATATGATATCGTTCCATCCGGCCTTACGGCGAAGAATGGAAATTATACGATCACATATATCCCGGGAAAACTTAATGTAACTCAGGCGTCACCGGAGCTCTCAATCGAAAATCTCTCCGTACTGGATCGTGTTTACAATGCAGCGGCACCGGAGCCGGAGGTACGTTCCGATAGTGACGGCGCACTTACGGTAACGTTTATGAGGGGAAATGAGCTTATTCCAAATGCCCCGTATGCGGTGGGAAGCTATCGTGTGATCGTAAATACAGAAGCTACTAAGAATTATCAGGCAGGGAATAAAGAATTTTTATTTGAGATCCGAAAAGCCCCGCTTACGATTACCGCAAAGGCTCTCCGGATCCCCGTAAGAAGTGATATCCCCAAGTATGAGGCAGTATACGAAGGCTTTGTCGGAGACGATGACGCAGCTTCCTTAGGCGGAAAACTTCAGTTTACCTGCTCCTACACGAAGGAGGATGCTGCCGGTACTTATGAGATCATGCCTTATGGTCTTACATCCGAAAACTATGAGATCCGTTTTGTCGGCGGAACGCTTACGGTTGAAAGAACGAGCGGAAGCGGAGGCAGCAGCGGAGGTGAAAGCAGCAGCGTTGACAAGATGAGCAAGTCCGGAAGCTGGAAACGGAACGAAAAAGGCTGGTGGTATGAGTTTAAGGATACCTCCTACCCGATGGGCGGCTGGAGCAAGGACGCAGAGGGAAATATCATCGAAACGCTGACATGGAAGAAGCTCAAGGGCAGATGGTGGGCCTTTGGCGCAGACGGATACCTTAAAACCGGCTGGGTAAAGGATAATGTCACAGGAAACTGGTATATGAATGATGAAAATGCCGGAATGCTGGAGGGATGGTTCTCGGATCCTCACAGCGACAGCTGGTATTATCTGGAGCCGGGCACCGGGATCATGCTTACCGGCTGGCACTTCATCAATGGAAGCTGGTATTATCTTTCTGAGACATCCGGAGCGATCCCGTTAGGAGCCATGTATCGTTCTGCAAGGACACCGGACGGATATCTGGTGGACGAGACCGGAGCATGGAAAGAGGCTGCGGGAAGAAAGCAGTAAAATTAAAAAAGAATATGCCGATCCATGACCTGCTTCATACGGGCTATGGACCGGCATCTTTTGATTAGCCATCAAGTATTAAGTACACTATTATCTATACCGATGGAGATTATAAAAATCCGTCAATAGAGAGATGTCCTGGTCAAGAGTTATAAAAAAGAATGTGCCTTGGCACATTCTCGCGCCGAGCGCGGTCGCTTGCGACAAATTTCTTCTTCGCGCGAGTGCGCATCCCTGCGGAGCGTGTTTTTAATTCATAGGACGCAATTTCCTATGAATTAAAAATAAATGTTCAGAATTATATTGAAAATTAAAAAGAAAACATTGACATAAGGGGGATATGTATAGTATTATACTTTAGCTGTCAAAATGACAGAGTATAATTGTCCCAATGGGGGTGTAGCTCAGTTGGGAGAGCACCTGCCTTGCAAGCAGGGGGTCAGGGGTTCGAATCCCCTCATCTCCATTATTACAGAGATTGACGTATGAAAAGATAGAATTTTTTTCATGCGTCTTTTTTGTATTCCACGGGAAATTGCGTTCTCTTCTATATTATCGATTAAATACGGATTGCTTAGTACTTCGTACTCTCGCAAGCGAGCGTGTCCGGTACGAAGATGCGCCAAGGCACAAGATTTTAGTGGATAAAACAGAGCCTTGCATTGCACGTAATGAGCTGTAGACGGAGCTGATACAACAGGCTTGTGTTTGTGTATGTTTTGTGATATTGTTTCATTTATTATGTGTTTTTTTATCGTTTTGAGTATATAAGCTCTTTCTAAGAATACTTAAATACCGATATTTGATAAAAAAAACAGATCATATTAGGGGTTAAGGAGTAATTGGAGATGGATCAGCATGATAACAGAAGTTCATTTTCCGGCAAGATCGGGTTTGTTCTTTCGGCAGCGGGAGCTTCGGTAGGACTTGGAAATATATGGAGATTTCCATATCTTGCTGCTAAATACGGAGGGGCAATTTTTCTTGTAGTTTATATTATTCTGGCACTGACATTCGGTTATACTATGATAGTTGCCGAAACATCCTTGGGCAGAATGACAAAAAAGAGTCCGGTGGGAGCTTATGGTTCCTTTGGTAATTCTAAATTACTTTCGGCAGGAGGATGGATCAACGCAATTATTCCTATCCTTATCGTGCCTTACTATTCTGTTATCGGAGGCTGGGTAGTAAAGTATCTTGTTGAATATGTTACCGGACATACTCAGCTTGTAGCGGCAGATGGCTATTTTTCGGAATTCATATCCAACGGACTGTCACCGGAGATATGTTTTATAATATTTGCGGTAATGGCATTGGCAATTATTTATGCCGGAGTTGAGAATGGAATTGAACGTGTTTCAAAGTTCATGATGCCGATACTTGTTGTTCTCTCGGTGGTAATTGCGGTTTATTCTGTAACAAGACCGGGGGCACTTGCAGGTGTTAAGTATTTCCTGGTTCCGAACCTCAGCCATTTTTCATGGATGACAGTCGTTACGGCAATGGGACAGATGTTCTATTCGTTATCTATAGCAATGGGTATCCTTGTTACTTTCGGTTCTTATATGAAGAAAGAGACTGCTATAGAAGCTGCTACGGAGCATGTAGAGATCTTTGATACTGCCATAGCTATGATGGCAGGACTTATGATAATCCCGGCTGTTTTTGCATTCTCGGGCGGTGATGCAGATACTCTTCAGGCAGGACCGTCACTCATGTTCATTACCATTCCAAAGGTATTTGCAAGCATGGGGTTTGGAACGATAACAGGTGTGTTGTTCTTCGTATTGGTACTGTTTGCAGCACTTACAAGCTCTATAGCATTGACAGAGAGTGCTGTGTCTACATTTGAGGATCAGTTCAAGTGGAGCAGAAAGAAGTCAACTACCGTTATCGGAGTTATTATAATTGCACTCGGAAGCTTATCGGCTCTCGGATACGGACCTCTTGCCAATGTAACAATTATAGGAATGCAGTTCCTTGATTTCTTTGACTTTATAACAAATACGGTCATGATGCCTATTGCGGCTATAGCAACCTGCATCTTGGTATCAAGGGTCATCGGAGTGGATCGTATTGCCGAAGAGGTTACTCAGTGCGGAGAGCCTTTCCGCAGAAAGAAGATTTTCTGCTTTATGATCAAGTATATGTGTCCGATCTTTGCTGTGATCATATTAATCAGTTCGATTGCAAATGCTTTCGGATGGATATCAATGTAATATTGTTGTAATAATGAAAATGACCGGATATCGCCTAATTAAGCT
Organism: Eubacteriales bacterium; assembly: GCA_030540255.1. Classification (GTDB taxonomy): domain Bacteria; phylum Bacillota; class Clostridia; order Lachnospirales; family Lachnospiraceae; genus Avilachnospira. Next base: position 8,299 of record JAUNWP010000038.1, on the reverse strand, counting down.
GTATCCGGTCTTTGTTTCTGTCAAATTATTTAATTTGCGCTTTACTTCTTTTAACAAAGCATAATCAATGATATCCTACTTGAAAATTAAACCGCTGATATAATTATCGGTTTTTGTAAAGGAGATAAAACTTGACTGATAACAAAAATAACGGAAACGGTTTTAAGCTTTTAGACTTAAGCTCGGCTGAACTGCATATCATTGCAATGCTGCTCATGCTCATGGATCACCTTTGGGCGACTTTGCTTCCGGCAGAGGAATGGCTGACCTGTGCAGGCAGAGTTGCATTTCCGATATTCGCATATATGACTGTAGAGGGATATTTTCATACACGCAGCTTAAAAAAATACATGCTTCGTATGCTGCTGTTTGCCGTGCTTTCAGAGATACCCTTTGATCTTATGTACGGCGGAACATGGTTTTACCCCGTTCATCAAAATGTGATATGGACTTTTCTGCTGGGACTGCTCGGCATACATGCTATGGAGGCTGTCAGGAAAAAGGGTAGGACATGGGCATATCTGCTTGTGTCGGTACTTATCGTTATTGCCGGCTTGGTAATAGGAACCCTCTGCATGGTGGATTATTACGGAGTCGGTGTACTTACGGTCTTTGTATTCTATTTCTTCCGGGGAAGGAAGCCTTGGTGTCTGTTAGGACAGCTTGCGGCTCTTTACTGGCTGAATGTAGAGATGCTCGGAGGATTGATGTATCCAATAAAGCTGTTCGGCATGGAATTCGAGCTTTGCCAGCAGGGGCTTGCGCTGCTTGCACTGATCCCGATATGGTTGTATAAAGGGCGTCAGGGGCATCACAGCAAGGCATTTCAGTATTTTTGTTATGCCTTCTATCCCGTACACATGCTGATACTGGTGCTGGTGTTGAATTGCGTAAATTGAAGTGTTTTTCAACAGTCTTGAGAGTCAGGCTGTTTCGGAATGGGGGCAAGATACATATTAAGTGGGATTGAAGCATAGAGGGTTTTATAATAAAAAGAATCAAGAAACATGAGGTAGAAGGCTTTGAAAAAGTATGATGTTACGGCATTAGGTGAACTGCTCATTGATTTCACGGAAAATGGGCAAAGTCAGCAAGGTAATCCCGTGTTTGAGGCAAATCCCGGAGGTGCTCCGTGTAATGTGCTTGCCATGCTGGCAAAATTAGGACATAAGACAGCATTTATAGGAAAAGTCGGAAATGATTTCTTCGGAAAACAGCTAAAAGAAGCAATCACGGAAGTCGGGATAGATGCGGAAGGCTTGTGTACGGACAATAAAATACGCACTACACTTGCCATGGTGCATACGCTGTCTGACGGAGATCGCGATTTTTCTTTTTACCGTGACCCGGGAGCCGATATGATGCTGACTCAGGATGAGATAAGAGAAGATATAATACTTGATTCGAAAATCTTCCATTTCGGAACACTTTCCATGACACATGAAGGAGTGCGAAATGCGACTAAAAAGGCCTTGCAGATTGCAAAGGATGCGGGTGCAATAATTTCCTTTGACCCTAATCTCAGATTCCCGCTCTGGGATACATCGGAGGATGCAAGAGCGCAGACACTTTACGGCTTAGATTATTGCGACATATTGAAAATATCCGATAATGAACTTTCATGGCTGACCGGAGAAGAGGATTATACAGCCGGGGTGCATTGGATAAATGAAAAGTTCGATATCCCTTTAATACTGGTTTCCATGGGTAAAAACGGAAGCAGGGCGTATTATCATGGAAAAATGACGGAGGTTGAAGCATTTATTCAGCCCGATACTGTTGAAACAACAGGAGCCGGAGATACCTTCTGTGCCTGCGTATTGCATTATGTCCTTGAGCACGGGCTGAATAAGCTTTCAGAAGATGAGCTTCATGAAATGCTGGTATTTGCAAATGCTGCAGCATCCATAATTACTACAAGGAAGGGTGCGCTGAGAGTTATGCCTGAGATTGAAGAGATACAAGAGTTGATGAAACCCGGGCAGAAATCTTGAAAAAAGAGGATTAATAAATGATCATTAGAGAATACTTGGATTCGGATGTAAAAAGCATGGCAGACATCTGGAATGAAATCGTCGAAGAGGGAACCGCATTTCCTCAGGAGGAATATCTGACTGAGGAGACGGCAAAAGAATTTTTCGCAGCGCAGACATATACTGCTGTTGCAGAGGAAAACGGATGTATTTACGGACTGTATATACTTCATCCCAATAATGTAGGAAGATGCGGTCACATTTGCAATGCCAGCTATGCAGTAGCGAATTCAGTACGTGGTAAGCATATCGGGGACATGCTGGTTAAGGACTGTCTTATACAGGGAAAAGCGCACGGATTCGGTGTGCTGCAATTCAATGCGGTCGTTGAAAGCAATATTCATGCAAGGCATCTGTATGAGAGACTGGGATTCGTTCAATTAGGTACTATCCCAAAGGGATTTCGAATGAAAGACGGGTCCTATGCAAATATCTGCCCATATTATCATGAGTTGTAAGTATTTGTGAAAACAAGCTGAGTCTTAAAAAATACTATATTTGAATGTTAATTATACTTTTCATATTGAAAAAAGTTGACACAGCCGTACGGCTATGAATATAATCAAAACAGATAAAATTAGCCGAACGGCATATATTTGAAAAATGAGTGGCAAAATTAGCCGAACGGAATAATTATGAACAATAAACAAAATACTGAGCCGCTTTTCGTTTTATTTAAATTAAGTAAAATAACCAATCTAACGGCATACATTGGAGACATGTTATGAAAATTACAGACTCAAGATCTTTGGGACAAGCTATCCGAGAAAGGAGAAAAGAATTAAACTATACACAAGCATATTTGTCTGAATTTACAGGTTTTTCAGTAACTTTTATTTCTGATTTGGAACGTGGTAAGCCAACGGCAGAGATTGAAAAAACGATTCGTCTCATAAATATTTTAGGCTTGGATATATTGATAGAACGTCGGGGATAATGCTTTGAGAAAATTGTCGATATATATTGAAAACAAAGGTGTAAGCGAATACGTAGGAGAAATAACAGGAACGGATTCTAACGATGCTTGTTTTAAATATGATGATGCATATATAGGAAATCCGGAGCATAGAGCCATTTCCATCGGTTTGCCTTTAGAAGAGAATTCATTTGATGCATTGCGTACTCGAACATTCTTTGAAGGATTACTTCCGGAAGGCTTCACGAGAAGATGTGTAGCTGAATGGATGCACATGGATGAAAGTGATTATCTGTCTATATTGGCAAGACTTGGAAGAGAGTGTATTGGAGCAATTAAGGTTATAGAAGAATCTGACAGCATAATTCAGCCGGAATATAGAAAGCTTTCTGCAGAAGAAGTGTATGAACTTGCCAGCGAAGGAGCAACAGAGTCTGCCGAATTGGTAACAAAATCACATTTATCATTAACCGGTGCATCGGGAAAAGTGGGTTTGTACTACGATGAAGCGGTAAAAAAATGGTATTTGCCTATTGGAGAAGCTCCCAGCACACATATTGTTAAGCAGAGTCATGTTCGCCTAAAAAAAATTGTAGCAAATGAGCAATTGTGCCTTTTGACTGCAAAGAATTTGGGTATTGATATACCTGAAAGTTTCATTGTAACGACAGATGTAAATGATGATGAAGCCGTACTTCTTGCAACAAAAAGATTTGACAGGAAATTTACCGGTAATAATATTTCTATTGATGGATTGCCTGTTCCATGCAGACTGCATCAGGAAGATTTTGCACAAGCACTTGGAATTGCATCCTCTGATAAATATGAAAAAAACAATGAATGCTATATAAAAAAGCTTTTTGATATGCTTCGTTCTTATTCTTCGGAACCAATGACTGATTCATTGAAATTATGGGATATTTGTGTATTTAATTATTTGATTGGAAATACTGACAACCATATTAAAAATCTCTCATTGCTTTATGGAGAAGATTTAAAAAGTATCCGTTTGGCTCCGGCATATGATATTGTAAGTACAATTGTTTATAAAAACAGTACTTCTGACATGGCAATAGGAATAGACGGGAAATATAACATAAATGATATTTCAAGGGAGTCATTTAAAAATACGGCAAACCAAGTTGGAATCGGTACTAAAATTGCTATGAGTAGATTTGATGCATTGGTACATGGCTTTCCTGAGGCTTTAAATACGGCAAATAGAGAACTGAGTGCAAAAGGAATTTATCAAACAGATGAGATTCTTATGCAGATAATGGAAAAAGGTGGAATTAAGAAAGAGCTTCATTGTTAAATTGAACTTACTGACTGCCATTTATAATAAATAAAGAAGATCCGGAGGAGTCTGGTATGAATATCACTGTGTATCTCGGTGCAAACGAGGGAAATGATCCGTCTTTAAGGAAAGCCGTTGAGGAGCTTGGAACATGGATAGGGATGAGCGGAAATGCTTTGGTCTATGGCGGCTCCAAATCCGGACTGATGGGAGCACTCGCAGACAGCGTATTGAATGCCGGTGGAGAAGTCACAGGCGTTGAGCCACAATTATTTATCGATAATGAATTACAACACGAAGGCTTGACTAAGCTGATCGTGACCAAGGACATGCCTGAACGCAAAACTCAAATGATCGAGTTGGGAGATGCCTTTATAGCATTCCCTGGCGGTACAGGAACATTGGAAGAAATTGCAGAGGTCATGTCAAAGGTGTCTTTGAAGCATCTGAATGCAGCGTGTATTATCTACAACCTGAATTCATATTATGATGGAATGAAAACACTTTTGAATCACATGGTTGAAAAAGGACTTTCTTCAAAAGAACGGCAAACCGGAATCTATTTTGCAGAAAATCTCGATGATATAAAACAAATTTTGGGATTTTGATAAAGCGATTTGATGTTTCAGCGGTAAATGAATTGTGCTGTTAACGCTGAGTACCGGAAAGCCGGGGTACAATTTTGAAGGGATTTGTTAGAAATCTACAGAGCGAAGATATGCATTTCCATCTTAAAGAAGGCTTTAAAAATATGTCCGAGGACGTGGATGAAGCTATGGGCGAAAAGGAATATTTAATGACATGGCGGTTAAGTTTATAGTAATACAGATCATCGGATTTTTCGGAACGATTCTGTTTTTTCTGTCTTATCAATGCAGAAGTACTAAAGCATTGTTTCGAGTTCAGTTTCTTTCGTATTTGTTCTATACCGTACATTTAATGTTGCTGGGAGCAACCACAGGCGGAATCAGTTATATATTGAATACTGTTCGCTCGTTCTCTCTCAGCAGTGAAAATCAATTTTTGAAGAGCAGATGGACATGTGGGATAATCTGTGCGCTTCAACTGGTGACGCTTATGCTGACATGGAGTGGATGGTGGTCCATCCTGCCGGTGGTTGCAAATATAGCTGCAACGATAGTGGGATATACATTCAGTGCACGGAAGATACGTCTGGCAGGTATGCTGATTAATTCTCCTCTATGGATCATATATGATATCTTGGTCGGGTCTTGGGCCGGCATACTGGATGAAGTGGTCAGTGAAGCTTCTATGATTATATCGATTCTCCGATTTGGATGGAAGAACTTGGATGCAGATAGATGTGGAAGTCGGGAAACGGAGATATTAACAAAGTAACATCGCGCTATGCGTCTGAGTTTATACAAGTGCAATTGCGAGCAAGCCCTCATGCACATGTATAAGCCATCTGCATACTGCTTGTAGAAACACGTAAATTCAAGTTTGTGTAATTTTTGAATTAAAAAAAAGGAGGAATCGTGTACGATTCTTTAGGTATTTATATGAGAAGAAAAGATCGAGAAGTAACAAATATTACTGAAATACTGCAGATTATTGAAAAAGCGAAAGTACTGCATCTCGCTTTGTTTGATGATGTTTATCCCTATATCGTTCCGCTTCACTATGGGTACGAATATACCGATGGAAGTCTGATTTTCTATATGCATAGTGCAAAAGAAGGGCATAAGCTGGATCTGATCAGAAGTAATCCAAATGTGTGCATTGAGGTAGAAAGTGATGTTGAGCTTATATCCGGCGGAGATGTAGCTTGCAAATACGGAGCATCATTTGCATCTGTGATTGGTCGTGGCCGTGCAGAATTAACAGAGGATGTGCAGGAGAAAATACGAGGCCTTTCGCTCTTTATGAAAAATCAGACGGGTCGTGAATTCAATATCAATGAAGAGATGGCATCGACAGTAGAAATCATCAAAGTTGTCATCTCAGAGTTCACAGCCAAATCAAGACCGAAAGCTTAACAGCATGAGTTTTACCTTTATGTTGATTAGAAATACAAATTTGAAGAGATTTATTAGGGATTTACATAGTGAAGATATAGACAGAGTCGCAGATCTATGGTTAGACTGCAATATAAAAGCGCATGCTTTTATACCGGCGGAATACTGGATACATAACTTTGATATGGTGAAGTCGATGCTGCCACTTGCGGAAGTTTATGTTTATGAAAATGAGAACATGATATATGGTTTTGTCGGTTTAAACGGAGAATATATCGAAGGTATTTTTGTTTCTAAGGAATGCCAATCTTGCGGTATAGGGACACAACTGTTAAATCATATAAAGGGAATTAGGAATAAATTACAGTTGAAAGTCTATCAGAAGAATACGCGAGCGATGCATTTTTATCTGAGGGAAGGCTTTGAAATCCTGTCCGAGGACGTGGATGAAGCTACGGGTGCAAAGGAATATATTATGATATGGCAGCCGGAAAGATGAAACCGACACCTATTCAATACTATGATTCGCTGATGTGACGTATACTGATGATGGCAGCTTGACAGGTTCGCCGGCGGGCATGAACCGGAGATTGGTGTATTTCGAGAAAATGAAAGAAATTGAATTATCGAAATGACAAGCTATAAGATAAAGTAGGAAGACTCGAATGAAAATCCGTAAAGCAACAGAAAATGATATCGATTCGATTGCAAAGATTTATGAAGCTATCCATGATGAAGAGGAAAATGGGCGGGCGGTGATCGGCTGGATCCGGAATGTCTACCCGACCGAAAAAACTGCGGAAGATGGCGTGAAACGTGGTGACTTATTCGTACTGGAGGATGAAGGAGCGGTCGTGGCAGCCGCCGTTATCAATCAGATTCAGGTTGCGGAATATCGGTATGCGTCATGGAAACATAGTGCAGACGATTCTGAAGTCATGGTTCTGCATGCTTTGGTCGTTGACCCGCATCATAAGGGTAGCGGATACGGAAAGGCATTTGTGGCATTTTATGAGAATTATGCGAAGGAGCATCACTGTGTTGCCTTACGCATGGATACCAATGTTCGAAATGCCCGTGCCAGAAATCTGTATCACAATCTTGGATATGAAGAAATCGGAATCGTGAGCTGCGAGTTTAACGGGATTCCGGATGTGCAGTTGGTCTGCCTGGAAAAATACATAGGATAGAGAGTGTGAATATTTTTCTGTAAATAGATCTTCGATGATATTTAAATATAGAAAATATTAATGTCATTAATGAGTTTGATTTTGTACTAAAATTGAAATAACAGGAGAAGCAAAATGATACAAAGTATTATGAGAGATATCTTTTTTCTCTCACAAAAATCTGAACCGGCAACGGAAGCAGACAGACAGGTTGCTTTGGATCTTCTTGATACGCTGAAAGCACATGAGAATGAGTGCGTGGGAATGGCAGCCAATATGATCGGCGTTAAGAAGAGAATCATCGTGGTCAGTATGGAACCGATCAATGTGGTGATGCTGAATCCGGTTATAAAAAAGAAAGCCGCTCCATATGTAACAGAAGAGGGATGTCTTTCGTTGAGTGGAAGTCGTAAGACGAAACGATATAATGAGATCGAACTGGAATATCAGGATCTCAATATGAAGAATCATCGGCAGAAATTCACAGGTTGGACTGCGCAGATCATCCAGCACGAATGTGATCATTTGGAAGGAATTATCATTTGACATGTTCAGAGTAATTTAATATTGCTATAGCTTCGTCCCCCGGACATTGCGTCCGGGGCGTTTTTATACAGAGAATTAAGAAAAAAGGAAAGGAACTGACCGGATTCCTATATTTTGTGTTTGATTTCGGGATGGTAGAATTGAAATAGAAAAGCAGTTTATCTCTGCGGTGCCATTCGTATTCCGCTTCGCTTAATACTCATGTCGCGCTGTCGCGCTATGCGTCTGTGATCATACATGTGCATTTACGAGCAAACTCTCATGCACATGTATAAGCCATCCGCGCACCGCTTGTAGAAACATGTAAATCTTGCTAATGTTTGTCAAGCAGATTTTTGAAGATTTCGAGAACCTTGAGA
>JAUNWP010000037.1:9783-16589 GCA_030540255.1 Eubacteriales bacterium | reverse complement strand
AAGACACATGATGCAAAGCAAGTAGCTTCACTGCTTGATATGTCGCCTGAAGCTATTGAGAGGATCGCGCAGAATAATAAAATTGATGTTTGATCATGTTATCTTAGATACGTTTAAATAAGGCTGTTTTATTCTTTGTCAGTTGCTTCCAATAATTGGAAGTACAAAGAATGATATAAAAGTGATTTTTATCATAAAACATATGGCAGTCACATTGTGGTATGCATACATAATAGTATGCTACCTGGAAGCGGTTACCTGAATATATTATCGAAAAAATAATACAATCTGCATTTTTCTCTAAAGATTAAGAGGAAAAAGCAGATTGTATTGGACTGTATTAAAGCTATTTACTCTATCGGTACGCGTATCTTCTGATAGGTATAGCGTTGTCCGTCTTCAAATAATTTGGTCTGGACGATGAAGAAGCTTGGACCGGTAACCTTGAAATTATGCTTTTCAAGTATCTTGCCGACATTAGCAAACATGGTATCACGAACCTCCTCATGATCGTCGTTATTCTGATCGTAAGGTATGGCACGTCTGTCAAAGTATTCGAGATATCTTCCTGCCGGGATATGCTCCACGGGATCTTTTAGTGTAAGGCCCTGTTTTCTTGCAAAATCTCCCGGAACAGATACACCCCAGTCAATAACAGCCGGAAGCTCCTTTCGACCGTCAACTCTTGCGGTAGCTCTGACTATGGGCTGCCATTCCTGCCATTCCTTAAGTATTCGCTGATCTCCTATGCCATCAAATAAGAAATTTCTTGTCTGCATCAGGAAATAAAAATCTTCAAACTGTCTTATATGCCAGGCTGTGTTCGAATAGGCATCGCAGGTATCATTCATCTCGTCAGTATACTCAAGCAGGCCCTGAAGATAGCGTATGCGGCGTTCGATATCGGTGCGTCGGCTGTTAAAGAGCTCTATAGTTTGTGCGTAGTCTGTACCTGAGGTGAGCTCACGGATCTCTCTGCCTGAAAAGCCCATATTCTTGAGCTTAAGGCATTCACTGACATTGGATACGCGCACGGCTGTGTAATATCTGTAGCCGTTTTCTGTTATCTTAGGCTGCAGAGTTCCGTTTTTTTCATGATATTTTACGAAATCCGGTGTAACACCGGTTTTGGCTGCAAATTCACCTATAGGGTACCATTTCATGTATGCTTTCCTCGCTTCAAAATAGCTTTGAACGTTATGTAAATGTAACATATTCCTACAAATTGCACAAGAAATCACGAAAAAACTTGTTTTAATATGTCATTGCACCGGTGCAACACTGTATTTTATCGTGTGCATTACAAAGAGCGGTGAGAACGATCGGGTTTTCCGATACCTTCAGCCGTTGCACATTTAACAATCGACTTGACGGCAGATTTTAATGAGTTTCTTCTATATAAATAGAAGCATAATCAACAACAAACTCAAGCTCTGTCAAGAAAGTCACATTATTTATCGGAGGGAAACATGAAAAAAATCATTGCATCTACACTTTCTGTAGTAATGGCATTGTCACTTGCAGCCTGCGGAAGCTCAAGCAAGCCTGCAGAGACCGAAGCAGCTGCCGAGACAAGCGCAGCAGAGGCTGAGGCAGCCGAGGATGTATCGGCGCTTACAGATCCTGTTAATCTTACCTTCTCGGCACAGGAAGTAGGAACAGGCGCTTACACGGTAGCAGCAGCTGTTCAGGCCGCTATGCTTAAGGGACTTCCGGCAGGAAGCACCATCGATCTTACAACAAACAGCCCGGGAGGCGTAGGTGCACCTGTGCTTATCCAGAACGAGGAGTGCGATCTTATAGTTTCCAATGTAGGTCCTTCACTTTGGAGCTACGAGAAGTCTCCGGAAGAGTATGATTTCGGCGGATGCACGGATATCAAGTCACTCGGAGGCGGATTCGGACATACCTTCACAAATGTAATGTTCACACAGAAGTTTGTTGATGCAACAGGTTATACAACACTTGAGGAAGTAATCGAAGCAAAGTATCCCATCAAGCTTGTTACAAAGAAGAACGGATCACTCGGAGAGCTCACAGCTGAGCGCGTTATTGAGTCTTGCGGAATCAGCGTTGATGAGTTCCTTGAGTTTGCTACATGGGAGAAGACCGGAACAGATGCTCTTAAGAGCGGCCTTCAGGACGATCTCTATGACGCAACCATAGATCACATCGATGCAGGTCAGTCAACAACAACAGAGCTTGCACTTACACACGATATGTACTTTGTACAGCTTGGTGATGAGACACTTGCAAACATGGAAGCAAAGGGCTATGCACCTATCGTTATGCCTGCAAACACATGGAACAAGCAGGAGAACGACATCAACACAGTAGGAAGCCAGCAGAACCTCCTCGTTCCGGCAAGCATGAGTGATGATGTTGCATATGCACTTATCAAGGCAGTATGCGAGAACAAGGACGATATGGCAGCAGCAGTTGCTTCTCTTGGATATTTCGATCCTGAGACAGCAGGTCTTAAGCAGTTCACAGGAGCTCCGCTTCATCCGGGCGCAGCTAAGTATTATGAGGATGCAGGTCTTCCTTTCGACGCTGAGTAATACAATACTGTAAATGAGTAATTCGGAGAGTATCGCCTGTCGGTACTCTCCGCAGAAAATACGAAGCTTAAATTATTCGGTTTGCATCAGCTGCTTTGCGGCCGGGTGTTCATATTTACCGGCGCATTTGCGATGAGACCGTATGAGAAACATTTTTTTGGAGGAAATTCGGCATGTCAGGACTTTTGGAAGGAAAATCGGCAATAATCACAGGCTCATCAAGGGGAATAGGCCGGGCCATTGCTAAGAGCTATGCCGAAAACGGAGCAAGACTCATCATTCACGGTACAAAAGAGGAGGCTCTCTGTGAGCTTAAGTCCGAGCTCAACGCACTCGGAGCTGAATGTGAGTATGTGGCAGGAGATATAGGCAGCCCCGACACGGCGGCAAGACTTGCCGAAAAGTGCCTTGAAAGATACAAAAGCATTGATATCCTTGTGAATAATGCAGGGATCAATTCGAGAAAAAGTTTCGAGGAGCTTAGCTTCGAGGACTGGGACAATATGTTAAGGACCAATCTTACGAGTGCTTTTTATACCTGCAAGGCAGTGCTTCCGAGCATGCTGGAGCAGGGCAGCGGAGTGATAATCAATATGTCATCCTCCGCAGGAAAAACAGCTCACCCAAATGCGGCAATAAGCTACGGCGTGAGCAAGGCGGGTATCAACTCGCTGACCCAGAAGCTCGCTTATGATTACGCAGCCAAGGGTATCAGGGTAAATGCGATATGCCCGGGTCCTATCGAGACAGATATGTCCAAGCAGTGGACCGAAGAATATCGTGAGAAGGTATATTCAAGCATACCTATGCACAGGCTCGGAACGGGAGCGGATGTCGCAAATGTTGCGGTATTCTTAGCTTCAGACATGGCTGCATTTATATGCGGAGAGTCTGTAAATGTTAACGGCGGAAAGTATATGAACTGATTCCGCATTCTTCAGGAAAGAAAGATTCGATTTAACAGGTTTTGTTTACGGAGGAAAAGAAAGTGACAGACAATAATAAGCTTACAGTGCGTAAGATTGCTGCAATTGCAGTCACTGTTTTGTTTTTTGCCTTCCAGATGTATATAGCCCTGGTCAAGCAGTTTACACCAATGCTGCAGGGACCGCTTCATTTGGTATTTGCTCTCACACTTGTATATATATATTATCCGGCAGATTTCAACTATCGCAAGAAGCTGCGTAAGGCAGCGGAGGCAGAGGGAAAAGAAGCCGATCCGGTATTGCTTAATAAGCGTGCATGGATGAACTGGCTCGATATTCCTTGCTTTGCAGGAATCGCATATATGGCGTGGTATGTAGTATCCCAGTATGCACGTCTTACCGATTATGTGCTCGGTATCTCGGATGTACTTACCATTGACTACATTGCCATGGTCGTATGTATAGCTATATTGCTGCTTGCGGTATATCGTACACTCGGCATGATGCTCACAGGCTTCATAGCGGCATTTATCATATTTGCATGGGTATCACCGCATCTTCCGGGTATCTTCTACACCAAGCCTAAGTCAACTATGCTTAAGTTCCTTAACCAGTTTACTGCCGGAATGGTAATGACAGAGAGCGGAATATTCGGAACACCTCTCTATACCTCGGCAAGTACACTCTTTTATTTCATGGTATTCGGTGCATTCTTCTCGGAGATAGGCGGAGGACAGCTCCTTATCGACGTGGGAATGAAGGCTTCCAATAAGTCATCGGGCGGACCGGCCAAGGCAGCTGTACTTTCCTCGGGACTTATGGGTATGATCTCGGGATCTGCCGTTGCAAATGTAGCAACTACAGGTGTTATGACCATCCCGATGATGAAGAAGATAGGTTATGAGCCGGAGGAGGCAGGTGCAGTCGAGGCCGTAGCTTCCACAGGCGGACAGATCATGCCTCCTATCATGGGTGTAGGTGCTTTCATCATGGCGGAGATGCTCGGCATCAGCTACTTAAAGGTTGCCATGGCGGCTATTATCCCGGCTCTTGCTTATTATTTTGCGGTATTTGTACTTGTTGACAGGATCGCTGCAAAGCGCGCCTCTAATATCAAAACAGATGTTGATGCGACTATTACAGTCAGCAGAAAGATAATTCCGAGATTGTATCTCCTTATTCCGGCATTGCTGCTCGTAATCTACATTATCCGCGGAGCTTCTCTTATGAGAGCCGGTATGATCGGCATCTTCGCCTGCATAGTTTGTGACATCATCAATTATTTTGTTAATAAAGAGGACTATATCGATCTTAAGGCTCTCGGAAACTGCTGCATGGACGGGGCCAAGCAGGCAGCAAGCATTGCAATTCCGACAGCAGCCTGCGGAATCATCATAAATGTTGTTACAGGTCAGACCTCACTTGCAACTAACCTTTCAAACCTTATTACTAAGCTCGGAACCAGCAATCTCTTCATTGCTCTGCTTATAGGAATGGCAGGCTGCATGGTACTCGGTATGGCACTTCCGACAGTTGCCGCCTACCTCGTGGGAACCATACTCTTTGTTCCTTGTATCAGACCTATACTTACAGGCCTCGGCTACAGTGATATGACAGCAAATATCTGTGCAAACATGTTCGTATTCTATTACGGAATCATGGCTCAGATCACACCGCCTGTATGTGTTGCCTCGTACACCGCTGCCGGAATAGCGGACGGAAATGCGATGAAGACAGGCCTTAAGGGCTTCACATTCGCAATGGTAGGCTTCATGGTGCCTTTTGTATTCGTATACAATCCTGCAATACTTCTTCAGGGAACGACTGTTGAGATCATTATCGGAGTTATACAGCTTGCACTCGGAACCTTCTTCCTTGCAATAGTTGTATCAGGCTTCTTTAAGAGTGAACTCAATAAGTTTGAACGTATCGTTCTCTTTGCGGCATCACTTTGTCTGATTGCACCGGAGATGATGAGCTCGATAGTGGGAGCCGCAATCGGTATCGCTATACTTGTGCTTTCTGCGATTAAGGCTAAGAAAACTGCAGCAGCCGCAGCGTAAAACAGCTTACGCTAATAGATACGAATTAAAGGATGTATGCATGTTGTTTTATATTCACGGCATGCATGCTCCTAAGCGACGGCATGAGGATGTGCGAGACACATTCGGGATAAGACCGTTTGAACAACGACAAAAAATATAATATGGAGATCATTTATGGAATATAAGCATTTACAGGATCTTACTCCGGACGGACAGGTCTATGTCAATGAGCACATGGGGACCTTGGAGGCTATGCTTCCTCCTGAAGAGGGCAATAAGACAGCCCATGGTCCGGCTTTGCTTGAGACTGAGGACGGGGCACTGCTTTGTGCATGGTTCTCGGGTACCTATGAGGGCAGCGGAGATTGCCACATTGTTATAAGCCGCCTTGATAAGGGCAGTGATAAATGGAGCAAAACTGCAGATCTGTCTGTTATCTGCAACAGAAGCGAGCATAATCCGAGTCTTTTTCAGGCGCCGAACGGCGAGATATGGGCAATGTACACCTCACAGGAGGCACGCAGAGCAGATAAAGACAATATGCAGTATACTGCTGTGGTAAAGAGACAGATATCCAAGGATCAGGGCAGGACCTGGGGTGAAGCTGAGGTGATGTTTGACAGAGAAGGAACCTTCTGCCGTCAGCCTATACAGATACTCAGCAATGGTAACTGGATATTCTCAAACTGGCTCTGCTCGGATAGTGCAAACGGCCTTGCCGGAGATCCGACGGTTTTCCAGATATCAGAGGATCAGGGTAAGAGCTGGAGAGAGGTCGAGATGCCGGAGAGCCATGGCAGAGTTCATGCAAATGTTGTGGAATTAGACGACAAGGGACATCTTGCGGCATTCATGCGCAGCCGTGAGGCAGACTATATATACAGGAGTGAAAGTAAGGATTTCGGAGAGAGCTGGTCTGTACCGGTTCCTACGCCGCTTCCTAATAATAATTCAAGCATAAGTGCGATCAGGCTTAACAGCGGACGTATCGCAATTGCTTACAATCCTACTCACGCACCAAAGACGGTAAAGGGCGGTGCTGCATGGCCGGGACTCAGGTGTCCGGTGGCTGTGGCATTATCGGAGGATGGAGGGTTAACATTCCCGATGATACGTCACATGGAGCTCGGTGAGGGCTTTGTCGGAGACGAGAACAGCACAAATAACATGCAGTATGAGTATCCGTATCTTATGCAGTCAAGAGACGGTAAATTACAGCTTGCATTTGCATACCGCACACGAATCGGAATGAAGTGGATGAGCTTCACCGAGCG
>JAUNWP010000037.1:0-9683 GCA_030540255.1 Eubacteriales bacterium | reverse complement strand
AAGCAATAGCCCTTTATATAAGCATCCGACACAGCTGTTTTTATTTATGCGGGGAAGCAGATTATTATTTCAGAGGGACTTGAGTCCTATGAAATAAGCATGTGCCGAAATCTTATCCGGTTTTATACAAGTGCAGGCAGGCTGTACTTGCTGCTGTATTCCTTGAATCTCTGTCGGAAGTCCTCGTTGTCTGATACAAGCTCCCTCTGAGTTTCATGGGGACTTAGTCCAAGTTTTGTATTGTCCAGTAAGCATTCTGCGATATTTGTGCAGTGATCGCTGATGCGCTCAAGGTTTGTAAGTATATCGGAGAGTACAAAGCCGGCATCTATGCTGCAGTTTCCGTGCTGCATACGGAAGATATGTCTTGTTCGAAGCTCTTCCTTAAGCTGATCCACTACCTCCTCAAGAGGCTCTATACGCGAAGCAGACTCCCTGTCATCCTCGGTAAAGCCCATATATGCGAGATACATTATCTCACTTACTGCGGAGGTAAGTATGCCGAGCTCCTTTTTGGCATCAGGAGAGAAGCTTATCTCCTTGATCTTGCGTTCCTCGGCAGACTCGAGTATGTTGAGACTAAGATCCGCGATACGCTCGAAATCTCCGATAAGCTTGAGATACTTTGATGCGGTAAGGCTGTCGGTATCATTTATCTGACGAGTGCTGAGCTTGACAAGATATGAGCTTATCACATCCTCGTATTTATCGGTTTTGGACTCATTGGCGCGTATCGCATCCGAAAGCTGTACGGTACAGGTATCAAGCGCCTCAATACTTTCGTTGAGAGATGCCATGGAACATTTTGCCATATCGTCAAGGAGGATGCGGCAGCGCTCGAGAGCAAGTGCAGGTGCTGTAAGAAGTCTTTCGTCAAGCAGTACGACACTGTCGTCCTTGTCAGCAGTATCAGGAACTATATGGCATACTATTCTTTCAAGCAGACCTCCGCATGGGAAGAGCAGTACTGTGCAGGTGATATTGAATATTGAGTGGCATATGGCTATTCCTGCCATACCTGCGGCTTCGTCAAGAAATACCGGAGCGCAAAGCATTTTGATTATGCAGAATACGATAAGACATACGCTTGTTCCGATGATATTGAAGCTTAAATGTACCAAAGCGGCACGGCGTGCATTTTTATTGGTTCCGATAGAGGAGAGAAGCGCTGTTACACAGGTGCCTATATTCTGTCCCATGATGATGGGAATGGCTGCCCCGTAGCTGACCTGACCTGTTACGGCAAGTGCCTGAAGTATGCCGACAGAGGCTGAGCTTGACTGTATCACAGCGGTGAGCAGTGCTCCGACGATAACACCGAGTATAGGGTTTTTGAATACAACAAAGAGCTCCGCAAAGCCCGGAACATCTTTAAGTCCCGATACGGCACCCGACATGGCGCTCATGCCATACATGAGTACGGCAAAACCTAAGAGTATCATGCCTGTATCTTTTTTGCGGTCATTTTTTGCGGTCATCATGAAAATGATGCCGATAAGCGCAAGTACAGGAGTGAAGGAGCTTGGCTTAAGCAGCTCGATAAATAGGCTCTCGCCGTTTATGCCTGCAAGTGAGAGTATCCATGCTGTCACGGTAGTACCGATATTGGCACCCATGATGACATAGATGGACTGCTTGAGAGTCATAAGCCCCGAGTTAACAAAACCTACCACCATGACTGTGGTGGCGGAAGAACTCTGTATGATCGAAGTGACTACGAGACCGGTAAGCAGTCCCATGAACCTACCGCTTGTAAGTTTGCCAAGGAGAGCCTTCAGGCTGTTTCCTGCACGTCTTTCAAGAGCATCGCCCATTACGCTCATTCCGAAGAGGAAGAGGCTTAAGCCCCCGATCAGATTCAGTACATTAAATATATTCATGATAAGTCATTTTCCTTTCCGGTAAGCTTTACTGAAAGTACAAGTGAGAGAACTATTGCTGTAAATGCCGTAACGCACAGAGGCTGAGCAAGGCCTAAGAGCAGCATCCATACAGCATCCTGTGTCGTTGAGAGTCTTATTATCGAACCGTCAGTGAGTCGCTCGGCAGTGTATAAACATTTTTTGTCAAGTGTTGAGGAATAGCGTGAGCTTTCTCCGAACCCTGTTTCCAAAGCAGAACGTATCTCGTCTCGCTCAAGGTGATTTTCCATCTGAGCTATATCAGCTTCGTTGTCAAAGAGGAGCGAGCCGTCGGATGCAATCCATGTAACACGGATATTATCGGCGTCAATGTCATTGAGATAATCAAGTCCGTTAAGCTCCACAGCTTTGGCAGCAAGCCCGGTCTCGGACTTAAGCTCCTTAAACTGTAAATTGGTGAAGTATTTAAGCAATACACCGAATATCATAACTATACTTAGGAGCAGTACAGTCAGCGAAGTGCCGAATATCGCACGAAACAATTTTTTATTCATATTAATCTCCATTCTGCCGTCTTTGGTCGGCGGCACAAATAGTAATGAATTGTTTAAATGCGCCAATTATTGGTCGCCTTTTACATTCTTTCACACTAAGCTCTGTATATCTGACCGGAGTTTAGGTAAAGCTGCTTTTGCTTTTCGTTTTTTAATCCGGAGCTTTCGGGGACTTCTTTTAGGAACTCCCTGTTACCTGTCGGTATCTCTATAATTCCGGGTATCATATTATTATGTTCTTGTAAATACTGTTGTAGCTTCTGTGTAAAATCTTTGTAAAGTGGCATCTGTTTCAGAAATCTACGAGCTTATCACCTCAACTTTCATCCAGCTTTAGGATGCGTCTCTTGCTCTTTTTTAATAAAAATTCGATTAAAACATTGTAAAAAAAGTCGGGAATGGGTACAATTTTGTATGATTGTCTCAATATGGGGTAGTGGGCTTTTTTGCATGAAAAAGGCAAGCTCATATGAGATACGGATGAATTATAATTTTTCTTTTGAGAGGAATAATATGTCAAATACAAGAAAGATCGGAATAGCCACAGACACCAACAGCGGCATTACTCTTAAGGAGGCCGAAGAGCATGGACTTGGTATTATCCCGATGCCTTTTTTTATCGATGAAGAGGAGTTTTTCGAGGGGCTGACCATAACAAGAGAGGTTTTCTTTGAAAAGCTTAAGGGAGGTGCCGATATCAAGACCTCACAGCCTTCACCGGCATCACTTTGCGAGCTTTGGGACAAGATGCTTGAGACTTACGAGGAGCTGATATATATACCTATGTCAAGCGGACTCAGCAGTTCTATGTCTACCGCTCGTATGATGTCAGAGGATTATGACGGTAAGGTGCATGTTATAGACAATCATCGTATATCCGTTACTCAGAAGCAGTCGGTATATGAGGCGCTTTATATGGCAGAGCAGGGAAAGAGCTCGGCTGAGATAGTTGAACTCCTTGACCGCACGGCAATGGATGCAAGCATCTATATTGCAGTTGATACGCTTGAATATCTTAAGAAGGGCGGAAGAGTCACTCCGGCAGGCGCGGCTCTTGCATCCATACTTAACTTAAAGCCTGTACTTCAGATACAGGGAGATAAGCTTGATGCTTACGCCAAGGTGAGAGGTGAAAAGGCTGCTCAGGAGAAGATGCTTCAGGCTGTAGAAAAGGATATCAATACACGCTTTGCAGGAAAGAAGGTATATATCAAGGGCGCATATACCTGCAGTGAAGAGTCTGCCGAAGCATGGAAACAGAAGATCAAGGACAGATTCCCGGGATATGACATTGAGCTTGATCCGCTTGCACTCAGCATAGGCTGTCATATCGGAGAAGGTGCTACCGCAATAACCTGCACAGTTGAGAATATAGAGGCTCCCGAGATAGAGAGAATGATCTGATGACAGGTATCAATATAAATAATATCAGGATAGGATTTGTCAGGGCACTTCCTATTTTCTTCAGCTATGTTTTTATAGGCATGGCATACGGCATAACTATGGCTGAGAGCGGATTTTCCTGGTATTGGTCTATGCTTATAAGCCTCTTCGTTTATACGGGAGCTTATCAGTTTGTACTTATATCCTTTCTTGCCGGCGGAGTTCCTATGCTTACGCTCATTATGACGGCGCTCCTTATGAACAGCCGCCAGAGCTTTTACGGGCTGACTTTTTTGAAGGATTTCAATGCCATGGGTAAGCGCAGACTCTTCATGATACATTCCCTGACGGATGAGATCTATGCCATAGACTGTACGCTTGTCGGTATGCCGGATGAACAGCGCCGTGATGTGATGTTCTGGCTGGCGCTTTTCGGATGGTTCTTCTGGAATCTCGGAACCTTACTGGGAGGACTGACGGGACAGCTTCTGCCATTTAACTTTGAGGGCATAGATTTCTGCATGACGGCGCTGTTTGTCACCATTTTCATGGATCAGTGGGAGAGGATCAAGGATCACTCTCCGGCAGCAGCCGGACTTGCGGTGGGCGGTATATGTCTGTTTATCTTCGGGCCGAGCAGCTTTATGCTCCCGGCACTTATCATAGTATCGCTCATGCTTCTGATCTTTGATAAGTATAAGGGCAGGGCAGACAAAAATGCCGATAAAAAGGAGGACAGGCATTGAGTACAGCAAATATAATACTCATGATAGCTGTTTCGGTGGCTGTCACCTTCTTTTTGCGCATACTGCCGTTTTTTGCATTTTCGGGAGATCGAAAGATGCCGGAATGGCTGGACAGGCTCGGGCAGGCACTGCCTCCGGCTATAATGGCAGTGCTTATAGTATATTGCCTCAAGGACGTTCCTTATGATCTTAAAAATGCAGCCGTGCCTAAACTTCTCGGAGTTGCGGCTACTGTTATAAGCTATAGACTTAAGCATAATTCTCTGATCAGCCTTGTATCCGGTACTGCGGTATACATGCTTATGATCAGATTGATATAAGAAGATGGTTCGTTCATGGGAAATGTTGATAATTTCCCTGCATGCTGCCTGATAATACAGATATTTATGTTTTTGGTTTATTCGAAAGAGGTTTTAAGATGAATGAACAGATAAACGCACCAAGCAAAGAACAGCTGGAGAAGTACGAAGCACTTAAGGCATATATCGCATCACTCGGAAGTGTTGCGGTTGCTTTCTCAAGCGGAGTTGATTCTACATTTTTGTTAAGGGCAGCCAAGGAAGCACTCGGGGATAAAGTTATAGCGGTTACGGCTTCATCCTGTTCTTTCCCTAAGAGAGAGCTTAACGAGGCCAATGCCTACTGTGAAAAGGAAGGCATAAAGCATTATATATGCGAGTCGGAGGAGCTTGAGATCGAAGGCTTTGCCAAGAATCCCAAGAACCGCTGCTATCTCTGCAAGCATGAACTCTTTGAGAAGATAAGAGCAATTGCCGATGAGCACGGAATAGCCGAGATAGTAGAGGGCTCGAACCTTGACGATAACGGAGATTACCGTCCGGGACTTCAGGCTGTTGCGGAGCTTAATATCAAGAGTCCGCTCAGACATTGCGAGCTTACAAAGCATGATATCAGAGTGCTTTCAAAGTACCTCGGACTTCCTACCTGGGATAAGCAGTCCTTTGCCTGCCTTTCTTCAAGATTTGTATACGGTGAGACCATAAGTGAAGAAAAGCTTGCCATGGTGGATAAGGCAGAGCAGCTGCTCCTGGATCTCGGCTTCCATCAGTTGAGAGTACGTATACATGACAAGCTTGCACGTATAGAGCTTGATCAGAGCGAGTTTGACAAGATCATGCAGAAGGATATTCGTGAAGAGGTTTATTTTAAGCTCAGGGAATACGGATTTTCGTATGTATCGCTGGATCTGCTCGGATACAGAACAGGCAGCATGAACGAGACCATAGATACTAAGTCTGACAAATAAGCTGCCCGGCTTACGGAGTTAAAGGATAAGATGTTCGATAAGGATATGACGAACAATAATGAATATGATCAAAATGCATCACGACATAAGTCGTGGGATGTGCTGTATTCGATAATACGCACACTGACCATAGCATTGCTTGGGATATCACTGGCAGTGGCTGTGCCGCTTTTGTGGCGTAATTTCTATTATATGCATGTGGATGCATTGCATCTTGCGGAGCACACACCATGGAGCAGGGCTGAGATCATAGAAGCCTTTGACGAGATGATGGATTATTGTATGCTTGGAGCTCCTTTCGATACCGGAGTGCTCAAGTGGAGCAATGAGGGCATGGAGCATTTCAGAGACTGCAGGCTTTTGTTTGCTCTTGATATACATGTGCTTATAGTATCTACCATGATGGCTGCGGCTTTGTTTGCAATCAAGAAGGTAGGTGCGGTCAGAGAATTGAGACCGCTCGGAAGAGGACCTTTGTTCTGGGGAGGCTTTACAGAGATAATCCTGATCACAACAGTGCTCGGCGGAGTTATCTTCGTGGATTTTAATAAGGCATTTATAATATTTCACAGGCTGTTTTTTCCTGATAAGACAAATTGGCTTTTTGATCCGGCAAAGGATCAGATAATACGTATATTGCCGGAAGTATACTTCAGAAACTGTGCGATACTCATAGGCGTAATAATGACGGTATTCGGAGCGCTGATGATGCTGCTTGATTTTAATATAGGTCGAAAAGTGCGTAATCAAAACAGCGCCGAATGAGGTATTTATGTTACTTTCTCTTGAACATATAGAAAAATCATATACGGGACGCATGCTGCTTAACGATACTTCATTTTTCTTAAATGAAGGCGAGCGTGTGGGTATTATAGGCATCAACGGAACGGGTAAATCCACACTTCTTCGTATTATTGCAGGCGAAGAAGAGGAGGACGAGGGCAGGATAAGCAGGGCAAGACATGTCGTAGTAAGATATCTGCCTCAGACTCCGGTGTTTGATCCGGAGCATACCGTACTTGAGAGTGTACTGGCACAGGCTGGGGATGGTGTGAGTGAGGCTGATGCCAAGACTATGCTTACCAAGCTCGGCATTTTTAATTTTGATCAGCCTGCAGGAGAGCTCTCGGGAGGACAGCGCAAGAGACTTGCGCTTACGGCTGTGTTGTTGTCGTCCTGCGATATACTTGTGCTCGACGAGCCTACCAACCATCTTGACAGTGAGATGTCGGCATGGCTTGAGGAGAGGCTTAAGAGCTTTAACGGAGCCCTGGTCATGGTTACTCATGACAGGTATTTCCTTGATTCCGTATGTACACGCATAGTTGAGCTTGATAAGGGTAAGCTCTATTCCTACGATACAAATTACAGCGGCTTTCTTAAGCTTAAGGCGGAGCGTGAAGCTTCGCTTCAGGCATCGGAGAGAAAACGTCAGTCTATACTCCGTAAGGAGATAGAGTGGATGATGCGAGGTGCACGTGCGCGTTCGACCAAGCAGAAGGCACATATACAGCGCTATGAGGCTCTGCGTGACATGAAGGCGCCTGAGACCGACGGACGTGTAGAGATGAGCTCCGTCTATACACGTATGGGACGAACTACGGTTGAATTGCTTGATATAAGCAAATTCTACGGAGAACGTACACTCATCAAGGATTTTACATACAGATTTCTGAAAAACGACCGTATAGGTTTCATAGGACCGAACGGCTGCGGCAAGACTACGCTGATGAAGATGATAGTCGGTATGGAGCAGCCGGACAGCGGAGAGATAGTAATAGGGCAGACCGTAAAGCTGGGCTACTATACTCAGGAGATTGCCAATGATCCTTCTGCGGGCATAGCTTACATGAATCCCAATGACAGGGTCATAGATTATATACGTAATACGGCGGAGTATGTGCGTACAGCAGACGGTACGATGACGGCTTCGGCTATGCTTGAGCTCTTTCTCTTTCCCGGCGAGCAGCAGTATTCACCTATATCCAAGCTCTCAGGAGGAGAAAAAAGGAGACTTAATCTCTTAAGAGTGCTTATGGAGGCGCCTAATGTGCTTATACTTGACGAGCCTACCAACGATCTTGATATAGCCACCTTGCAAATACTTGAGGATTATCTCGACAGCTATCAGGGTATAGTCATAACGGTATCACATGATCGCTATTTCCTTGACAGAGTGGTGGGACGCATATTCGCCTTTGAGGGAAACGGCAGACTCAGACAGCATGAGGGCGGATATACCGATTATGAGAATCGTCTTAAAGCGGAGCGTGAGGCTGCGGGACTTGAAGCTGAGCCGGCAGGAAGCATTTCCGTGGGTAAGGACAAAAGTGCCGGAAAGCAGAGCATCAAAGCGGGTGGTGCCGCTCAGGCAGCAGCTGAAAATGAGGCAGCGGGAAATGCCGAAGCAAAGGATCCCAATGCCGGACGCAGACGTGAGCGCAAGCTCAAATTCAGCTATATGGAGCAGCGTGAGTATGAGACTATAGATGCCGATATAGCGGCACTTGAGGCGGCTATTAAACAGAATGAGGCTGATATGAGTGCCAATGCTACAAATTCTGCCAAGCTTACGGAGCTTAGCAAGAAGCAGACGGAGCTTGAGGAGGCGTTGGAGGCCAAGACGGAACGCTGGTTCTATCTCAACGAGCTTGCGGAAAAGATAGCAGCGCAATAAATTAAGGTCTGCGCAGACAGACGTATAAACGGTGGACATAAAAATGAATATGGATCTTATATACGGGGACGAGATAGGACTTGTTTCGGTGGTGCTGAGATTGTTTCTTGCTACACTTTTCGGTTATATAGTGGGAATCAACCGAGAGAAGAAGAGAAGAGGTGCGGGAACCAGAACACATGCTCTGGTTTGCATGTCCGCATGCCTTGTAATGATAACAAGTGAATATATCGCACTTACCTTCCCTAATTACAGCGGAGATGTTGCCAGACTCGGAGCCCAGGTCATAAGCGGCATGGGATTTATCGGGGCAGGTACCATCATCATAACCAAATACAATCATGTCAGAGGTCTTACGACTGCGGCAAGCCTCTGGGCTACGGCCTGTCTCGGACTTACCCTGGGCGCAGGCTTTATAAGCGCAGGCATTACGGCTACGTTGCTTATGATATTCCTGCTTATTACTGTCGAGAAGCTTGATAAGACGATCAAGAAGAATTCGGTCGTGCATGACTATTTTATTGTATTTGACGGAATGGAGGGCTTTTCACGCTTCCTGACAGAGCTTAAGGACGCAGGCATCAAGATCAATAATATAGAGATAAACCGCAACAAATCGGATGATGAAACGGTTGTGATAATTACGCTTGAGACAAGGATAAATCTTGCGGAATATATGCTTGAGCTTGAATGCAGAGATTCGATCAAGATAATGAATGAGCTTTAAGGACAAAAACATACAATGAACAGTAAAGAAATAAAAGAAATCAGGAAGCTGTATACCAAGGACCGCTGCTCGGTCTCAAGGCTCTGCGGCTGCTATGTTAACGGAGAAAAGGAAAAAGTAGCTTCATTTTGCGGCGGCCTTATCGGTATGGAGGATGAAGAGCTGTATAAGTACATGGAGATAATCAAAAAATGTCTCTCCGGCAGCTTTGAGAAGAACCTCTTTAACATAGATATTCCGCTTCAGTTTGAATTCAACAATGACTCATACAAGCTGCTTACCGGTATGCGTGATGCGGATCTCGGCAATGAGGCGCTTATGAATGCCTTCTATGACAGGATAATTGAGACCTATCAGCATGTAGGTAACTTCATGATAATAGCTGCCATAGATACCTATGATGTTCCGGGCAGATCGAAGCTTGGAGACACCATGGCTGATGCCTCGGAGGAGTCCTTTAAGTATAT
>JAUNWP010000036.1:13930-17203 GCA_030540255.1 Eubacteriales bacterium | reverse complement strand
GACACAAGCCGATATGGCTCAATGGTAGAGCAGCTGATTTGTAATCAGCAGGTTGTAGGTTCGAGTCCTATTATCGGCTTTTAATAATTTGATTGAAGAGCTGTCGTACCGAAATTGTGCGTCAGCTCTTTTGTTTTGTGCCGCCACGACGTTAGTGCGCGCCAAGGCGCATTCCATTTAAACAGTTCGGTTCGGCCTGGTATGAAATACATCCACATTGAGGATGAGCTTGTTCTCCTCAAGTATCCTGCCCATGAAGCGTGTGAGTAAGGTAGCATTGCCGGAACGGTCATAT
Organism: Eubacteriales bacterium; assembly: GCA_030540255.1. Classification (GTDB taxonomy): domain Bacteria; phylum Bacillota; class Clostridia; order Lachnospirales; family Lachnospiraceae; genus Avilachnospira. The sequence goes on along the minus strand of JAUNWP010000036.1, from coordinate 16,908 downwards.
TCCTCGCAGAGTACACGGAAACGAACACGTTTATAGTAGTCTCCGTAGTCTAAAACACCGTCGAATACAGGCTCATCAAGTATGTTGTCAAGATAATTGCTAAGCTCGGTCTTGTGCGCCTCAAAGAGTTTGCGTATAAGCTCGACATCCGCATCCACCGGAACTGCTATATCGGATACGGCATAAGACGGATTGCGCGAGAGATTGGTAACGTCCTTAAAATCCGAGTTGTTGATAATTCGCTGATTTTTGTAATCAGTAGAGTATCCTGTGCTCTCTATGGTCATGGTTCTCATGCCTATCTCTTTGATGATTCCGGTCCAGCCGTTTATGCTGACTATATCTCCGACACGGAAATGACCCTCAAAGATTATGAAGAGTCCGGACAGTATATCACCTACGGTGCTCTGTGCTCCGATACCTATGATAACGGAGGTGAGTCCCGCACCAGCAATCAGAGAACCTGTCTTAACGCCCAATTCACTGAGTACGAGTAGTATGGTTAATATCAATGCCGCAAATTTTATGAAGCTCTCGATAAGCTTGCCCACGGTAAGACCGGCAGGCCCTGTGTTCTTGGATATGGTTGCGGTGATATTGCGCAGCAGGCTGCTCAGTGCCCATATACCGAAAATGTATATCATTGACAGCGTGACGGAGAATATATTGACTCCGCGTTCGCGTGTCGGCGTAAACAGATAATGGATAAGGGAGCCCGTCTGGTTTCCGGTAACCAGGCCAAACACAAGATATATCAAAAACATGATAATGCATCCTGCGGTCAGTGTATTTACCGAGCTTCCGAAGCTGTACTCTGCGTATTCTATACCGCTTTTATACAAAAGTTTTAGTGTATTTGTGTCGGCAAAAGCACCCGGCTTGTTTTCGGCAGCAGGCGTATCATCTTCGGGAATATCGTTTTTCTTGTCCGGACTTAAGTCCTTAGACATATTAATGTCTGAGGTATCGGAAGCTGCTGCGGCATTTATGATTACGCTGCCTACGGGCACAAAGATACTTTTAGGCTTTTCTGCTGCAGCATCATTTTCAATAACAGGCTCCTTTTCCGTATTGAACGGTATAAAGAGGAGGAGTGTAACCATGAGCAGCATAACCGAGCATTTAATAAAATAAATTATTATATCCGATATGGAAGCAATCAGATTGCTTGTCCTCCATGCACTTAAGAAATAATTGCCGCTGCGGTTGGTGTCTGAGGCTATGTTGATAAAACAGCGTTTGCCGTCAAGCTCTGCTATACCGAAATAATTATCATGCAGTACCGAAGCATCAAGACTGTTTTGGATAGTTTTGATGTCATGTGAGCCTGATTCGGCAAGTTTAAGTGTAGTCGGAGCTTCCGTATCGTAATAAAGCACATCCGAGGAACCGAAGTCTGCCTCAATCAGAGTTGAGCTTACATTGAGGCGCTCGATTATAGCCTGAAACTGATCGTTTACCGCGGTGAATCTGATAATTCCGGAGTTATAGTGACTTCTGATACCGAAGTAGCTGATATTATCAGAGTCAGGCTCGGTGAGATATACATTTTTAGCATTATTGCCGTTCAGCTGTTTGCTGAGCTCATCCTCGCTGTCAAGCTTATAGCCTGAATAGCCGTTGGATGAGGCAAGGCAATAGGAATTGGAATCAAATAAGCTTATATCTGAGCAGACCTCGAGTGTATCTGCGATTTCCGACAGAAGTTCAGGGGTGCGGAATTTCTCATCTGCCTCGATAAGACGCGAAGCCTTGCTTAGATCATCAGTGAGGAACTGATCCCTTATGCCGATATACTTATTGGCATTTTCGAGATTATATGCCTCGTCATGTGTTATGTTTTCGAGATTCGAGGAAGCCTGCATACTGCGGCGGCTTATATCCGTGAGAGCTGTGACATAGGTCATGATAGCGGCGACTATGACCGCAGCTATGACAAATAAGGATAAGCTTCGTGATACGATAAGCTTATCAAGAGCGTATTTTTTGCCTATGCGTATGATCTCATTTTCGCGGCGGGCGCTTGAACGGACTATTCGGAGTGTCGCGGCGCTTCCGACTATCATGGCAGAGGCAAATACGAAATATGCAAGAGGAAGTGCTATGTCGGAAAGTGCCGATCTGAAGCAGTCTCTTACGCTGTAATATGCGGTGACTCTTGCATCATCTGTTATGTCAAGTGAATATACACGGTAGTCATCCAGTGAATGTAATAGCTCAGAAACAGAGTAATGGGCATCATCATCCGTTATAAGCACCGAATTCTCAAATACAGGCTTTAGATCAAGGTCGTTAATGTTGCGCTCACTGAGATATGCATGCTCGTTCTGATACAGACTGCCGTCATGTTTGTTATAGACCAGAAGACCTCCGTTAGGAACATTCTGGCTGTAATTGTATATACTGCGTGCACTGAGAGCGGAATAATCGCCGATAGCTCTGTACATGCCTACAAGATAGCCGTTATATATAGGAAGAGCGGCATAAAGGTCGGTGTTATCGTTTACGCTGCGGGTATATGAACCCTCGGCGGTGAGTCTCTCGAGCTCATCATTAGTAAGACCTATTCCTCCGGCATTGGAGCTTGCAAAGGACACCTCGTTATTTTCAATATAGAAGAATTCGACATTGTCGTCTTTATCGGTAAGCAGATCTATAGCATTTACCCAGTTGACACGGTCGGTATTATTTAAATAAATAGCCGTCAGCTTTGTCTCTATGGCTACACTCTTTTCAAGAGAGCTGTATTGTGCATCCAGCATGGAAGCCGATAGCTTTGTGCGCTGATCTATGGTATCGACGGTAAGCCTGATCGTGGAATCGTTATCATGTATATCGGAATTGAAACGATTCATGAAGAAAGATACACCCAGATAAAAGGCAACAAGTATCATTATTACAGTAATAATGCGCACGTAGTGACGAGAGGCCTTACGTGAGATCTTGTGGAAATACTTGAATTTCCTTAAGGTTTCCGC
>JAUNWP010000036.1:0-13830 GCA_030540255.1 Eubacteriales bacterium | reverse complement strand
AAGAGGCAGATGTGGATAATACAGAGCGCAGAGTCTTGGTCATAGGAGGCGGTGCGGCAGGAATGATGGCCGCACTTACGGCAGCAGAGAGAGGCTGTTCGGTGACCTTGCTTGAGAAAAACGAAAAGTTAGGCAAGAAGATATATATCACAGGCAAGGGCAGATGCAACTATACCAATGCCTGTGATTTCAATACATTTATAGGAAATGTGGTGAGCAATCCGAAGTTCATGTACTCGTCACTCAGGGCATTTATGCCTGAGGATGTGACGGAGCTTTTGGAGGAGGCAGGATGCAGGACCAAGGTGGAGCGCGGAAACAGAGCATTTCCCTTATCGGATCATGCTTCCGACGTTACGGCGGCGCTGCAGCGCAGGATGAAGGCTGCCGGAGTACGAATTGAGCTTAATACAGAAGTGTCGGAGATCGAGCGCATAGATGAGCTTTATAAGGTAGCTGCACGTTCTTTGAGAGACGGAAAGCGTGCAATCTATTCCGCAGACAGACTCATAATAGCTACAGGGGGTGTAAGCTATCCGTCCACGGGCTCTACGGGTGACGGCTACGCATTTGCAGAAGGCTTTGGAATAAAGACCACAGAGCGAAGACCGGCTCTTGTGCCGTTTGATGTTGCCGAGCTTGAGGATTGCCGCAGACTTCAGGGCGTAAGCCTTAAGAATGTATCTATCAGGCTTAAGCTTGACAGCGGTAAATGCATACATGAGAGTGAGAGCGGTGAGATGCTCTTTACGCATTTCGGGGTAAGCGGTCCTTTGATACTCTCGGCATCAAGTCTTGCAGCAGCTTATATTGACGGCAGCACCAAACTAAAGCTTGAGATAGACTTAAAGCCTGCACTGAGTGTCGAACAGCTGGATGCAAGGATACTCAGGGATTTTGAAGCGTCAATGAATGCAGACATACATAATGCACTTTCAAAGCTTCTTATATCCTCGCTGCGTCCGATAGTGCTTGAACGTGCGGGCATAGATCCTTATAAGAAGGTGCGCGATATAAGCAAGAAGGAGAGAGCAGCTCTTGCAAATGCAGTCAAGGCGCTCAGCTTTACTATAAGCGGTACTAGGGGCTTTAATGAGGCGATAATTACGCACGGCGGAGTCTCGGTCAAGGAGATAGATCCGAAGACCATGGAGGTAAGAAAACAGCCGGGCCTGTACTTTGCGGGAGAGGTGCTGGATGTGGATGCATTTACCGGAGGATTTAATCTGCAGATAGCATGGAGCACAGGAAGAGCGGCAGGTAATGCTGCGGCGGACTGAGACCGGGAATGTATGACAGCCGGCAGCAGAATGAGCCTGAAATGAGCCGACAAACAGTCGATGGTTTGAACTTAAACAGTATCGGCAGACGAGAATAGGATCGGTAGCTTCATAAGCCTCGCCGTCAAGGCGTCAAGCTTGATGAAGCATAGTATATATGATAAAATAACACGATTATGAGCAGAGAATACAGAGAAAACAGAGGCGGCTACGGCCGTGACAACAGAAGAAACGATGCTTCCGAGCGCAGGAATGCAAGGGGCGGAAGACGTGAGTATGACAGTGAGCGTAAGGATAAGCGAGGCTCCTACGGAGAACGCAGCTGCGGAGAAAGCCGCGGAAGGAACTATGACTTCGATAATAAGCGCAGCAGCCGCAGGGATGAGCGAGCATACAAGGACTTTGATGAGGAGAATGAAGTAAGCACTGACTACAAGCCGGATGTGGATATGTCCGATACTTTGCTTGAGGGCAGAAATGCAGTGCTTGAGGCACTTCGTTCTGACAGATCCATAGACAGAGTACTTGTGCTTGACGGCAACCATGACAGCGGACTCGGCAGCATCATAACAGAGCTTAAGAAGCATCCGCAGACCAAGCTTGAATTTGTTTCCAAGCAGCGTCTCGATCAGATATCGATAACAGGCGGCAGGCATCAGGGCGTTATCGCCTATGCGGCGGCTTACAATTATGCAGAGCTTGATGATATCTTTGCCAAGGCAGAGACCAAGGGTGAGAAGCCTTTTGTGTTCCTGCTTGACGGTATTGAGGATCCGCATAATTTGGGAGCGATAATACGAACAGCCAATATGGCAGGTGCACACGGCGTCATTATCCGTATGAACAGAGCTGTGGGACTTACGGCTACGGTTGCCAAGGCTTCGGCAGGTGCTATCAACTATACTCCAATAGTCAAGGTTACAAATATAGCAAGGACCATAGATGAGCTTAAGGAGCGAGGTCTCTGGTTCGTATGTGCCGATATGGGCGGCGAGAGCATGTATAAGCTTAATCTTGACGGTGCCATCGGACTTGTTATAGGTAATGAGGGCAAGGGCGTATCCGAGCTTGTGCGTAAGAAATGTGATATGATCGCATCTATTCCGCAGTTCGGAGATATAGATTCGCTTAATGCTTCGGTAGCGGCAGGCGTGCTTGCATATGAAGTGGTACGCAGGAGAGTAAGCGCAGCTAAGTGATGGTCTGCGTTGTTTAGGATGTATACGTTGGTACCGGTATATCCGGGTTATATCACCATAGTACATCCTTTGCCGGCAAGAGTCAAAAGCGCAAGTTTATTCAAGGCAAGGCTTCGGCATTGATTTTTAAATTTATAGGAAATTGCGTTCTATTCTATATTATCGATTAATTACGGATTGCTTCGTACTGCGTACTCTCGCAATCCTACGAAAATTCGCACCCGCTTCTTTCGAAGCTTTGTGCTCATTTTCGTTTGGCCGTCCTATAGTCGTAAGAGCAGCTGCAAGCCGCTGCTCTTACGACTACACTCCGGCTTTAATCGATAAAAAACGCTCCGCGGGATGCTTGACTCGCGCGAAGGGAAAACTGTCGCAAACGACCGCGCTCGGATTTGAGATATGCCAAGGCACATTCTTTTTTATATAGGCTGTCAGACTGCAGCCTGAGACATTTACATGGATAGTTCCGTACAAGAACAAAACAGAGATCTTAAGACAGGCGGCAGACGTGTGCTTATATATGCCACTACTGCCTATATGATCGAGAGATTCAATATGATGAATATCCGCATGCTGCAGGAAATGGGGTATACCGTTGATGCAGCATGCAATTTTGAGTACGGTAATCCTATGAGTAAGGAGAGTCTTGAACGCTTTAAGTCTGAGCTTGCTGCTTTAAATGTAGAGTGCATACAGCTTCCGCTCAACAGAAATATATTTGACCTGGCAAGGAACGGACGTGCTTTTATCAAGTCTCTTCGTATCATGAGGGAGCGCAGATATGAGTTTGTTCATTGCCACACTCCGGTAGGCGCTGTGGTAGCAAGACTTGCATGCAGACTCAGCGGTACACCGGTCATATATACGGCGCACGGTTTTCATTTCTTTAAGGGAGCGCCTAGGATAAACTGGCTGGCCTACTATCCGATAGAAAAGATCCTGTCCTATATTACAGATGTGCTTATCACTATCAACAAGGAGGATCATGCCATAGCCGAGGCTAAGTTCGGCATGAAGAAGCTTTGCTACGTGCCGGGTATCGGAATTGACATGAGTAAGTTTTCCGGTGCCGGGTGTGCAGGAAGAAATGAAGGACTGCAAAATTCCGGGCAAAATGTACAAGCCGGGATGGGTAATGCAGCAGAGCTGTCGGAGGAGATTAGCAAAAACAAGGAGCTGCCGGGTAAGCATGTGCAGAACGCAGAGTGCTGTGACGGTATCAGTGATATAAATTACAGGAATGAGCTTCGCAGTGAGCTTGGCATCCCGGATGATACTATGCTGATCTTGTCGGTAGGAGAGCTGAGTAAGCGTAAGAATTATATTTCAGTGCTGAGAGCGCTTGCGGCAATGCAGCCTGAGTTTACCGGTGAGGGAAAAGCTCTTTCATCTGAGTATGCCGGCGGCAGAGAGCTGTCAGCGGATAGTCCTTTTGTCGGTAAGGATGAAGGAGAACTTAAGCCTTTTTCCGGCGGGGAGCATTTCCGTGATATCTGTTATGCTGTTGCAGGGACAGGTGTGTATGCAGATGAGTTTGCAGGGTTTATAAGAGAGCATGGACTTAGCGATAAGGTGAAGCTCCTTGGGTACAGAGAGGATACCGCCGGCTTGTATAAGGCGGCTGATGCTTTCCTGTTTCCTTCATATCAGGAGGGACTTTCTGCGGCACTTATGGAGGCAATGGCAAGCGGACTTCCGGTTGCCGTAAGCCGGATAAGAGGCAACACAGATCTTGTTGACGATAAGGGCGGGATCATGTTTGAGGTAGGTGCAGAACCTAAGTCTATACATGACGAGACTGTGTCGGATGAAAATATACGAGCTGCAATACATAAGCTTATGAGCTTTTCTGTGCAGGAGCTTCGCTCCATGGGAAGGCATAACTACGATATAATCAGGGAAGGCTTCAGTACGGATGCGGTAAAGTCAAAGCTTTACGACATTTACAGTACTATGGGCAGGGATAAATGAGAGATTATTACAAGCGTTTGGTCAATTTCATAGCAATAATGATTGCGGTGGCCTTTGAGGCCTTGAGCTACGGATATCTTTGGTATACGCATTATTCGGTGCTGATAGATCATCATATAGGAAAGCATTTCTACAGACGCGGAAACTGGGCAATGATAGGTCTGTATATACTTGTGATGGTGCTGCTCACCAATGCCTTTGACGGATATAAGATCACATATATGAGACTCCGTGACATTATCCTGTCACATGTTCCTTCGATAATAATTGCCAATGTTATAGGATATATTGAGATATGCCTGACCGGCGGCATTTATTTTAGTGCAAGTCCGCTGGTGCTGCTTTGTGCGGTACAGATAGTTTTTATCATACTCTGGGCATATCTGACGAGACGTATCTATGTGATATTGTATCCGCCGAGAGAACTGCTGCTTATCTACGGTAAATATCCTTATGAGCACATCTGCGATAAGCTTAATGAGCGCAAAGACCGTTACAATATCAGCGGGAAGATATCTATAGATGAGGATATGTCAGAGATAGAAAGTCTGCTGCTTAAATACAGGGCAGCTATACTTGCCGATCTTCCTGATGAGAGACGAAACAGCATTATCAAATTCTGCAGTGCCAATTCCATAAGAGTATATGTCACGCCTAAGATATCGGATATCATGTTCAGAGGCGCCGATGACATACATCTCTTTGATACACCATTGTTCCTGATACGTAATAACGGTATTCCTGTAGATAAGCTTATTGTTAAGAGAGCGATGGACATAGTATCATCACTGCTCGGGATTATCATCCTATCTCCGATAATGTTAATTATCGCACTTGCAATCAAGCTCTATGACGGAGGACCTGTTTTTTATACCCAGGATCGTCTTACCAAGGACGGCAGAGAGTTTAAGATATATAAGTTCCGCAGCATGAGGGTAAATGCCGAGAAGGAGGGAGCAAGGCTTGCCGCAAAGGGTGATGCACGCATAACTCCGGTGGGCGCCGTTATAAGGCAGCTGCATGTTGATGAGCTGCCGCAGCTCTTTAATATACTTAAGGGAGATATGTCACTCGTGGGTCCGCGTCCGGAGAGACGGCAGATCGCGGATGAATATGCGGACAGTATGCCGGAGTTTGATCTGAGACTTAAGGTCAAGGCAGGACTTACAGGCTATGCCCAGGTCTACGGACAATACAACACGACACCGTATGACAAGCTTAAGCTGGATCTTATATATATTGCGAATTATTCCATACTGATGGATATCAAGATCATTCTGCTTACGGTCAAGATACTCTTTATACGAGAAAATACAGAGGGTGTGGACGCCGATCAGAAGACGGCACTTAAAAAGTAAAATAATTAGAATAACACCCCCCCTGCGTTTTGGGTAGGCAAGCTTCGAGCTGATAAGAAACTGAGAGATCCCTGTCGGTTTTGAGGAAAGCTGCATGTCCGAAACGCAGGGGTTTTATTATCGATTAAAGCCGGACTGCAGTCGTAAAGCGGCAGCCTGCTGATGCGAAGACGACTATAGGACGGCCAAACGAAAATGAGCACAAAGCTTCGGTAGAAGCGGGTGCGAATTTTCGTAGGATAGCGAGAGTACGAAGTACGAAGCTATCCGTAATTAATCGATAAGAGGATTCATGGGGAATCACGATCTTTTTTATGAAAAATTGTTGGAACTCCTCTCGGATATATGCTTGACCGGGATCTCATATCGGTCCTCCGGAGGCAGCGAAGGCTCGTTCTTTAAGACATTTACTATCATATCCAGACTCGAACGGTCCACGTAATTGGTCGGTGAGATGCCTGTTATCTGTTTGAATACCTTGCTGAAATAATGTACCGACTCAAATCCGAGCTCATCGGCTATAGCTGTGATGCTTGACGGAGTATACATTATAAGCTCCTTGGCCTTTTCAATCTTGAGGATGTTGATATATTTATTCGGAGCGTAGCCGGTGCAGCGTTTGAAGGCTGTCGAAAAATAGCTCTCGGAATATCCTATATGTTCCGCAAGCTCGGCTATGCTTATATTTTTATTGATATGCTGCTTAATGTAATTGACAGCAGGTTCCAACTTGGAGCCGGAGATATTGTCCGTATCCGGAAGAAAGTCGTTGCTTTTACGTGCTCGTGTGATCATTTCAATACCGCGCTTATCGCGTCTTAATATAAGACACAGCAGCTCGAGCAGCTTTGAGTCTATCGCATAGCTGTACATTGGAAGTGCATTTACAGCCTCATCAAACATATCACGCATGAGCTTATCCTCGTAGGAAGAGAGACCGTGTATGTAATAACCGCAGCGAAGCAGATCACGGTACAGCGGATCACCTGCAGCGAATTTGATATCGAGTTTTATAAGCTCGTTCTTGCCGAAGATCTCGTGCTCGATACCCGGAGGTGCCATAACGAGATCGTATTTTGAGACTTCAAGCTCATGTCCGTCTATGATTATGCGTCCGCTGCCGTTTAAAATATACATATAATGAAAATAAGCACCGTGGCTGTGCTTTTCTATATATCCGTCATCGGCAGTCTTGGCGCGAACTATTCTGTAAGTTGAAATGTCATATAACATAACGGTATTCCTGTTCCATAAGTATTCCGCATATATGTTTAATAATGAAAATGCATATATGCGTGCGTAGATTTAAGATGTTCGATTTATTGATAATGATTATATCACAAAGATATGGGTGTTCAAGAATAAGGCATGTAGCGATTTATATTATTAAAGTAATGAAAGAAACAGCTTGAGAAACAGCTTTATTTTTATATAATGTCTGTATAGAAACAGAATATAATAAGTGACGGCTTCATATATTCTTAGCGCTAAAAATAAAGATTCCGTTAAGAAAACATAGGATGAACATATGCTTGTGTCTGACAAGGGATGACGATGAATTGTCATACTTTAAGCACTGTTCATTAATGAAACACCAAGATTGTTAAAATGTTCTCAAATTAAGCATTGCCACAATTGGATACAGTTGTTTGACTTTGTATTTTTAAGTATACTTTGCAGAGTTTGTTAGATGTTCAACCGTTTATGTTTTTTTTCATAGGAAATTGCATCCTATGAAAAAAACGCTCCGCGGGATGCGCACTCGCGCGAAGGAGAAAGCTGTCGCAAGCGACCGCGCTCGGCGCGAGAATGTGCCAAGGCACATTCTTTTTTATGAAATTCGGAGTTTAATAATGCAGAATTCGTATAAGGGCGGAAATGCCGGACCGATAACGGAAGAGGTCGTTAAGTTGCAGAAACGCAGAGTTAAGATGATACTCACGAATCTGGTTTACTTTATAGCACTGTTGATCATAGCCTTGATCATGTTTTTTATGAATGCGGGACAATGGATATATCTTCCGATAGCCGCAGTGCTGGTTTTTTATATATTTGTTGACAGACCTATGCTCAAGGGCTTTGAGCAGGACTTGAGAGCCGCAATATTAAATCACGGAGTTATGAAGCGCCTCGATGAGTCACTTTATACACCTAAGGGCGGAATTAAGCCGGGATATATAACGGATGCCGGTTTTGTGAATGTAATTACCGAGCAGGGCTTCTTAAGCCGTGAGCTTATCGAAGGTAAGTCCGGAGATATACATGTAGAGATCGCAGACGTGACCTTCCCTATAAGGGAGAACGGATTAAATAAGATGTTCAGCGGATGTATGATGCATCTTACCGTACCGGGTGCAAACATGGAACTCTTGGATGTCAAGGCAGGTGATGTGAGTCACATTGCTCCCGGAAGAGAGAGAAACCTTGTCACTAAGCTTGGAGAGTTTATACCGGGCAGTCTGTATCTGCACAGGGAAGGAGAGAAACTCGACATCCTCTTAAGAGGAAGATTTGTTGGTTTTCAGATCAATCCTTTGGGAGAGGTGCATGAAAGTACACTGACAAGTGATCCGCTGCCGGAGCTTGGAACGGCACTTAAGCTTGCAGGCGGAAGATAAAATAATTTCGGATATCGTATGTGGGTTCGCCGATATGCATGACATAGCGATCTGATATCAAGGCTGTATACATTTACTGTTTCGGTCTTGCCACATTTTCTTATTATATGATGGGTTTAAATGAAAGGAGTGGAATGAATGAAAAAGCATTCTAATTACAGGGTCGACATCATTCCGGGTATAGTCATCGCACTTTTTGCAGTGGCTTATCTTGCACTGGTTCCTGGTATCCAGTCATTCACCGGTATGGGATCGACACCTCTCACCAATCACTTTGTTCCGTATCTTTGGGGCGGAGCATTGCTCGTTTTAGGTTTGTATGTTGCTGTCCGCGGATTCAGAAAGCGTGCTGCATTCATCAAGGCAGGCGAAAAGATCGAGAAGTTTGATCTTAAGGCAGCTGTCAATGAAAAGCTTGAGGTTATCGCAAGCTTCGTGGCACTTACTATCTATGTTGCACTTATGAATGTCGTAGGCTTCGTACCGATGACTATCATCTATCTTGTAGCACAGATACTTATACTTACACCGAAGCATGATTGGAAGAAGACATATGTACCGGCACTTATAGTTGCTGTCGTATGTTCGGTGCTTTTCTATTACATCTTCAGATATCACCTTAATGTACTGCTTCCTCAGGGAATACTCAGTGCATTCGGATTTTAATAAGGGAGGAATAGCTAAATGATCTTAGAAGGAATTCAGGCTGTTCTTCAGCCTATGACAATTTTGCTTATTGCCATCGGTACAGCGGTAGGTATCATCTTCGGTTCTATACCGGGACTTACAGCTACCATGGCTATCGTAATGTTCCTGCCGGTTACTTATTCAATGGCAGCCAGCCAGGGTATCAGCATGCTCGTTGCTCTCTATATCGGAGGTATCTCGGGCGGACTTATATCAGCTATCCTGCTTAACATCCCGGGTACACCTTCATCGGTTGCAACCTGCTTCGACGGTAAGCCGATGGCAGATAAGGGACAGGCAGGCAAGGCACTCGGAACAGGAGTTGTATTCAGCTTCTTCGGTACTCTTATCGGTATTGCTATACTTGTGGTACTTACTCCGGTGCTCTGTGATTTCGCACTTAAGTTCCAGGCATATGAGTACTGCGCACTTGCGATCTTCTCATTGTCAATGGTTATTGCACTTACCGGACATGATATGCCTAAGGGTCTTATCAGTGCCGTAATCGGAGCTTTGCTTGCAACCGTAGGACTTGCACCTATCGATTCAAAGCCGAGATTTACTTTCGGAATGTTCCAGCTTAACAACGGATTTGCACTCCTTGTACTTCTTATCGGACTTTTCGCTATAAGCGAGGTTATGAAGTACGCAGAGGATGTACGTAAGGAGATCAAGTATACCGTAAATGAGGATGCCAAGATCAAGGGCGCAGGCTTCTCACTTAAGGAGGGTATCGCTCAGATCCCTAACGGTATCGTTTCAGCTCTTATCGGTGTTGCAATCGGTATCCTTCCGGGTATCGGAGGCGGTGTAAGCTGCATGATCAGCTATACAGTCAGCAAAAATACTTCCAAGCATCCGGAGCTCTATGGTACAGGTATCATGGACGGAGTCGTTGCTTCAGAGGCAGCCAACAACGGTACTATCGGCGGAGCTATGATCCCGCTGCTTGCACTCGGTATCCCGGGTGATGCGGTTACAGCCATGCTGCTCGGAGGACTTCAGGTACATAATGTTGCACCGGGTCCGCTTATCTATGTTAAAAACGGTGCGGTAGTTTATGCTATCTTCTGTGCGATGGTAGTATCAGCCATCTTCATGATGATATTCATGCTCCTCGGCATGAGAGCATTCGTATCGGTACTTAAGGTTCCGAAGAATTATCTGCTTCCTGTAGTTATCGTACTTTGCGGTATCGGTGCTATCGGAAATGCCAACATGGTATTTGATACTTACTGCATGGTAGCTTTTGGACTTATGAGCTATCTGCTTATCAAGTCTAAGGTTCCTACAGTACCTATGATACTCGGATTCATCCTCGGACCGACATTTGAGGAGAACTTAAGACGAGTAAGCCAGCTTGCATCAAGTGATAAGTTCTTCAACCATCCGATTTTCATGGTGCTTATCGCAGCAACAGTACTTGTAGTTATCTTCTCGGTTCGTTCTAATATTAGAGAAGCCAAGAAGGCAGAGCTTGCGGCAGAGGATGCTGAGAAGAGTGTTTAATAAAGTATTAAGATAATTTTACTTATATTGAACACCGGGCTAAAAACATATTATAATCAGGTAACAATTCTTGGGATATCGCATATGCGGTGTCCCGGGAGTGGGGTAATAAGAAACAAAGTAAACAATTGGGAGGTAATCATGAAAAAAGTTTTAGCTATGACAATGGCTGCAGCTATGGTTTTCGGACTTACAGCATGCGGCGGTTCAAGCACAGCAGAGACAACAGCAGCAGCTGAGGGCGCAGAGACAACAGCAGCAGCTGAGGGCACAGAGACAGAGGCAGCTGCAGAGGCAGGTGACTTCACATTCGACAAGACTGTTAACTTCTACATCACTCACGGTGCAGGCGGAGATACAGACTACATGGCTCGTATGCTTGCTCAGGCTCTTGAGGCTAAGCTTGGCGTATCTGTAGTATGCTCTAACGTAACAGGTTCTAACGGTGCTACCTGCATGCAGCAGTACAAGGACGGAGATACAGACGGATACACATATATCCTTACAAACACAGCAGCTCTTAACGGTAACGAGGCAACAGGTATGGTTGACTTCGGATATGATGCTTTCGAGCCTGTAGCTGTATACGGAATTCAGTCAGGTGAGAACCTTGTTGTTGCGGCAGACGCTCCTTATAACAATCTTCAGGAGCTTATCGATGCTACAAAGGCTAATCCGGGCCAGATCAAGATGGGTATCTCAACAGGCGGCGGAGTTTATATCGAGGCTTGCGTACTTACAAACCTTGGCGGTGCTGAGTTCAACATCATCGATGCAGGTGATGCAGCTTCACGTCTTACAGCTCTTCTCGGCGGTGAGGTTGATGTAACATCGCTTCCTTACTCAACAGCAGCAGACTACATCGAGAACGGACAGATGAAGTCACTTTGCACAATGCTCAGCAAGGCTCCTACACTTCTTCCTGACCAGGAAGCAGCAAGTGCAACGATTCCTGAGCTTAAGATCGATACAGAGTATGCTTGCCTTGCTCCTAAGGGAACAGATGCAGCAGCTGTTAAGGCTATGAACGAGGCTATTCTCGAGGTTACCTCAACAGATGATTGGAAGACAAAGTGCAACGAGTACAGCTTCCAGGATCCGTTCGTACTTAACCTTGATGATACAATCGCTAACCTTAAGGAGCAGAGAGAGCTTTTCCAGAGCTTCCAGGAGTTCCTTTAATCTAAATTGATCTAGTCGGTGATCGACAGATAAAGTATCATACAGATAATTTTAAGAAGAGGCTTTCGCCGTGCGGCGGAGGCCTCTTTTGCGTGCGCCTGAATCAAATTAATTTAATGCTGCATTCGGTATAGGCACAATTTTCTATCTTCCTGCGTCAGCTGTGTTTGCGATTTTTGTCAGAATAAACAAGTTTATAAGGCGTAGTGTGAAGAAAAATTACTTTTGTTTCAGTATCGGTTTGATGTGTGTAAGCTTCTGAAAATAACAGCAATTTACGTGAAATTATGGCGGAAGAGAAAATTCGATAAAAAGTGCTTTTAAAATGTTTAATTTTGCAACAGGTGTTTAAAATATATACAAACTGCTGCAATTTGATTAACGTTCTTTTAACAATATGCACAAAAGACTTAGCACTCAGTTAATCAATTAACTGGCATAATAAAGGCAATTAATGAAAGGAGAGGGATCATTTTGAAACAAAATTCAAATTACAGGCTCGATATTATTCCGGGCCTCGGGATCGCATTAATTGCACTTATCTATTTACTTATGGTACCGGGTATACAGACATTTATCGGTATGGGCTCTACGCCGCTGACAAACCATTTCGTTCCGTATCTTTGGGGTGGAGCATTGCTTGTCCTTGGCTTGTATGTTGCTGTCCGCGGATTCAGAAAACGCGCTGCATTTATTAAGGCGGGAGGAAAGATCGAGAAGTTTGATCTTAAGACTGCGGTAAACGAGAAGGCTGAGGTAATCGCAAGCTTTGTGGCTCTTACAGTCTATGTTGCTCTGATGGATGCTGTGGGCTTTGTTCCGATGACGATAGTGTATCTGTTCTTCCAGATACTTATACTTACCCCTAAGCATGAATGGAAGAAAGCATATATTCCGGCCTTGATTATTGGTGTTATCTGCTCTGTGGTCCTCTACTATGTATTCAGATATCACCTCAATGTGCTGCTTCCTCAGGGAATACTTAAGGCTTTCGGATTATAAGAGGAGGAGATCAAGATGATATTTGAAGGATTATTTGCGGCGATACAGCCTATGACTATCTTGCTTATAGCGATAGGAACCATTGTCGGTATTATCTTCGGATCGATACCGGGGCTTACAGCCACCATGGCTATAGTAATGTTCCTGCCAGTAACCTATTCAATGACAGCAAGTCAGGGAATAAGTATGCTGATGGCACTTTATATCGGAGGAATCTCCGGAGGACTTATATCTGCGATATTGCTTAATATCCCGGGTACGCCTTCATCGGTTGCAACCTGCTTCGATGGTAAGCCGCTTGCAGATAAGGGAGAAGCCGGTAAGGCTCTCGGAACCGGAGTTGTGTTCAGCTTTATAGGAACCATGATAGGTGTAGGACTCCTTATATTGCTTACACCGGTGCTCTGTAATGTTGCACTGAAGTTCCAGGCATATGAGTACTGCGCACTTGCGATCTTCTCATTGTCAATGGTTATAGCTCTTACCGGACACGATATGCCAAAGGGTCTGATCAGTGCCGTACTCGGAGCTCTGCTTGCAACTGTAGGTCTTGCACCTATTGATTCAAAGCCGAGATTTACCTTCGGAATGTTCCAGCTTAATAACGGATTTGCACTCCTCGTACTCCTTATCGGACTATTTGCTATAAGCGAGGTCATGAAGTATGCCGAGGAAGTACGTAAAGAACAAAAGTACATCGTAAATGAGACTGCCAAGATAAAAGGCTGCGGCTTTACTCTTAAGGAGGGTATCGCTCAGATCCCTAACGCTATAGTTTCAGCCTTTATCGGTGTTGCAATCGGTATCCTTCCGGGTATCGGAGGCGGAGTAAGCTGCATGATCAGCTATACTGTCAGCAAGAACCTGTCAAAGCATCCGGAGCTCTACGGAACAGGTATCATGGACGGAGTTGTTGCTTCGGAGACGGCAAATAACGGTACTATCGGCGGAGCTATGATCCCGCTGCTCGCACTCGGTATCCCGGGTGATGCCTGTACAGCTATGCTGCTCGGAGGACTTCAGG
>JAUNWP010000003.1 GCA_030540255.1 Eubacteriales bacterium | reverse complement strand
TCTGTTCTATATGGTCTCGTGCCACCTGCATCTCGATATTATAGGCTGTTCCTTCATCATCCCTTACAAATACATCAAGTCTGACACCGTGATAATCAGGATGAGGAAGTATGGATTTTTCATTCTGAATTATTTGAAGCTCACGAATCCTCTTGTTAAGCACCAACTCAAGAAACTCTTTACAGTTATTTCCGTCTTTCATAACTTCTCCGAACATGAAGTTGTTCCTGATGGTTTGTTCCTGAAATGGGACGATAGTTCTTTTGAGATCCATAGATACTGCATTACTGTTGCTTTCGCTTGTTTTCATTATCATATTCTCCTTTTGACTGTGGCATGCACACTAATCAGACCTGATGCATGCGTTAATATGTTGACAGATACTCAAGATATTTTCAGATGTGTTTATAAGCTCATGAAAATGTATATACTGCAAGTCACCGACGGCTTGCTGAAAGTAATATCATTGTTTCATATGACCAAGATTATTGCAAATAGATAATTACAAAACAGTTTTAGATAATATGTACAAACAGCTGATATTAAATGCCGGATATTAAAAACAGGGGCCGATTCATTTCGCATCAGCCCCCACTAAACTTTGGAGTATTTCGCCGTCCCCAACGACAGCCACCACTAAACTTTGAAGTTTTCGGCACCTACATTAACATTTGCCGACAATCTTCGAAAAATCTTGTTTGTATAGCAGGATCATGAATCACTCTGATTCATCCCAGTAAGGATAAGCCGAAAACACAAATTTGCCCTGTGCATTTTTCTCTGTAGGAAAATCAATATATTCAAGCGTATCGGTACCCGATCTCCTCACCGCCATAACAACTGTATATCTTCCGTCTCCTTCATCCCTGACACTGTCCACCCAACCGTTTGAAGATTCGCTGCCCGCTTTTTTCTTGAAAGCAACATAAACATCATCGTCATACTCGATAATATCCTTGTCTGCAACGGCTTTATTTATAATTTTATCTGTAAATTCTTCGGAAAATACCGTTAACAGCTCATCATGCACAGCTTCTATCGTATATACGCCTTTATCTTGCGGAAACATAACTATATAACTGCGTCCGTCTATTATTGTCGGTTTCTCGCCTCCCGCATACTCACCGGCAAAATTCAGATACAGCCAAAGGCTGCGTGCATCATCCGCAAGCCTCATTGCCTCCGACTCATATAACACATCTCCATTTTCCGGATAAAGCTCATATCCGTCTATACCATGAAAGCTTTCGACCATTGCAAGCTTATCACTCTCATAGCTTTCCCAAAGTGCAAGTGCATCTTCAGAGACCTTGTCGGCATATGCATCTATTTCATAATGGTCGCGTACAGTGATGAATCTTACATCATCCCCAGATAAAAGGCGTCCTACATCAATACATCCTTCATAACTGTTGGATGAATAGCCGAAGCTGTTATCATCGATTATGCAGAATGTTAATAGCTTACCATCATTTTGATCTACCGAAAATGCCGCCATACCATCCGAATATTCCGCTGTCACTACCCCAACCCAGCTTTCAGGCAGAGTAACTTCATAACCGTCTCCACGAAACTTAACTTTGGTGATCTTCTCTTCATTAATAAGCTTTTGTATCTCCTGAACAAAGATCCTATAGTTTTTCGGGAAATTATTGCTTCCGGAGGCATCCACCTTAGTTCCGTCAGCCAGTACCGCATTAAAGCTCATGGAACTTCCGTCAAGAACATCCGGCGGATTTTCCCCACGAAAGCCTGCCCATTTATCTATTCTGCAGTTTCCGAACACAGCGCACAGCTCCTTATACAGAGCCTCATCTCCATCTATCTCTCGGATCGTGTGACGTATATCAACAGACCTTGCCAACGCATCATCCCACATGCTTGTTTCTATATAATGCTCAAGATGAACGCCGCCCTCAGTCTTTTGCGCAGCATATACATCGCTATGCGCCATTGTACCGGTCATTGTCAAATTAAAGCTCTCAAACTCCATGGGATCACCTCCGTAACCGTTCTCGGTCTCAGGGCCTGGCGAACACGCAGATAGGATCAATAAAGAAATGCATAAAACAGTAAAATAAATAAACAGCTTTTTCATGTTCGTCTTCCTTTCCCACTCTTATGTGTTGCAAGGATGCAGTCAGCTTCAGGCTGAATAAATAATTCTACCTATACCATGGCATAAGGCAGAGATTATGGCAAGTACTATTTTCTTCTGATATAACAGTCATATGGCGGCAACGGTTCCCCTTCTTTAACATATTCTAAGCTACCATTATCAATCAAAAAATAGATCCTATCTACAAGATAATATTCATCCATCCCTACATAGAAGTTTTTCTTATTCATGTCAAATACAAAACTTTATTGTTATACTTCCGGATTTTATTCTATCTGATTAAAAAATCACATCATCCAATTATTGACACCCTATATAATAGGGTTTATTGTTTGATTGTATTCTTTAGGAGTATTCGTTTATGACAAGAACATCTTTCCGCTGAAGAAAAGAACGCATTAAAAAAACTGGTTAAAATGCTAAAAGACGAAGCCGGAATGAACAGGAAAGGCAGGTAGTACTATGAATTCTTTATTTGATGACCTGAAGGAAGGTCTGCAGGAAGCAATCGATTTTGAAAAAGGAAACGGAAAAGCCAAATCTGTCACATACATAATAGCCCCCGTTAAAGAATATAATAAACATGAAATCAAAGACATACGTACGAAAGCAGGCATGACCCAGTCTGTCTTTGCAAATTATCTCGGAGTATCAAAAAAAACCGTTGAGGCATGGGAATGTGGCCGTACGCATCCGACAGGTCCTGCATGCAGATTGCTTGATATCCTTTCTGCCGGAAAAGAGACGGAGTTATCTTTTGTATCAATTAAATGAGTTTATTGTAACAAAAAGAAAAGCGGGAACTCCTTATCTGCAAGGGTTTCCGCTTCCATTCGGTCCGGCAAAGACAATAATCTCCGGTCTCTTTTTCTCATCCTGCAACATATTCGATTCTTCCATCCGGATACTGCAAGAATGCCCGTTTATTTTTCGGGTCATAGCCGGCAATCGGGGTTCCCTTAATTCTCTTAATCTCATTATCAATACGAATAGCTTCTTTAAAACGTTCTGTCAACTCATCATCGGAAACGCCGCATGTGGAATCCAGTTCATTATGTTCTATCATAAGATTTTCCTCCATCAGCTTACTTTAATATTGTGATTATATCTCAGATGTAATATTCGGTCAAACACCCCATGCGGATAGCATGCTTCATTATGCCTTCCTCCGAATTCTCTGTTTTCAAGGAAGATATATGCAGCAATAACGCTGGTGTAACAACGTTTTTAACACCTTTTCACCAACACGTTTTGTCCTATATCTCTATATCTCTGATTTTGAACAAAAAGAAAAGCGGAAACTCCTTATCTACAAGGGTTTCCGCTGAAATAAAAAAAGCGCGAGACGGGGATCGAACCCGCGACCTTCGCCTTGGCAAGGCGACGCTCCACCACTGAGCCACTCGCGCAAATGTCTAACTGCCTCAGGCCGGAATCGAACCGGCGACACATGGATTTTCAGTCCATTGCTCTACCAACTGAGCTACCGAGGCTTGCTCATCATGAACTTTTCATCCGTCAGACAGCATGATTATTCTATCGAACTATATGCTTTTTGTCAACAAGTTTTTTCAAAAACTTTTCAAATAAATTTTGTCCGATTAAACAGCCCGGCTTTTATTCTCTCCTCATGAACCACTCCTCAAGTGCATTGAGGTTTTCGTCCGAGTGTTCTATCTCTCTTGCAAATCTATAGGCTGCCTCCGCTAAGCCGCCTTCAAATTCATTTGCATTATTGATTTCAAATATCCACCATGTACTGCATACCGCGAGCATCGCCTTGGAGAATACCCAGCCGTCATATACCGCACCGCAGAAATACGTATAAGTCCAGAACATAAGGAGCTGCTCTGCCTGTATTTCCTCATCGGCACTTAGCCTTATATCATCATCCCATGCTTCCCAGGTATTCTCCAGTATTTCCTGCCAATCCGAGCTCATCACCTCCAGATCAAACAGCACTCTGAACATATTTTTATGCAGCGCATCATGATTGATCTCCTTGGTTTCATCTATCACATGAATACCGTCTGCGACAATCGGCTCGACATCTGACTGAAGCTCATCAAAGCCTTCCTCTGTCTCGTCATCATCACAAGTCACAGCCTCCTCTTCTTCCGGATAATCATGCTCATACGCTTCATCAAGTGTTGTCTCAGCTTCAGCACCCCAAGACGTTTCTTCCGACTCTTCTTGCGGCTCTTCATCATCCGTATCAAAGTCCGCAAGCTCAAATACAAATCTCTTGCTCTTTGTGCCGTCTGGCTCTGTGATCTCGGCAAGTCCTATATCACCCTCTATAAAAGGCTGAAGGATATCAAAATTCTCGTTATCTATGCACTCCTGTATCCCCATAGTATAGGCCGTTATAAGCATAGCCTTATCCTTAAAGGAATACTCCCTGCTCTGTATGATATCGAATACCCTGTCCCTTGCTTCATTTAGCAAAAGATAGAAATCATCATTAAACTCCTCATATTCCGCATCATTTTCAGGCTCAGGTATTTCTTCCGTGATAAATCCGAGCCTGTCCTTATTGCCGAGTATGATCCTTGCTGCCTCCGGACATGATAGTGAGAGCGACCACTCTCTGACCCCTCTGAATTCCTCAAGATGTCTCGGATACTTCCTGCAGGTATCACACAGCGCATCCTCTCCGAGCGCTCGCTGTATGGAGCAAAGTCCGTCCTCATCAAGCATATAGCATTTTCCGCCGTTCTGCATAAAGCACTGCTCGACAAGATCCACACCCTCTGCAAGTCTCTTATTGAGTGCGCTGTCACCGGTATCCGAGGTGTATCTGTCGATATGTTCATCATCTATCATGATCTGCCAATTACCCAGGCAGCAGCTCATAGGGCATGCACCTGCAGAGCATACAAATCCGTCATAATTATCGCTTTTTACTATCTTCATTACCCGTCTCACTTCCGTAAAGTCTTTTCAAAAGAAAAATCGGACAAATCCGACTTCCCGCAACAATGCATTTTATCACGAGCTGCCTTATTTGTCCGATATATTACATTTTCCTATCAAAAAAGCTCTGCAAATTCCTCTCCGCTCAGCTTTTCCTTCTCAAGGAGCAGAGCACAGCTCTTCTCCAATACATCCTTATGCTGCAGTATCATCTCCTTGGCAGCCGTATAGCATTCGCTCACAAGTCTGCTTATCTCGGAGTCTATGGTGCTGAGCATCTCGTCGCTGTAGGTCTTGTTGTGTGCAATATCATAACCTAAGAATACATCATCCCCGTTATCATCACAGTTGATCATGCCTATCTTATCGCTCATACCGTACTGCATCACCATTGCTCTTGCTATCTTGGTAACCTGCTTGATGTCCTGTGACGCACCTGTCGTAATGTCGTCGCAGATAAGCTCCTCGGCAATACGTCCGCCCATGGCAGCCATCATCATGTGCTTAAGCTGTTCCTTGGTAACAAAGCTGTCATCCTTATCCGGAAGCGGCATGGTGTAGCCGGCAGCGCCCTCGCCCGTAGGAATGATGCTTATCATATGCACCGGTCCTACGTCCTTAAGCAGATGGAAGAGTATGGCATGTCCTGTCTCGTGGTATGCCGTGATCTTCTTATCTCTCTCTGAAATGACCTTGGATTTCTTCTCTGTTCCTATGCCGGTCTTGATAAATGCATCCTCGATATCCTTGGCATTGATATCCGATTTCTTTGCCATTACCGCGCTTATGGCAGCCTCGTTAAGCAGATTCTCAAGATCTGCGCCTGTATATCCGGCTGTAGTCTGAGCCACACGCTTAAGATCCACATCAGCATTGAGATGCTTATTTCTTGCATGAAGCTTAAGTATAGCCTCTCTTGCTGCCACATCAGGCTTACCTACGACTATCTTACGGTCGAAACGTCCCGGTCTCATGATAGCCGGATCAAGTATATCAACACGGTTTGTTGCAGCCATTACTATGATGCCCTGATTTGGCGAGAAGCCGTCCATCTCAACAAGCATCTGATTAAGAGTCTGCTCACGCTCATCATGTGAGCCGCCTACTCCGGCACCTCTTCGTCTTGCAACAGCATCGATCTCATCTATGAAAATGATGCACGGGCTGTTTTTCTTGGCCTCCTCGAACATGTCTCTGACACGTGCCGCACCGACGCCGACATACATCTCAACGAAATCCGAACCGGATATGCTGAAGAAAGGCACCTTGGCCTCTCCCGCAACCGCCTTGGCAAGAAGCGTCTTACCTGTTCCCGGTGAGCCTACAAGTATGATTCCCTTAGGGATACGCGCGCCCATATCTACAAAAGATTTAGGATCGCTCAAAAACTGAACTATCTCCTTGAGCTCTTCCTTCTCCTCGACCATGCCCGCAACATTGCTCATGTTGAGTTCATTATTAACTGAAAGTCTTGCACGGCTCTTTCCGAAATTCATCATCTGTCCGCCGGCCTTGCCGCCCGTCATCATGCGCATAAGCATGATAAGTATGATCAGCATGACAACATACGGAATAATATCTGAGAAATTAAAACCCGAATCAAGCTTGACTGTATAATCTATACCCGCAGCATCAAGCTTCTCGGCAAACCTGTCCGTATCGGTAAGAGTTGACGAATAATCTGCACCATCATATCTGATGTTGACACTGCCTGTACTGTTCTCTCTTGATGAGTTGATAACTACATTCTGTATGCCTGCCGGCTCCTGCAGAAAATGTTCTATTCCCTGTGCCGTAACACCGGTACTGTTATTGCGTGCCTGGAAGAGCATAACGGCATAGATAGCCATAATTATGATCAGAGCCAGCCACGGAAATCTGAAACCTTTGTTGTTCATCTATTGTCCTAAAAATCCTGTTGCTAAAAATCGTAACTGTCAAACTCCTAAGGCTTGGCTCAGCGCTCTGCCAAAGTTTGTTTGTGCAGTTACAGTATAATATGATCTCGTAAATGTCCCCGAAGAAGACATCGTTCTATCAGGTCTCTATATATCCTATATACGGAAGATTACGGAACTTCTGATCTGCATCAAGACCGAAGCCTACGATAAACTTATCCGGAACATCAAAGCCGTAGTAATCGATGTGTACATCAACTATTCTTCGTGACGGCTTGTTAAGTATCGCGCAGAGTTCAAGCGAAGCCGGCTTTCTGTCCTTAAGGAAGTTAAGCAGATAAGAAAGCGTATATCCTGTATCTATAATATCCTCAACAACTATGACATGCTTTCCCTCGATAGGCTCATCAAGATCCTTGTTGATCTTAACCACACCGCTGCTGGTAGTACCCGAACCATAGCTTGATGCAGACATGAAATCAATGGTAACCGGAACAGTTATATACTTTGAGAGCTCTGTCATGAAATATGCTCCGCCCTTAAGTATACATATAAGATGCAGCTCCTCACCCTCGTGTCTTTTGCTTATCTCGGCTGCCATCTCCTTGATCTTGGCCTCAAGCTCTGCCTGAGGGATCAAAGTCTTGATATCATTTTTACTAATATTCATTACATTCTCCTTATTATCGTCGGATAGTGTTTCCTATGCTTTATTTACTCTGCCCGGCATACCGCTCTCTTATGCATATATAAGTCTCCTTATCAGCATTTTCGGCATAAACATTTCCCGGCAGATCCACATGATGTCCCTTGTTTTTAAACAAGGCTTCATCAATATCATAAAAATGCTTTTCGCCCCAGTCCTTGAGCGGGATCCGAAGGCGCTTAAGCGTTTCGATTATAACATATATTCGCAATATACGCGCCTTTTCTTTGAGCTCGGACTGATTTAATTTAAGCCTGATTCCATCGTCATCATGCTCCGGCTCTCCGAGTCTGTCGGCGAACTTGCAGGCTTCGCCACTTATGAAGTCTTCGGCCTCTCTTATTATGCCGGCACTGAAGGCTATATGCTCGCTCGCTGCGGCATTAACTTCACTCTTAAGCTCCGGAATGATAATGTTTCTGAGCCGGTTTCTGGTATGCTCGTTCTCAAAATTAGTCGAATCATCCACGTAGCTTATTCCGCGTGAAGCAAGATAAGCAACTATATCTGCTCTGCTTACTCCGAGCAAGGGACGTATGATATTATCACGCTTTACGCTCATGCCGCATAAGCCCTTTAATCCCGTCCCCCTCATAAGATTCATGAGCACTGTCTCCGCCTGATCATCCGCATGATGCGCAACCGCTATCAAGGCTCTCTGCAAAGACTTATGAGTGTTATCACTCTTTGCCGGAGCTTTGCCTTTGGAATCGTCCGCTGCTTTTTTTTCTGTATATTCGCCGGGACACACACTGTCTCTGAACTCGTCGGCATGCTCTTCAAGCGCCCCATATCTTAGTATACGTCCGGCTTCTTCCTCGGTAAGCCCGTGTTCCGCGGCATAAGCTGTAACATCCACGCTGACTGCATGAAATCTTTCTCCCATATCTCCGGCAAGCTTCCTGCAAAATTCCTCGTCACGCAGAGCTTCTTCGCCTCTTAGATTGTGATTGACATGAACCGCCTGCAGTTCAATGCCAAGCAGCTTCTTCAGATCATGCAGCAAGGTAAACAGGCATACAGAATCAGCCCCTCCCGAAAAACCTACAGTAACACAGTCTCCTCTTTGGATGAGCTTATTATCTCTTATGAACTTAAGTATCTTGTTTTGAAATCTATCCATAGCCATTTAGCAAACTTTTTTAAACAAAGAGCCCGGAGATCCGATTGGAAATCCGGGCTGAATCGTTCCTCAAAACTGCCTGTTATTCATCTTTCGCTTTGATGAGTACTTCATCGGAATTGATCAGACCGAGTTCCGATTTGGCTACTTCCTCAATATACTGATTGGTCGCCACATACTTCTTACGTTCGGTAAGAGTCTTGGTCCTCTGTTCCTCTTCCTCTATCTGTCTGTTGAGCGAAGCCTCTCTCTCGATATAGCTCCTCTCATCGGCACGCATACTCTCCTCTTCCCTGTAAATGAAGGTAGCAACCAGCGCAATGATCAGCAATATTCCGATCATTCCTATGGCACCGCCGCTCAAATTGTTGGATCTATGCTTTGCTCTCTTCACTGTCTTCATCAAACGTAGCTGTACATGTCCTTGGCTTCGTCCTTCTTCTGTGTCTCCTCTAAGGAGAGCACCTCGACTGCCACAGACTTTTCTCCGAAGCTGATCTCAATACGATCACCTATCTTCACATCATAGGATGCCTTCTGCGGCTTGCCGTTTACAATGACGCGCCCTGCATTACATGCATCACAGGCTACCGTACGTCTCTTTATCAGTCTCGATACTTTAAGGTACTTATCAAGTCTCATTAATTACTTCTCGTTAACAGCATCCTTGAATGCCTTGGCAGCTGTAAACTTAGCAACCTTGCAAGCCGGAGACTCCATGCTCTCACCTGTTCTAGGATTACGAACTGTTCTTGCAGCTCTCTCAGATACCTTGAATGATCCAAGCTCAGGGATCTGTACCTTTCCGCCTGCGTTAAGCTCTGTGTGAATAGCTGTTGTAAGAGACTTAAGAACTGCCTCGATATCCTTCTTTGTTACTCCTGTATCCTTAGCAATAGCTGCTACAAGCTCACTCTTGTTCATTAATAAAATTCCTCCGTATAATAAACTGTATTTACTATTATTTTATATAGGTTTCAAAGTTCCATGTCAAGCTTTTAGTTCTCCGCAAGCTTGTTTCTGCGCCGTTTTAGGCTTCTTTTTCACATCACGGACACAAATTTTTTAACTCTTTTTAAGAGCCTTTATCATCCCGAGAATGTATTCCATTATGCTGTCTGCATCCTTGGGCTCACCGCGTTTTACCTGATAGACGAACTTCGGATTGGCTCCGCCTATAAACTTAAGCCTTCCGTTCGCTTCCTTTATGAGTTCAGGTATGGCTTCGACATTTATATCTGCCTTAGGATCCATGCGCATAGTCATACCGCCGTCCTTAATGCTGATCTCGGTCACGTACACCTTATTTGCCTCTGCTTTAAGCAGAGCTATGCGAAGCAGGGTCTCTGTTGCTTTAGGTATATCGCCGTATCTGTCGATAAGCTCATCCTGCATATCCCTGTATTCCGCCTCGGTGCTTATCTCGGCTATACGCTTATATATATCAAGCTTGTGATATTCGTCAGATATATATTCACCCGGTATATAGGCGTCCGCATTACAATCTATGCTTGTCTGTATGCTTTCTGCTGCGGCATTTACATCCTCCTGCATCTCACCCTTAAGCTGCATAAGCTTGACTGCCTGAGAGAGCAGCTTGCAATACAGGTCATAGCCTACCGCCTGCATCTCTCCGTGCTGCTCGGCTCCGAGCACATTGCCGGCACCTCGTATCTCAAGATCTCTCATGGCTATCCTGATTCCGGCACCAAACTCCGTAAATTCCCTGATAGCCTTAAGACGCTTTTCCGCTTCCTCCGAGAGCACCTTATCCTTTTTGTACATCAAAAAGGCATAAGAGGTCCTGTTGGATCTACCTACTCTTCCTCTCAGCTGATAGAGCTGGCTGAGTCCCATACGCTCGGCACCGTCAACTATAAGCGTATTGGCATTGGGGATATCAAGACCTGTCTCGACTATGGTCGTTGAGACGAGCACGTCTATCTCTCCCGAGATAAATTCATTCATGATATCCTCAAGCTCATGCTCATTCATCTGACCATGTGCATATTCTATCCTTGCGTTCGGCATCAGCTTCCTTAGTCTCTCGGTCTTCTCGATTATGCCGTTTACATGATTAAACACATAATATACCTGACCGTTACGCATCAGTTCTCTGCCTATGGCTTCCCTGACGAACTCATCATTATATTCCATTACATAGGTCTGTATCGGCACACGGTCAAACGGTGGCTCGTCGAGTATCGACAGATCTCTGATTCCGCTTAATGACATATGAAGTGTACGTGGAATAGGCGTTGCCGTCATAGAGAGCACATCAAGATTTTCTCTGAGCTGCTTGATCTTCTCCTTGTGTGCGACACCGAAACGCTGCTCCTCGTCAATGATGAGCAGTCCAGGATCCTTATAGCTCACGTCCTTCGAGAGCAGTCTGTGCGTACCTATGACTATATCAACGCTTCCGTTTTTCAGCTTCTCGACTGTCCTTTTATTCTGCTCACTCGTGCGGAATCTCGACATCATCTCGATCTTGACCGGATAATGTGACAATCTCTCTGTAAATGTATTGTAGTGCTGCTGCGCCAATATGGTAGTCGGCACCAGGAATATGACCTGCTTGCCGTCCTGTACCGCTTTAAACGCGGCTCTTATGGCTATCTCCGTCTTGCCGAAGCCTACATCTCCGCAGATAAGCCTGTCCATGATCCTGCCGCTCTCCATGTCATCCTTGACTGCGGCTATGGCATTAAGCTGATCCTCGGTCTCCTCATACGGGAAAAGCTCCTCAAACTCCCTCTGCCATACGGTATCCTTGCTGTAGCGGAAGCCTCTTCCGTTCAGTCTGTGGGCATAGAGAGTGATAAGCTCCTTCGCTATATCAGTTACAGCCTTGGCTGTACGCTGTCTGGTCTTCTGCCACTCCGTGCCGTTCAGCTTGTTAAGCTTAGGTTTCTTAGCACTGCTGTCGGCATATTTCTGTATAAGATCGAGCTTAGTCGCAGGCAGATACAGATTGCCGCTGTCCGCATACTCTATCTTGATATAATCCTTACCGCAGCCGTCATGGACTATGTGCTCAAGCCCACGGTAAATACCTATACCGTGATCCTCATGTACCACATAGTCTCCGTAGTTCAGCTCATTAAGAGATATAAGCTTATCGCCTTCGTATTTCTTTTTCTTCCTGCGTTTCTTTGTTGCCCTTGTACCGAACATATCCGATTCGGTCATAAGAGCGTATTTTATATCCGGGTAAATGTATCCCTGTCTGAGTGAACCGCATACGACCTCAACCGTTCCCGGCTTAAGCTCAGTCTCAATCTCCGTATCTTCCGCATCCGGACAGTATGCCTTGATATCGTACTCTCTCAGATTTTCCGCAAGTCTCGAGGTCCTTGTACGTGAAGGTGTGAGCACAGTTATCCTGTAGCCCTGCTTGAGATAAGCATTTACATCTGATATAAGCAGCTCAAAGCTATCCTTGTAATTGCCTGTGGCGCTCGTATTGAATCTGAAATCCTTAACAGCATTAAATGCCGCAAGTTTCTCATCAAGTCCCGCTATGAGCAGTGCTCTGTGCGAAGTGATCATTTCCATGATCTCTGCTGCCGAATATATCTCATCCGGCATACCCTCGCCCTGCTCTATACCCTTTTCAAGTCTGCGCTCTGTGCTCTCCGCAAATTCCTGTTCGGTATTGTCCGCCTGAGCCTTGATGCGCACCGGATCATCCAATACTATGAGCGCATCAGAGCCGAAATATGTATATAAGGACACATGCTCTGATTTGTCTGCATGTGCGTCGGTATTATCCGCCGGATATATCTCTATTTCTTCCGTCCTGTCTGTCGAGCGCTGCGAAGCAATGTCGAACATACGTATGGTATCTATCTCATCATCAAAGAACTCTACTCTGTACGGTTCCTCGCTGCTCATGGGATAGATATCAAATATACCGCCTCTTACCGCATACTCGCCGCTCGTCTCGACCTCACTTGTATGATGATAGCCAAGCTCAGTAAGAGCCTGACTTAAGGCTGTCGGTTTGATCACCATTCCCTCATAGAGTCTCAGCTTTTTATCGAGCAGCTTTGACTTAGGCTGTATGGGTTCCATAAGCGCATCTATAGTAGTGACGATAACGGCATCTTCATCCTCTATGATATGCTTTATCGCATCTGCTCTCTGCGAGCTTAAGAAGCTTCCGTGTATATCCGAGCTGTAGAAGAGCAGATCTCTTGCAGGATACTGCCATACGCTTTTCTTGAAGTTCTTTAGATCCTCTATGGCAAGCGACACATTTTTTTCATCCGGCACTATATACAGCATCTGCTTCTTTGCAAGCTCCGAGATAAGCTGTATCTTCTGCGAATCCATGCATCCGGACACGCTTAAAGGAGCGGAAGCCTTGCCAAGCTCCCGCTCTAATTCATTAAATACATTCAGTTGTCTGAGTGCGTTATACATCCTTCTGACTCAAATCGAGACCGTTATACTTGTTCATGGTCTTCTCTACGCCGTTATCGATAATGCAAAGTGCGGCATCTGCTGCTGCCTTATACACCTCATCCATCACCTTACGATCCTCACCCTCGAACTTTCCGAGCACATGAGAGATCATGTCTCTTCCTTCCTTATCTCCTACTCCGATACGGACTCTCGGAAATGCATCGCTGCCGAGACGCAGGATGATATTCTTCATTCCGTTATGTCCGCCTGCCGAGCCGCTTCCTCTTACTCTCATATGTCCGCAGGCAAAATTGACATCATCAAAAAGAATTATAATATGCGATGGCTCTATCTTATAGAAATTAGCCGCTTCCGCAACCGCATCTCCCGACAGATTCATATATGTGAGCGGCTTAAGCAGTATGAGCTTAACTCCGTTTACCACTGTCGTTCCGCATAAGCCCTTAAACTTTTTATCGCTTATGCTTACTCCGAGCTTATCGGCAAGTGCCTCTATAGCCTTGAAGCCCGCATTGTGTCTGGTCTCTTCGTATTTCTTGTCGGGATTACCCAATCCCGCTATCAAATAGGTTTCCATAATTTCTTTCCGTTCGTCTGCATTTTGCTTATGATATCAATGTATATATTGAAATCCATTGGTTTTAGAGCATAGCACAAAACAAGGCAGTATGCAAATGATCGGGCGCTTATATAGCGCTTTATCCCTCAATCATTGCTTATTTCTCCAAAAGCCAGTCAATAACATTAATTACTTTTATTCCGTCGTAATTGCCTGTCGAGAATCTGTCCAATGTTAAAACTATCTTATCATAATTATCCTGTATACCTCTGAGCGGTCTCATCTCACGCTCAAAAGTTTCTTCGGCGGTCATATCGGCAGTTACCTGATAATATGTAAGCACTCCCTGCTTCTGAGCCACAAAATCAACTTCCATAGCTCCGATTTTTCCGATATTGACCTTATTTCCTCTTCGCAGCAGCTCAAAGAAAATAATATTTTCAACAGAAAAGCCCAGATCATACCTCTTCCTCGGCAAAATATGATTTCTGAGTCCGAGATCAACAATATACATTTTCCTGTTGGCTTTCAAAAGCTGTTTTCCGACTATATCAAAGCGCTCTGCCGGATAGAAAACAAAGGATTCGGTAAGAGCTTCAACATAGTCCCCGACTGTATTAGCCGATATTTTTCTTCCCGATGAAATCAGGTAGTCGGTGACGCTCTTCATTGATACAGGACTTCCTACCACACTTGCAAGATACCTTGCTATCGTCTTAAGTAAGGCAATATCAGTGATTTTTCTCTTTCCTGCGTCCTTTTCCATCCTTATCTGTCGTTCCTCAATATCCTTAACGATAACTGTGTTATAGATTCCTTCAAGATATTGATCCACCTTCTCGTCTGTTCGATTCATGACAGCGATATACGGTATGCCGCCTGTCTTCATGAATTCTGTAAATGCATCCTCTTTTGACAATCCCGTAAGTGTCAGATATTCACAAAAAGAGAGCGGAAGCATTGATATTTCAACATATCTTCCGGATAAAAGTGTTGCAAGATCGCTCGATAACATATATGCGTTTGATCCTGTTATATAAACATCCGTGTTATCCTTCACATAGAGACTGTCTACAACCTTTTCAAAATACGGAACATTCTGAATTTCATCCAGAAAAATATAAGTCATCTTATCGGCACAGAGACGGTCTTTTATGTATCGATAAAGCTCTTTGTAATCCAAGAGCGGTTCATTGTCCAGATCTTCAAAATTGATGGCAATGATCTGCTCATCAGCTATTCCTGCTTTCTGCAGTCTTTCACGATACTGCTCCAGCAATGTAGATTTACCGCAGCGTCTGATTCCGGTTACGACCTTGATAAGCTTCTCATCCTTCCATGCCCACAATTGATCCAGATATTCTCTTCTTTCAACCATTTTTTATCCGCCTCCTTTCTCTGATTATAGCACACGATATGTCATTTTCATAAATATATTCCCATTTCGGAATTTTTCTTGTAAAATCGCCAACAATATTCCCATTTCGGAATTTTTTTGAAATATGAAAAGCGGGATACTCAAGGTACCCCGCCCAATATAAACACTTTGCAATTATTCATCTGCGAGGATGGCATCTGCCACGCTTATTCCGTTAGCACTTGCCTGCTGAAGTCCTCTGGTTATGGAAGCACCGTCTCCCATTGCTCTGAGTCCCTTTACTGAGGTTCTGAACTTCTTATCAACAACTACCTTGTTGGAGTAGAACTTTACCTCAACTCCGTAGAGCAGAGTCTCTGCAGATGCAATACCCGGTGTTACCTTATCAAGAGCAAAGAGCATCTCCTTGATATCAAGCATGATCCTATACGGAAGCACAAGGCTTAAGTCTCCCGGTACCGCATCCTTCAAGGTCGGTATCAGGTTGCTGCGGTTAAGTCTCTCCTCTGTTGTACGGCGTCCTCTGAGGAAGTCACCGAAGGTCTGCACCATGATCTTACCGTCGCAGAGCATGTTTGAAAGCTGTGCCACATGCTTGCCGTACTCGATAGGAGTCTTGAACGGCTTGGTAAAGTTCTTGGATACAAGGAGAGCAAAGTTGGTATTCTCTGTCTTCATATCCTGTGACTTATACGCATGTCCGTTAACTACCGCAAGACCGTCATCATAGTACTCGGTCGCAACCTCTCCCGACGGATTGGTACAGAAGGTCCTTACCTTATCATCAAAGGTAGGTGTGCGATATATGAGCTTTGCCTCATAGAGATTCTTGTTGAGGAAATCCATGATCTCATCTCTTACCTCTACTCTGACACCGATATCAACGGTTCCTACCTGAGTCTCTATACCATGTGCATCACATATCTTTGAGAACCAGTCCGAGCCCTCACGTCCTATACCTGCGGCGATCTCATCGGAATAATAGATCTCACCCTTATCTGTAATAACGCCCTTTGCTGTATCACCCTCGATGATGATATCCTTGACCATGGTATTAAAGAGCATGGTAACTCCGCGCTCCTTGAGATACTCCTGGATACGTGAATAGATCTTATAGCCCTCCTCTGTTCCGAGGTGTCTGATAGGACATTCCACAAGCTTCAGATCTGCTGTGATAGCCTTACGTCTGATATCCTCTATCTCTCGAGACTTATTGACACCGTATACATTGGTATCGGCACCAAACTTAAGGTAGATGTCATCCGAACGCTTGATAAGCTTCTTAGCCTCATCATATCCGAGGATCTCCGGAAGATTTCCTCCTACATCCGGTGAAAGTGAGAGCTTACCGTCCGAAAATGCGCCTGCTCCGGCAAAGCCTGTAGTTATATTGCAAGGCTTGCATCCCATGCAGCGTCCGGTAACACGCTTAGGACAATTTCTGTTCTCTATGGCGCGTCCCTTTTCGATCATAAGCACCTTCATATCGGGTTTCTTCTCTATAAGCTCATACGCGCAGAATATTCCCGACGGCCCCGCTCCGACGATAATCACGTCATATTTGTTGTTTTCCATTGTATTAACTCCTGATCTTTTATTTTGTCTCATACCGCAATAAGCTTATTGTTCCTCCGTCTCTTGTACGGTCTTAGCCTCCGCGGCACACATCACATCTTTATCCTCTTATATGATATGCCAAGCTTATCCATCAGCAGCTCTTCTCTGTCCTGACAGGTGAATATAAGTATCTGTCCCTTGTAACTCTTGGCAAGGAAACGTAATGATGCCTCAAGTCTCTTGTCATCATAGAGATTAAAACTGTCATCAAGCATGAGCGGCATAGGATCATCTTCTCCGGTAATAAACCTTATGGTTGCAAGTCTGATGGCAAGATATACCTGATCCGTCGTTCCCGCACTCATGTCGCTCACAGATATCATACCCTGTTTGGAATTGAGCTCTATATCAAAGCTTTGTCCGGCACTTATACTATCATAGCTGTTGTCGGTTATTGCCGATACCATCTCCGAAGCTTCCTTGTTGATAAAGGTTCCTACGGCATTTTTGATATCCGAGGCAAGCTCGGTAAGTGTCTCCTCAGCAAGCTGAAGCGCTTCAAGCTTTTCTCTGACAAGCTTATTGTCGCTTATAACTCGTGCAAGCTCCACTTCACGACTCCTAAGGAGATTAAGTCTTGCAAGCAGCTCCTCGACTCCGTTCTTTTTCCTCTGCTGCTCCGTCAGCTTATCGAGACAGAGCGCATAATCATCATTAAGCTTTCTCTGCTCAGTGCCAAGTATCTCCCTCTTTGCTCTTATATCATTGATCTGACCTGATATAACCCCGGCTGTTCCGATATATTCATCGAAAGCTTTCATGCTTTCATCATCAAGGCTCTGCTCTCCGATATAAGGTTTGATCTCCTCTGTAAGCAGCTCTTTTTCCGTTCTGTAGCGTCTTCGGAGAGACGATATCCTTATGCTTAAGCCAAGCGCTATTACCGCAGCCGCAGCTCCGCCTATATATGCCGGAAGTCTCACTGCCTCATCAGCGTATCTGTATCCGTAAAATGCCGCTCCCGCCGCTGCACCAAACAATATAACGGCTATCGCAAAGCTTATGCCGTTGTAGGCTTTGATCTTAAGAGCATTCAAAGCCTCATAGTCCTCATGGACCCTCTTGCTTATCCCGTATATCTCGGATTCGTCCGCAAAGCCCTTTTCCTTAAGTGCTTCACTGTGACTTGCTATCTCTGATTCGGCATTATCTATACTGTCTGATATCTCTTCACCCTCACGGCTGAGCTTATCGGCAGTCTCCGAAAACTCCGAGATCCTGTTTTCATTTTCCGGAAGCTCAAGCTCCGCTTCTATGCGCTTGATCTCGGTAAGCACCTTGTTGTATTCCTTAGCCGCCTCTGTATCCAGCTTGGCGTTAAGCGCTTCCTTCTCCTTTGACAGATACTCAAGTGCCTTGTCCGCAGAAAGCTTGGGATTCATGGTTGTGCTGACATTTGAGGAATATTTGCGAAGCTCGTTAGCCATATCCTTGCCGGTTGCCGCACTCAGCTGTCCGGCACTTACAGTATTGACATAGGCAGTCTCACTGAGTCCGTTCAGCATGCGCTTTATAAGCTCCTCGGGCTCTTTGACCGGTCCGGAAGCTCCTTCGGCAAGCTCCATGATGACAAGATCGTCGGGAGCTTTGTTGAAATCTCGCTCTATCATGTATCTCTGGCGTTCAAACTCTATCTCCATCCTTCCGCGATAGACCTCGGGATTTTTCCACGGTCTCATGCGCTCATATATGGATCTGGCTCCCAATCTTCTCTTGTTTGAGGCTCCGTACAGAACAGAACGGATAAACAGATGAAGCGTAGATTTGCCGGCTTCGTTTTGTCCGCAGAAAACATTTATACCGTCTCCGAGCTCTATATCAAAATCATGAAGCTTACCGAAGCCGTCTATGTGTATCTTTTTTATCTTCAAGGATCTTGTTCTCCGTTCATTCCTCGGTAGTGCTCAGCAATGCATTAAGTCCGTAATACATCGCACGCTTTTCCACTGCCGACATATCATGCTTATCATTAACTATCTTGGCTATATAAAAGCCGATCATATCCTGCGGATGTTCCGCAAAGAGACTCCTGAAATCATACTCCGGCTCGGTCTCATCTATGATCTCGCCGATACGGTACTCTTTCCTGAGTCTGTCGAGATCAAAGCTCTCCTCGGGATTTCTCTGACCTGTGAGCTTAAGTCTGTAGATATTGTTCTCTCCGCGCTTAAGTATCTCCTTTTTCACGAGAGACTCAAGCTCTGCCGCATCTGTCTTGGCATTGGTCTTGATAAGCAGCGGCACATAGGCTGCGGATGCCATAGGCACAAACTCCGCACTCTCAAGTATACCGGTCTGCTCGGATATCTCTCCTCTTATGATGCCGTGCTGTCCGTTATCTCCCATAGCATCCGGTTCAAAGTGTCCCGGACATATGATATTGTTGGAAATGCTGCGATATCCGGGCTGCAGGCTTCCGACAGCAGTGTATGAAAGACCGTTTCCGGATAAAGCCTCCTTAACGCTCTTATCATCCTCACTGTACAGCATAGCTATCCTTATCGGTTCTGCATTATCCGAAACTTCCTTTATGAAGCTTCGAAGCTCATTCGGATCTATGCATCCGTCATCTGCTACCGAAGCTGCATACACCACGGTACGCAGTCTTGTAAGTTCTATGCTGCAAGGCTTGTCATCCCTTATGAAATGAACATTTTTAGCCCATACAAAGCTTCGCCACGGTGCACTCCTTCGCACAGGATCTGTGCTTCCTGCAATGATCACAGTCTCGATCCCCGGATAAGCCGCAAATATCCTGTTTACGGACTCAAGCTCAGAGCTAAGCGGCATATGCGAGAACAAGCCTCCGGATATAAGCACAAGTCCCGCACTGTAATCCGCAGCTTCCTTCATAACGCGGTCAAGACCGCTCTCCAATTCGAGCGATCTTGCCTTCTCCCAATGCCTTCCGCTTTCGGCACTGTTACCTATTCTTATGTCACAAAAATGAATAAATCTCATATATTACCCAAGTCCGGTATATCGTATCTCTCTATGATCACAGCTCGCAGGTACCTGTTGTACGCGGGAACGGAATAGCATCACGGATGTTCTGCATTCCTGTTATATACATGACTGCTCTCTCAAAGCCGAGACCGAAGCCTCCGTGTCTTACGGTTCCGTATTTTCTGAGATCGAGATAGAAGGAATACGCCTCCGGATCAAGTCCGAGCTCCACCATACGTGCAAGGAGCTTATCGTAATCCTCTTCCCTCTGTGATCCTCCCATGATCTCACCTACTCCCGGAACGAGACAGTCAACAGCCGCAACCGTCTTGCCGTCTGCATTCTGCTTCATGTAGAAGGCCTTGATATCCTTAGGATAGTCTGTAACAAATACAGGCTTCTTGTAGATCTGCTCTGTAAGGAATCTCTCATGCTCGGTCTGAAGGTCAATGCCCCATTCAACCTTATTCTCGAATTTGTCATTGTACTTTGAAAGTATCTCAACAGCCTCCGTGTAAGTAAGTCTTCCGAACTCACTGTTAACGATATTGTGAAGTCTGTCCAAAAGACCCTTCTCCACAAAGCTGTCAAAGAATGCCATCTCCTCCGGAGCATTCTCAAGCACATAATTGATGATGTACTTAAGCATAGCCTCCTCAACCTCAATGATATCGTCAAGATCGGCAAATGCCATCTCAGGCTCGATCATCCAGAATTCTGCCGCATGTCTTGTGGTATTGGAGTTCTCTGCTCTGAAGGTCGGTCCGAAGGTATATACATTTCTGAATGCCGTCATATAAGTCTCGACATTAAGCTGACCGGATACTGTAAGGAAGGTCTCCTTGCCGAAGAAATCCTTGCTGTAGTCCACTTCCTTGGCATCGCCCTTGGCGATACGGTCAAGATCAAGAGTTGTTACCTGGAACATCTCTCCGGCACCCTCGCAGTCAGAAGCTGTGATAAGCGGAGTATGAACATATACGAAGCCTCTCTCGTTATAGAACTTATGGATAGCATATGCCAGGAGTGATCTTACTCTGAACACTGCCATAAATGTATTGGTTCTCTGTCTGAGATGAGGCATGGTCCTCAGGAACTCAAGAGTATGTCTCTTCTTCTGAAGCGGATAATCCGGTGTAGAAGTACCCTCTATCTCTACCGCATCTGCCTGTATTTCAAACGGCTGCTTGGCTTCGGGTGTAGCAACAAGCTTACCTCTTACTATAACCGCTGAACCTACGTTAAGCTTGGATACCTCCGCAAAGTTTGCCATGGTATCGTGATACACGATCTGAAGAGTGCTGAAGCAGCTTCCGTCGTTAAGTACGATGAAACCAAAGGTCTTGGAATCTCTTACCGAACGTATCCATCCTCCGACCGCTACTTCCTTGTCAATATAGCTCGCTGTATCCTTAAATAATTCACTGACTGTAATAAGCTTTTCCATAATATAAATAAATGCCTTTCAATTAATTGTCTTTTGTCTCCGAAAGCTTTGCTATCGCATCACTCACCGATACTGCTTCGTTGCCCTCAACAAGCTCAATGAGTCTTGTAAGAGTGTCATGATTGAGATTGCGGCTTCCGATATACTGCACAAACTCCGAATTAAGCCTGTTGTCTGTCTCCGAAAGCTTGAGCTTAAGTGCTTCCGCAGCCTGCTTTGCCTCTGTAAATGCTGCTTCGGAAGCTTTGAGTTTATCCGCATAGTTACCGTCTATCTCGGCGATAAGCTGCTGCTTTGTCACACTGTCAAAATTATAGAGCGCAGAGGTCTTCTTGGCCTCGAGTGCTTCCTTTTCCTGTCTTTTAGCCGCTATATCGGCATCAAAAGCCCCGAGATCATAATGCTCGTCACTCTTATCTTTGACAATGTTGCGTGTAACGTTCTTGACGCCCTTCTCATCCAGCCTGATATTGGCTATGAGCTGTCTGCAGTACTTAAGCTGCTCATAATACCTGCCCTTGGTCCTGCCCCAAAGCATGGCATATATCAATATGATAAGTATCTCGACGGCAAATACCGCTATAAACACAGGAAGCTTACCATATACAAACGCTCCAACCATTGCAGCTATCATTACCGCCGCTATAACAAGCACAAGTAACCAGTCTCCGACACTTGCCGGATAATACAATCTGTAGAACAATCTCGTCTTGCATATCGCCGGCATCTTATTGTCGGAGCAATAGCTCTTAAGCTGTCCCTTGAGAGCCTTTATCTCACCTTTAAGTCCCGCTGTCTGATCGCTGACACGATTATTGACACCTTCCTTACGCGCCCTACTGCGTTTGTCCTCGATCTTTTCTATCTCCTGAAGCTTGGATTTAAGCTTCTTATTGAATTCGGACTCGACATCTGATCTGCGAGAATCCACTGTACGCTTTTTCTCATTATCGATGTTTTTCTTAAGTGTGTTAAATGCCTTCTCAAGCTGCTCGGTATTATCACTGTCCTGCCTGTACTTTAGCTTATCGGCCTCAAGCATATCGACAAGCGTGAGTGCTTCATTCAGAAATTCCTTGGGATTATTAATGTCTGCCATAAGATCCCCCTTTGATCAAACTGACTGTAAGCTGCCGGTTGATGCTTTAGAGTGCCGCTTTGATCTCTCCGGCTATCTTCTGCTGTTCCTCAGGCTCAGACTTAAGCTGTTCCCATGCTACCATCTTAGCTCCGCCGTTATATCTCGGTATTATATGGACATGCAGATGATGCACGGTCTGTCCCGCTGCCTCACCGTTATTCTGAACCACATTAAATCCGTCGCACTTAAGTGCCTTGAGCTGTGCAGCTCCTATACGCTGTGCCAGTTTGAGAACAGACTCCAAAGTTTCCTCATCAGCTGAAAGCAGATCATCAAAGTGATCCTTGGGAATAATGAGTGTATGTCCCTTCACAGCAGGGCTTAAGTCCAATATGGCTCTGTACTTATCATCCTCATAAACTGTGTCCGACGGTATCTCACCATTGGCTATCTTACAGAAAATGCAATCATCTTTTTTCATAATTCGGCTCCTTTAATACATATTTCGCCAATTTTCCTCATATATTATAACATTATCCACTGAGGATTTTAAGTACAATATTATCGATTAAAGCCGGACAATAGTTGTAGAAGCGACTGCTTGCAGTCGCGAAGACAACTATAGGACGGCCAAACGAAAATGAGCACAAAGCTTCGAAAGAAGCGAGTGCGAATTTTCGTAGGATTGTGAGAGTACGAAGTACGAAGCAATCCGTATTTAATCGATAATATAGAAGAGGACGCAGTTTCAGAGTAAAAAAGAATGTGCCTTGGCACATTCCCGCGCCGAGCGCGGTCGCTTGCGACAGTTTTCTACTTCGCGCGAGTGCGCATCCCGCGGAGCGCTTTTAATCCATAGGGCGCAATTTCCTATGGATTAAAAACAATACCCCATCCCGGCTTTCAAACCGGAACGGGGTATATTTATCTCATTTTTATAATTATCAGTTTTCGGAATCCTGTTCCTCAATCATTGCAAGACGCTTCTTGATATTATCTCTTGCATTGATTATATGCTGTACGGTACGTGAACGTGCAAGCTCAGGCTCATGAAGTCTCAAAGCATCAAGTATGGCAAGATGTTCCTCATAAGACTGCTCAGCACGGCTTTTATCGCTCACCGAAGCCTTACGGAATTTGAGTATCTTCTTGTGAATGTTGCTGAGCGTATCATGAAATACAACGCTTCCGGATGCGCGATACAAAAGCTCATGGAAGCTGGAATCCATATCACGTATATTGTTACTCTTATTTGACACATCTCCCGGCTTATCGGTATAGAATTTCTGAAGGTCGATAACCTCCTGCATCTCATTAAGCTGCTCATCGGTAACATTCTTAGCCGCGCGTGCCGCCGCCTGACCTTCAAGCTGTATACGGATATCATACATATCAAGCATATCCTCGGCGCTGATACCGACTACAACTATGCCTCTTCCTGTCTCGTCAAGTATGCGTTCCTGCTCAAGGCGTCTTACCGCTTCCCTTATAGGAGTACGGCTTACACCAAGCTCCTCTGAAAGCTTTGCTTCACTGAGTATTTCGCCCTTTTTATATTTTCCCGAAAGTATTTCGTCTTGTAACTGTTCAAATATCTGATCGGCTATCGATATAGTTCTGTGATCTCTCATGAGTTTCTCCTCTTATACTTGCCGTTTGAAATTTCCTCGATCTTACCCTCGATCTCATCATTGGAAAGCATGGATGTTCTGCCTCCTTCATACTCGGCATCTACCCACTCCTTAAGCTTAAGGACTACAGGATCATGCTTATCCACCATATCATCTCCTCTGAGGACATAGTTCTGATTCATCCAGTAAGCTATACCCGCAAGTCCCGAATTCTTATTGATAGCAACCATAGCCGGGCGCTTAAGTATCTTCTCGGTATCAAAGATATTGTATATCTCCTCATCCTTAAGCAGACCGTCCGCATGTATTCCGGCACGGGTCAGATTAAAGTTTCTGCCTACAAACGGTGTCATAGGCGGTATCTTATATCCGATCTCATTTCTGTAATAATCGGCGATATCCGTGATAACTGTAGGATCCATTCCGTCAAAAGAACCGCGAAGCGAAGCATATTCAAATACCATAGCTTCCAGCGGAACATTTCCGGTACGCTCTCCTATGCCAAGCAAAGTACAGTTGACTCCGCTTGCGCCGAAGAGCCATGCGGTTGCCGCATTTGAAACAGCCTTGTAGAAATCATTATGTCCGTGCCACTCAAGCATATCACTTGTTACACCCGAATAATGCTGAAGGCCGTATATGATGCCCGGTACGCTTCGAGGAAGCGAAACTTCCGAGTACGGCACTCCGTAACCCATGGTATCACAAG
Source organism: Eubacteriales bacterium (assembly GCA_030540255.1). Taxonomy (GTDB): domain Bacteria; phylum Bacillota; class Clostridia; order Lachnospirales; family Lachnospiraceae; genus Avilachnospira. Next base: position 38,973 of record JAUNWP010000003.1, on the reverse strand, counting down.
CTCTGATACGAACAGGAATATGTGCATCATCAGAGAGCTTCATAAGCTCATTAACAAAAGGTACCACGAAACCGTAGAAATCCGCTCTTGTTATGTCCTCAAGATGACAACGCGGCATTACTCCTGCATTGAAGGCTTCTCTGACAGTATCAAGATACATCTCCATAGCTTCCTTACGTGTCATCTTAAGCTTCTTGAAGATATGATAATCACTGCACGAAACAAGGATACCTGTCTCACGGATACCAAGATCCTTGACAAGCTTAAAGTCCTCTCTTGTTGCTCTGATCCATGTGGTTATCTCCGGAAACCTCAGGCCGAGATCCTGACATCTGGCAACCGCCTCCCTGTCTCGCTCGCTGTATACAAAGAATTCGGACATACGTATAAGTCCGTAAGGGCCTCCAAGCTTTGACATAAGCTTGAACAGATCTACTATCTGATCGACCGTATACGGATTGATAGACTGCTGTCCGTCTCTGAAGGTCGTATCTGTTATCCAGATATTCTCCGGCATAGACATAGGTACACGGGTATGGTTAAAGCCTACCTTAGGAACCTCTTCATAATTATAGACATCACGAAACAGATTAGGGTCTCTGACATCCTGAAGAGAATATTTGTATGCGTTTTCTTCCAATAGATTGGTCTTTGGTGACAACTCAAGCATATCTGCTACCTCCCATGTATTATTAAGTCCGATCTGCGGCTCTTTTTTATACTAAAGTATTAATTGTTGTGTTATTGTATACCATTATACACATATGCGCAAGTATAGAATTATTATCGAAACAAAAAAATCACACTAAAGCTTTTACACTCTAATGTGATTTCTTGATCTTTATCAGGCTTCCGAAACACGATGATTACCGATCTTGTCAATATTCCGGGGGTTTAGACAGCGCAGTTCTTGCGATATCCGTTTTTTTGGCAAAGTATATCATTCGTGCAGCAGTCTGTTGCACTATCAATACACCTGACCGTGGTGGACTTCCTTTCGTCCTCCGTCTATCACCAGATCTATTCCGGTTATGTTTGAGGATCTGCCTGTTGCAAGGAATACTATCGAATCGGCAACCTCATCCGGCTTTGTTACATATCCGAGCGGTATAAATGCCGCTTCTCTTGCATCTGCAGCTTCTTTGTTGTAGCTCGGATCATCTCTGTGCCATGCAGTATCTGTTACAATTCCCGGAGAAACCGTATTTACACGTATATCCGGAGCAAGTGCCATAGCAAGGCATTTAGCCGTATGAATTATTGCTGCCTTGGATGCATCATACGGAATAGAGCTTCCGCTTGCCCTTACTCCTGCAAGCGAAGCAACTATAACTATCGAGCCTCCTCCGTTTTTCTTCATCTGCTTTGAGGCTTCTCTGCAGCAGTTAAAGGCACCTATCAAATTGACCCCAAGAAGCTTATCCCATACATCTGCCGTGACTGAGTCAAGATCGCTGAATCTGATATACTTAGTGACTCCGGCACAATTTACAAATGTATCTATCCTTCCGCAGTCTGCGCCTATCTCATTGAATACTCTCTTGCATTCATCTTCCTTGGAGACATCGGCCTGATATAATCTGCATTCTGCGCCTTCCGCCTCTATCTCCGCTTTCACCGCTTCCGCAGGAGCTTTGGAGCTGTTGTATATCAAAACCGGAGAATAGCCTTCCTTGGCAAGTTTCTTGGCTGCTGCCTTTCCGATACCTGTAGCTCCGCCTGTTATTACCGCAATCTTCTTCATTTTACATACACCGCCTTTATAATTGTCTGCATATTTACCTTCGGCTATATTTTCCGACAAATAACGCTTCAGCGCAAGCATCACTTATTCACATTTTTTACCGCCTGTATTCTCAAAATCAACACCGTATATACAAAGAAACCCGATGCGGAGTGCGCATCGGGTTCCCGTCAAAGGATAGCAATATCCTTTATTATATTAATTCGATCAAACCTGCTGACCTGCTGCAAGAGCAAGATAGATGTCGGTACGATCCTGTGCATCAGCCTGTGCCTTAGCATAGAGTGCCTCAGCTGTGTCAGGGAACTTACGCTGCAATGAAGTGTAACGTACTTCCTTCATAAGGAAATCTCTGAACTTGCTGAGATCCGGAGCCTTGGAATCAAGGATGAACGGATTCTTTCCTTCCTTCTTGAGATCAGGATTGAATCTGTATGCATGCCAGTATCCGCACTCAACAGCTTCCTTGATACGGATCTGAGTATTGCTCATGCCGCCCTTGATACCGTGGTTGATACAAGGAGCGTAAGCGATGATAACTGACGGTCCGTCAAATGCCTCAGCCTCCTTGATAGCGTTAAGTACCTGCTGCGGATCGTATCCCATAGCAACCTGTGCTACGTATACATAACCGTAAGACATGCACATACGTCCAAGATCCTTCTTCTTTGTCTTCTTACCTGCTGCAGCAAACTGAGCAACTGCTGCTGTCTGAGTTGACTTAGAAGCCTGTCCGCCTGTATTTGAGTAAACCTCGGTATCTACGCAAAGGATGTTAACGTTCTCACCTGAAGCGATTACGTGATCAAGTCCTGAGTATCCGATATCGTAAGCCCATCCGTCACCGCCGACGATCCACTGTGATGTCTTGTAGAGGTAATCCTTACGCTCTAACAGTGCATTGACCTGATCATCCTTTGTTGTTGCCTCAAGAGCAGCGATAAGGCGATCTGTACGCTGACGTGTTCCGTTTCCTGTTGTCCAGTTAGCAAGGCACTCCTCGATTGCAGCCTTAAGCTCTGCATCGCTTGTCTTGCCTGCAAGATCCTCGAGAGATGTCTTGAGGAACTTACGTACTGCTGCTGTTCCGAGATACATACCGTATCCGTACTCAGCTGTATCCTCGAACAATCCACTTGCCCATGCAACTCCGCGACCCTTGTCGTTTGTGCAGAACGGGATCTCCGGTGAACCGCCCCAGATATGTGTACATCCGGCTGAGTTTGCGATTCTCATGTGATCTCCGTAGAGCTGTGTGATCATCTTGAGGTAAGGTGTCTCGCCGCAGCCTGCGCATGCGCCTGAGAACTCGAAGTAAGGTCTGAGGAACTGGCTCTCCTTAACTGTCTTAGGATCAGCGATCTCCTTGTCCTTAACATTATTAACTGTGTAATCCCAGTTAGTATCGTTCTGCTCCTGGATATCCTGAAGCTTAACCATTGAAAGTGCCTTTGTCGGGCAAGCCTTAAGGCAGACACCACAGCCTGTGCAGTCCATGCCTGAGATAGACATATGATACTGCATGCCCTCGTGTCCGTTAGCCGGCTTAAGAACATAACCTGCAGGAGCCTTGGCAGCCTCATCAGCATCAAGAAGAGTAGGTCTGATTACGGCATGTGAGCAAACTGCAGCACAACGGTTACACTCTACACACTTAGCAGCATCCCATGTAGGAACCTCGATAGCGATACCACGCTTCTCATACTTAGTGTAGTTCTGCTCCCAGCTACCATCCTCATGTCCGAGGAATCCGCTGACCGGAACATCGTTACCCTGCTGACGAGCCATCTTGAAGAGAACCTTCTTGAAGAACTCAGGTGCATCCGACTCCTTCTCCGGCTCATCCTGTGCATCAGCCCAAGATGCAGGATAGTCTACCTTGTGTACCTTTGCGATACCTGCATCAACAGCAGCATAGTTCATATCAAGGACATCCTGACCCTTAGCGCCGTATGTCTTCTCGATCTGATATCTGAGTGCCTTAACTGCAGTCTCGATCGGAATGATATTTGTGATCTTGAAGAATCCTGCCTGCATGACCATGTTGATACGTGATCCGAGGCCAAGCTCCTTACCGATATCAAATGCATCGATAGTATAGAATACAGCCTTCTTCTGAGCGATCTTTCTCTTAAGGTCTGCCGGAAGATACTTATCAAGCTCCTCATCGCTCCAGATACAGTTAAGAAGGAAGCTTCCGCCCTCCTTAAGATCATCGATAAGAGGATACTTGTGAACATATGCCTGGTTATGACAGGCAATGTAGTTAGCAGCCTTGATCTGGTATGAACCCTTGATCTGGTTAGGACCGAATCTAAGGTGAGAAATAGTTACACCGCCTGACTTCTTTGCATCATAAGCGAAGTAAGCCTGTACATTGTAATCTGTGTTGTCTCCGATGATCTTAACAGCCTGCTTGTTAGCTCCGACTGTACCGTCAGATCCGAGACCCCAGAACTTACATGAGTAGTTTCCGTCCGGTGTTGAGTCGAACTCAGGAGCTGCCGGAAGTGAAAGATGTGTAACATCATCCACGATAGAAACTGTGAAGTTATTTCTTGTATCCTCAGCCTCAAGGTTAAGGAATACAGCCATTGCATCGTTAGGTGTGAAGTCCTTTGAACCAAGACCGTAACGTCCGCCTACTACCGGAATAGCTCCGAGGATAGCGTTACGAACATCAAGGTAAAGCGGCTCGCCCGGTGCACCAGGCTCCTTTGTACGGTCAAGAACTGCTATCTTCTTGACTGACTTCGGAATAGCTGCAAGGAACTTGTCGTTTACGAAAGGTCTGTACAGATGTACTTCAAGTACGCCGTACTTCTTGCCTCTTGCATTCCAATAATCAATAGTCTCTCTGATAACGCCTGCTGATGATCCCATAGTAACGATCATGTACTCAGCGTCCTCTGCTCCATAGTAGTTGAACAGCTTGTAATCTGTACCTGCAAGCTCATTGATCTTGTCCATGTACTCTTCAACGATAGCCGGAACCTCATCATAGAATCTGTTTACAGACTCACGGTTCTGGAAGAATACTTCCGGACCCTCAGCCGATCCTCTTGACTTCGGATGGTCTGAATTAAGTGCGTTATCTCTGAATCTTCTGATTGCATCGTAATCAGGAAGAGTCTTCATTGTCTCGTCATCGAATACCTCGATCTTCTGGTACTCATGGCTGGTACGGAAACCATCGAAGAAATGAAGCACCGGAAGGTGTGACTTGATAGCTGTAAGGTGTGAAATCGTTGACATGTGATAAGCCTGCTGTACAGAGCTTCCTGCAAGCATGATGAAGCCTGTAGCACGGCAGTTCATAACGTCCTGGTGATCACCGTAGATAGAAAGTGCGTTTGAAGCAAGTGCACGTGCCGATACGTGGAATACGCCCGGAAGCTGCTCACCTGCGATCTTGTGCATGTTCGGGAGCATAAGCATAAGTCCCTGTGAAGCTGTATAGGTTGATCCTAATGCTCCACCCTGAAGAGCACCGTGAAGAGCACCGGCTGCACCGCCCTCGTGCTGCATCTCTCTTACTTCAACTGTCTCACCGAAGATGTTCTTCTTTCCGTTAGCGCTCCACTCATCAAGAGCCTCAGCCATACCTGATGAAGGAGTGATAGGATAGATAGTAGCTACCTCTGTAAAAGCATATGATGCCAATGCAGCGGCGGTATTACCATCAACGGTGACTTTTTTAAAGTTACTGTTCATACATCTACCTCCGTTATTGCAATTCATTTTATTCACGAAAAATCAAATATCCCGTTTGTAAATGAATCAATAAAATTGATACTTCCCGTGTATAAGGACATGACAAAAAACCCCTTATACAGTCTTTTGCAAGTATACACGATTTCCTTTGTTTTTAATATAATAATTCGTGTTCCAAAATAAATTTTGTTAAAAAATACACAAAGCGTATCGATATTTGTACACGCATATAAAAATATCAACAAAAATTTTGTTGAAAACTTGATTAAAATGTTTATGTATCCGTGTTTATAAGCACTTTTTCAACATTTTAATATCAATAATCGCTTCGGCATCCGTCCATCAGCCTGACACCGGATATTTCAAAAATATTTTGTATTGCATCAACTATTCAGCTTGACATTTATCGGCTTATTTAATATAATCCAATAGCTTGTTATTTTATGCCTCAATAGCTCAGTTGGTTAGAGCATCTGACTGTTAATCAGGGGGTCCCAGGTTCAAGTCCCGGTTGGGGCGGCATAAGGCGCCATGGTCAAGAGGTTAAGACACCACCCTTTCACGGTGGTATCACGGGTTCAATTCCCGTTGGCGTCATAAGGTCTTAAAATCCTTATTTTAAAGGGTTTTAGGACTTTTTTTATTTCTTGTAACGAAAATATGACCTGCTGTTTAAGCTTCACAATAAGCCAAACAACAGGTCATACAATCTTTGTTTTTTCAATACTTATCAGCGCATATCAGACAGTTGCCGCAGTTTCCTCACGATCCGTATCCGGATAATGCCGCCGGATTTTTCTGTAATACACATACAGCACAGGTATAGCAAGTATCCATGATACCGGCCATGCCATAATAACAAATTCGAAAAACTTGAAGAATGGGAACAGCAGTATCAGCCACACCATTCTGAAACCGCATACAAATATCAGGGTTATAACCATCGGCGGCACCGACTTGCCATATCCTCTTATGGTATTCGAAATAATGCACATTGCCGCATCAAGGAAGTCAGTTAATGCTGTGATTATCAATCTTCTCGATGCAATTTCTATTACAGTAATATTTCTATTATATAGACCAAGCAGCGGCACTCTGAGCACAACAAAGGTCGCTCCTATCGCAAGACTGATCACAGTGGAGCATATCAATATGGTTCGCAGCACTCGGTCTGCCCTCTTATATTTTCCGGCTCCCACATGCTGACTTATAAACGTTGCGGCACCGATACCGTTCGCCGTAAGGAATGCAATCTGGAATCCCTCAAGGCTCTGCGCCGCGGAATTACCGGCTACATACAGCGATCCGAAGCTGTTGATAGCCGACTGGATCATTATATTAGGTATAGAAAACATGCTGTTCTGAACCGCTACAGGAATTCCGAACTGCAATATATCCTTAACCACCTTTCCGTCAAGCCTCATCTTATTAAGATACAGCTTAAGGCTCGATTCCTCTCTCATCAAGGTTATCACAACAAGGACAGCTGAAACATAACTTGATACCGCTGTACCTATCGCAACACCGGCCACTCCCATGTTAAGAACAATAACGGTGAAAAGATTAATAATAAGATTAACAACTCCTGCCCCAAGCAGATAATACATAGGTCTCTTGGTATCACCGATACTGCGGAGCACCGAAGCACCGAAGTTATAAACAACAGAAGCCGGCATAGATAAACAGTATATACGCAGATATAAGGATGCCATATCCAGGATATCTGTAGGAGTACCGGTCATAAGCAGCAAGGGATGCACAGTAAGCAGTCCCACTACAAGGAAAATTACTCCTACAACAAATGAAAGTCCCATGGATGTATGAACTATATCCTTAGTACTTTCATTATCACCTGTTGCATATGCTCTTGCCGTCAGGATATTAACGCCTGTTGCAAGTCCTGTATAGATATTGAGATATAGGTTGACAAGTGCGGTTGTCGAACCAACCGCTGCAAGTGCCGTAGCGCCTGCAAATTGTCCTACTACGATCACATCCGCCGCATTGAATAAAAGCTGCAATATATATCCGAGTGCAAGCGGTATAAGAAATAAAATATACTTTTTTAGAATCGGTCCGTTCAGAATATCCAATTCATGCGTGCTCTTCTGCGCCATGACTGCTGTTTCTCCCTAAAGCTGTTGTTGAATATACCAATCTCCTTCACAGCGATTCACTGTTCTCAGACACCTCTGTTTTCACAAGCTGTCGCACAAATTTCCGAAAGGGAATAGTATATAGCAAAAACCTTATTGTATCTAAGCTGATACAGATGTCATTCTAAATCATAAGCTTTACTTAATCAATACATATACAAGACCCCGAAGCCTTATAAAAGCTCCGGGGTCCTGCTGTCTATGCTACATTCTCTTCTTCAGGAGAAGATCGTAAACATTTTATATACGCTATGTACGGTGAATTAGTTGAATCCGCCTGTCTTATCGAATCCGATATCAGCTGCAAGTCCGTTCGGATATGCTGCGTGAGTATCTGTAGGAAGCTTAACCTCAACCTCGAGAACGTCGCCGTAAAGCTTAACGAACTTCTTGTTGCCATAGAATGCTCTGAGGTAGCAAGCCTTAAGCTCTCCGATTGTCGGATATACCGGGTTAGCTCCTGTACAAGCATCATGGAATGCCCACTCTGACATCTGATCAACAGCTGCAAGGAACTTCTCTTCCCACTCCTCAGCGCTAACCTTATCATTGGACTCAACGAGCCAGTCAAGGATAGTCTCAGGGATATCAACATCCTTCTTAAGCTGCTCAGCTGCCTTGATCCAGTTCTCAAAGGTCTTCTCGTCTGTTGAGCCCTTAACACCGATGAGCTCTCCGAGCTTAACGTATCTCTCGAATGCCTGAGGATACTTATACTGTGAGAATGTTCCCATGTGATAAGGATGCTTCTGTGAGTTGAAGCGGCAAACATATGGGAAGAGCAATGCATTAGCTGTTCCGTGAGGAATATGGAACCAACCGCCAAGCTTATGTGAAAGTGAGTGGTTGATGCCGAGGAATGCGTTAGCAAATCCGATACCCGCAAGTGCCGAAGCATCTGCCATCTTCTCACGTGCTACCGGATCCGGCTTAGCATCCTTGAATGCTGACTGATAAGCTCTCGGCAGATAGTCAAATACCATCTTTGTAGCCTTCTCACAGAATCCGTCTGTATACTCTGTTGCAAATGTTGAAACATATGCCTCTACAGCATGTGTAAGAACATCATATCCCGAAGCCTGTGTAGCTCTCGGCGGAAGCTTCATCATGTTGTCGGCATCGATAATAGCCATCTCAGGCATCATCTCATAACCAACGAGCGGCCACTTCATACCTGTGTTGTTATCAGAGATGATAGTGAACGGTGTACACTCTGATCCTGTACCTGCTGTTGTAGGTATGCAGACAAGCTTAGCCTTCTTGCCCATCTGTGGGAAGAAACGAATTCTCTTACGGATATCAAGGAAGATAGTAGCCATGTCAAGGAAGTCCTCATCCGGATTCTCGTACATGATCCACATGATCTTAGCTGTATCGATAGCCGATCCGCCGCCGATTGCGATGATAACATCAGGCTTGAACTCGTGCATGAGCGGAAGTCCCTTCATAGCATCCTGGATCTTAGGATCAACCTGGATGTCATAGAACTCTGCTGTCTCGATGCCCATATCCTTAAGCTGAGCAAGGATATTGTCGCAAGCTCCCATTCTGTAGAGGTTAGCATCTGTTACGATGAATGCACGCTTGAAGTTATATACGTCCTTCATCTCCTTAAGAGCTACAGGTGTGCAGCCTGTCTTGTGGTAAACCTTCTTAGGAAGCTGAAGCCAAAGCATATTCTCCTTGCGGTTCTGTATAACTCTGATATCGAGCAACTGCTCACACTGTGTATTACCCATATATGATGATCCTCCTGCCGATCCGGGTCCCAACGTAAGTGACGGTGCAACGCCAAAGTTGTAGAGGTCTCCGATACCCGCAAAGGATGTCGGTATGTTGATGATGATACGTCCGGCCTTCATACGCTTACCGAACTCTTCGATCCTCTTCTCATTGGTAGGATCGATGTACATAGCTGCCGAGTGTCCCGGTCCGCCTTCTGCAACGAGTTTCTCACAGATATCGAATGCCTCGTCAAGGTTGCTTGCGTGGAACATACCAAGAAGTGTTGTAAGCTTCTCGTTTGCCCATGGGTTGTCATGAGAAGTATCGTCTGTCTCATAAACAAGTACCTTGGTGTCATAAGGAACTTCAAATCCTGCCATCTGAGCAAGTCTTACAGCTGTCTGTCCAACAGCACCCGGCTTAACTCCGTGTGTTACAGGGTTGAAGAATACTTCTGCTATAGCTGCTGCCTCTTCATCGTTAAGGAAGTAGCATCTTGCATCCTTAAGAAGAGCCTTAACCTCATCATATACGTCATCAAGTACTGTGATGTGCTGCTCTGCCGCACAGATCATTCCGTTATCAAATGTCTTTGAATGGATGATAGACTCAACTGCCATGCGAAGGTCTGCTGAACTGTCGATAATAACGTTACAGTTACCAGGTCCAACTCCGAGAGCCGGTGTTCCTGATGAGTAAGCAGCCTTAACCATTCCTGCTCCGCCGGTAGCAACGATAAGATCTACGCTCTGCATAAGTACAGGTGAAATCTCAAGTGACGGCTCGGAGATCCAGCTGATAACGTTAGCAGGCATACCTGCCTCTATAGCTGCGTCTCTGATGATCCTTGCAGCTGCGATAGAACACTTAACTGCATGCGGATGTGGGGAAAGTATAACTGCGTTTCTGGTCTTAAGACACATAAGCAGCTTATATATAGTTGTTGATGTCGGGTTGGTCGTAGGTGTGATAGCAGCAATAACGCCCTTAGGTGTAGCGATCTTCTTTGTTCCGAACGCTGTATCCTCTTCGATAACACCACAAGTCTTCTTGTGTCTCATGTAGTTCCATACATGCTCAGACGCATACTGGTTCTTTGTGATCTTATCAACCAATACGCCATAGCCTGTCTCCTCACATGCCATCTTGGCAAGCGGAATGCGCATCTTAGAAACTGCCATTGCTGCCTTCTCGCAGATATTATCAACCTGCTCCTGTGTGAATGTAGCGTACTCGCGCTGGTCAGCCCTTATTAAAGGCAGAGCCTCTTTCAAGGATTCCACAGAATTAATAATCAACTCGTTTGCCATAGTAACTCCCCCTGAAAAGAAAGTGAATTAATCATCGATGTTATTCATCGCATGAGGTTTCCGTTTGTTGTATCCTCAAGATATCAGAACGTATTAAAAAAGTAAATAATAGTTATAAAACTAACATGATGATTATTTTTTTAACAAATATGACAATTTTTTCCCAAACTTTCGCCGATATATTGTGCACTTATTCGCCTGTTTTTTAGCCATTGTTAATTTTTTACCTATTATAACGGAAATTCTTGCACTTTTTTGTTAATTCCTTATCAATCCCGCTTTCATCAAATGCTTTCCGTTTTTTCCGTCTATGCATAAATTTATTTTATATCATCCGGTTTTATATTCATTAAAATTGTTATTATATTTATATGTTTAATACTACCCTATCCTATTAACGACATTTGAAAGCAACACAAATTTTAGAAACAAAAAGCAGTGCCGCACGGCACCGCCTTTTCAGCTGAGCATCTTCACCGCAAAGGCGAAGAGCAGATTATTGTTATATATTGCAAGCAGTATATCATTATGCATGATCTGCTTAAGCATAAAATTGCAGACAGGCACATTCGGCAGTCCGGATATCACAAGCATGAATATCCAGATAAATATAAAGGCTTCTATTCCGCCTACAGCCATTCCGAGTATCCTGTCGACACTGTTTACCAGTCTGATTTTTTTCAGGCTTTTTGCAAATACGGCAAAAATCCTGAACAGCAGTCTTAAGACTACAAAAATGATCACAAAGAATATCACCTTTGCCGCAAGTGTCTCCATAAGCTCCGCAGCATTATCCACGACCGTACTGATACCAAGCAGATCATAGAGCGGAGAGCTTGCCGTCTCCTCATCTATCTTCATAAACCCGCGAACCGTATTCAGGCAAAACTCTCTGAGGACTTCATTTTCCCTGACCCAATTCATTATATGCGGAAACAGCTCTATCTCTACACCGAGCGTAACTATCACCGAGCCCAGGGACAGGATCCTGTCTATAAAACCTCTCTCCCTGCCTACATATAGCATAATAATGATAAATGCCGCTGTTCCAAGCAAAACTATATTATCTTTTACAATGAGCTCCGCAGCGGGCAGTACGTCCGTATGCAGGAGCTCAAAAATCTCATTGAATCTATCCATTAATAAATAAAGTCATCCTCTTTAAGTATCAGCAGACCGTTTTTGTCATACTTGGACTTAAACATGCCTGCAAGACGCTTTCCGATCGGCGGTTTCTCCGCTCTGTCTGCCGCATCTTCGATAAGCTGTTCGGCATTGGTCTTGCTGAGAGGAATATCATTTTCCTCCATAAGCTCAATGCGCTCATAGAGTGCAAGCAGGCTCTTTCCTGTGATGCTGCAGTCGATGGATGCCGCATACTGAACGCAGTATTGAGCGAATTTCTCGCTCTCCATCTCGTAATCATCACTCTCCGGAGTGACCGTCTTGACATTATAGAAACGTTCACTGTTGACTTTACCGTTGGAACGCTTGACAGGAGTCCTGTCTTCAGCTATTTCATCATCGGAGTCTGTTTCTGTTTCTTCCTCGTCATTCTCGTCATAAGCCTCATCGTCATCCTCATAAGGCTCATCATACGGAGCATCCTCAGCTCCCGCTTCTGCAGAGTACTCAGGCTGTACAGACTGTGTCTGCTTAGCCGGCTTTGCCTGTGGCTGAGATGCGGCTGATGCCTCATCATCCTCTTCAATGTCCGAAACATAGTCGCACAGATCAAAGAGCTCAGGTCTTAACTCCTCTACTCTGTCAAGTCCCTCAGGCGTATCTATAAGCACAACTATAGTACCGGTCTTGTCTGTACAGATAAAGTTATATACTATATCGATATTTGCCTTGCTGAGTGCTCCGGCATTTTCGATAACAAAATCCTTGCCGCTTACCTTGGCAAGGATAGCCTCGGTAATACCGTTCTTGTTAAGCTTATCCGCAGAGGTCTTGATAGATGCATGATCTATATTCTTTTCCTCATGGATGTTCTTAAGCTCATCAACAGCTATTCCAAGACCCTCTGCTGCAGTCTTTGCCTCAACTATCATATGAAGCCCCTTGACCGGCGTTGCAGACTTAAGCTGCTGATGCGGAACAAGCGGTCTTTGTGTAGGCTGCTGCATAGTTTTTGCCTGCTGTGGTATCGACTGCGGCTGTCTCTTAAGCTGTACTTCCGGTGCAGACTGCTGTACTCTTGGATTTGCTGCAGCCTGTTCTGCCGCAGTCTCGCTTGCATTTGCCACTGTATTACTTACAGCTGCCGTTGCCGCTGCCGCATTCATATTCGCCATCGCTACATTCACAGCTGCATTTGCGGCAGCTTCGGTAACTCTTGCTGCATTTACAGCCTGATGCGGTATTGCCGAAGGAATATTCGGAGCGATAGGTGCGCGATGCTCAGCCGATGCAGAATTTGCTGCGGACTGTTCAGGCTGTGCAAACGGATTTACAATATCCTTTGCAATCGGCTGTGCTTTGCCTACAGCATCGTCTGCTGCGGAAACAGTCTCATCCTTTGCCTGCTCCTCACCTGCAGCCTTGTTATCACTGTTAAGCACAGCGGCAGAAGCAGCTTCGGACTCCGAACCGGCTTCCGGCTGAACTGCTGTCTCCCTCGGTTCGTCAACGACTACAGGTATGCTTCCTCCGAAGTCGAACTTCATCTGTACGCCTTCGTCATCAAGTGGTTCCGGCTCGGCATTTTCCTTGACTGAGGCAGTACCGTTGACTACCTCGACTGTAGCCGCTATAGGTCTGTTCTCCTCTTTGTCCGCATAATTCCTTACATAGGCATCGAATAAGGCATCCTCATCCGCATATCTCTCAGCCGCAAGAGCGTCACTCTTACGTATGTCATTTTCTGTATTTCCGGCAAGCGGCTCAACTTCTTCAACATAAGCAGGACTCTTGATCTCCTGCTGAGTATTGTAGTCACGATCATCATAGATTCCGGCACTCGGTGTCTCGGCATTGTTTGCTAAAGCTTCCTGTACCATTCCGGCTGCCGCGTCATATGCCGTGCCCTGATTTCCGTAAGCAGCTGTTCCGGCATTACCATAAGTTTTCGCATCATTTACCTGCGGAGCTGTATTATGACCGTAATCCTGTGTTTCCCCGGAAGCTTTATTTTCAGTATATGCACCCATGCCTCCTATGCCATCAGCCGAAGCGGTCGAACGCGGATAGAGTATATTCATCTGAGCATCGCTGAGCTCTGCATATCTCATCTTTAGTCTGAGAGCTTTGAGTCCGTAGCTGCTGCCGCCGTAGAGGAGCGCCAGTCTGTCACAGACTCTGATGCAGTCGTCTATTCGATTGGAATATTCATACACCGTAGCAAGCTCATAGAGCCACTTTTCATCAGGATCTATCTCACAATATCTTTCAAGCGGCATAAGCTGTCTCTCATATGGTGCATGACGAGCCTTAAGTATCAGATACTGGAGAGTATAATTGCCTATATCGGTAGCATCTACAGCTCTGAATTCACGATAATAATCCTCAGCCTCATCAAGATCTCCGGTCTCACATGAAAGCTCAGACAACTTGTAGAGCAGATGTTTTCCGACAGGTGCCCTCTCAAAAGCAAGGACAAGCATATCCTTGGCTTCCTGAAGCATATCGTTTTTCTCATATACGGCTGCGGCAGTTGTAAGCAGATTGGTGTTTCTTACTCTGTTCCAGTCTATAGACTGTACGATCTTGAGTGCGGTAAAATAATCACCCTTATCAATCAGCTTCTTCAACTGTTCGATCTTCAAATTAAACTCATACTTATCCATATAAATCACCCTCACTTACACTTCGGTCCTGCCGCTAAGTGCTCTTTCAAGCGTTACTTCGTCTATATTTTCAATGTCTCCGCCTACAGGCACTCCCGTCGCTATCCTCGTCAGTCTTATAGGAAGTCCGAGTGTCTTGACAAGCTTAACGATATACATAGCCGTACTTTCGCCCTCTACGGACGAGCCCGTCGCTATGATGATCTCGTCGACCTTCGCATCTCCGTTCTCATCCTGAAGCCTCATGAGCAGCTCCTTGAGCCTGATATCATTCGGTCCGACTCCGAGCATAGGGGAAATGCTTCCGTGCAGCACATGATACACTCCCTCATATCTGCCTGTCTTCTCATAGGCCGCAAGATCTCGCGAATTCTCCACTATCATTATCTGGCGGTGATTGCGCTTGCTGCTTGCGCATATAGGGCATATCTCTGAATCGGTTATCGTACAGCAGGACGAGCAGAAATGAACCTTCTCCCTTGCCTCCACAAGCGAATCCGCTATAGCCTTAACCTGCTCCTTCGGCATGGCAATAATATGAAACGCCAGTCTCTGTGCGCTCTTCCTGCCGATACCCGGCAGCGATGAAAGAGATTCTATAAGCTTACTTATACCAGATCCGTAATAATCCAAGCTTAGAAACCTCCGAAGCCGCCGAGACCGCCGAATTTGCCCATAGCGGACTCATTCGCCTCACCGATCTTGCCTGCCGCATCATTAAATGCGAGCATAACAAGCTCCTCAAGTGTCTCCACATCCTCCGGATCACATGCATCCGGATCTATAGTAACCTTCTTCACAAGATACTTTCCGGTAACAGTGATACTTACGGCACCGCCGCCTGCTGTACCTGTAAATTCCTTCTCCTCGAGTTCCTTCTGCTGTTCCTCAAGCTGTCTCTGCATACGCTGTGCCTGCTTAAGCATGTTGTTCATGTTTCCCGGCATGCCCATTCCGCCGCCGAATCCGCCTCTTTTAGCCATATCTCTCAATCCTCATAACTTATCGGAAAATTTATTTTTGCAAGTTCCTCGTCTGTAGCCCTCGGTGTCTCTATATGTATCTCACCGGGCTTGGCCTCACGCGCTCTGAAATTCACTCTGATACCGAATTTCTCGGCACAAAGCTCCCTCAGTCTGATGAGTCCGTTCTCCTCGGCATTACCCGCCGCAAGAGTATAATTTATCCTGTTTTTGAACACCAGCACTATATTGCCGTGTTCCTCCTTGACCAGCACTCCGTTAAAGAGCGGTCTGTTAGATGCCGAGAGCGCCGATATAAGTACATCCCAGTTCTTGGTAATTATACCGTAAATGCTTCCGCTGTCGGCTGTCTGTGCTGCCTCGTTCTGTTTTGCTGCTGTGGTCTGTTGTTCCTGACTGCGATCCGATATATTGACTTCTATCTTCGCACTCATTCCGACAGGCGCCCTATCAACCACATCCCGTCCGTCTCCTGCAGTCTGCGTTCCGCCTTCGTCATTCCTCTTATCTGATGCTTTACCGGCATCCTCGGTATATACCGCATACTTATGTGAAACCGCAGTCGGCATAGCCGCACGATCTGCCGTGTTCCTCACCGCTGCCGTCTGCTGAGCCTTGGCCGCATTTACCGGAACATTTGTCTGAACAGCAGCGTAACCCGGCATCCCTATGGTACAAAGACGAATGAGCTCCACCTCAAGTCCCACTCTCTTTTGCTGTGAGAAACGAGTTCTGTTGGAAAGCTCCGCAAGTGACGAAATAATACGTATTATGGTATCTCTGTCCGCAAGCTCTGCATCGGCATATGCCTTATCGTATCTCTCCTCGGAAAGCTCCAGCACGTCATTGTTGCCTATACTCTTGACCAGCAGGACATTTCTCAGATACATGATAAAATCATTGACAAGACGTCCCGGCTCACAGCCGTCATTTATCATAACAGCAACATCCGCGAGCACTCCCTCCACATCGTGTGCGATGATCTTGCCGAAAAGCTCCGAATACTTACTGTCATCCTCTGCTCCGAGTATATCCAGCACATTGTCATAAGTAAGCGTTTCCCCGTAGTGATAAGCCAGACACTGATCCAATATACTTAAGGAATCACGCATCGAACCGTCGGCAGCCTCCGCTATGTAATGAAGCGCCTTGTCCTCGACACTTATACCTTCACGCGTCATTATATCCTGCAAATGTGAAGCAATTTCTCCCTTGCTTATACGTTTGAAATCATATCTCTGACAACGGCTTAATATAGTTGCGGGGATCTTCTGCGGATCTGTCGTGGCAAGAATAAATATGACATAGGCAGGCGGCTCTTCAAGGGTCTTGAGCAATGCGTTAAATGCGCCTGTCGACAGCATGTGCACCTCGTCGATGATATAGACTTTATAACGGCCCGTAACCGGAGGATACTCTACCTGCTCCCTGATATCACGAATATTGTCGACGCCGTTATTTGATGCGGCATCTATCTCAAAGACATTCATGGCTCTGCCCGAGGCTATTGCCTTACAGGTCTCGCACTCATTACAGGGGCTTCCGTCATGCTCCTTGGCATTCGGACAATTGACTGCCCTCGCAAAGATCTTGGCAGCCGAGGTCTTACCTGTTCCTCTTGTACCACAAAAGAGATAGGCATGGCCTATCCTGTCTGATTTTATTTGGTTTTTTAGCGTCGTAATAACAGCCGTCTGCCCGACCACTTCATCAAAGCCGGCAGGACGCCATTTTCTGTAGAGCGCTTGATAAGCCATAAATTGCAATTCCTTTTACGCTAATTTTGCCTTCTTGCTCCGAAAAAGTCAAATTACATAAGTATTAAGATTATAGCACTCAATAAGAGGCTGTGCACTATCGAAGATGAATCCGATAATGCACAGCCTCTTATTTTTTTAATATTCTTCCGTAAACTGCAATATCTCTCGTCTTAAGCTGTCGTTGCGGTCTTTGAGCAGCAAGAGCTTATTATGCTCGAAATAACTGTCATTACCGCATTCATTGATGAACTTAAGGCTGTGATAACCTGCGTTAAGCTCCGACAGGAAGAGCACTGTCTCCTGTCCCTGTCCGAAGGTGTGGTCAAGTGCCTTGAATACATTTGTAAGATGCTCGTCCGTAGTCCTGATATGCTGCTGCCTTGCTTCCTCTCTGCGTTCAAAGTCAGCTTTAACAAAGTTAAATGCTTCCTTCGGAGATCCGACTGTCTTAAGCTCGGCCTCATAGCCCTTTAGGATATTCTCGACTCTCAGACTGTCAGCCTCATTCTCACGGGTAAGCATAGCTGCCGCCTTAAGCGATGCACGCTTATCGGCATCTTCGGAAACGATATCTTTGAGTATTTCTACCGGAATACGTCCGGCTTCTGCCTTAAGCTCTGCGCCAAAGCTCTTAAGCTTTTCGAGCAGCAGCTCATCACATGCAAGCTCATCACGATATTCTCTGAACTCTGTATTAAGGCTGTCTGTAAGAAGTCCTATTAGTGAAAGCTTCTCATCAAACGGAGCCACTTTAAGCTTATCGTCTATCCAAGCCTCGCCCGAGAGCACCTTTGGTATCTGATAGAGATCCTCATACTTTTTGTAGAGTTCATAATACATCGCAAAATCAGATGCTATCTCTTCATCCTGAAGATACTGTGCCATCAATGACTCGCCGATAGGAAGTTCCAACTTCTCATAGGTCTTAAGAGCATATGAGAGATCCTCCCAGCCTCTTGCCGTAACAAAGCTCTTGCGGTCGGTATCGGCATGCACCGAATAGAAACGATCCTTACGGATATCAAGATAAGCCATGACAGCACCGTGCAGCTTGACCTTGTAACCATACTCACGGAATGCCTTAAGATCGGCATCAATATCTATACGACGCAGTCTGTCGAGCGTAACTATATCAAATTCTCTGACCGACTGATTGTACTCCGGCGGATTGCCGGCAGTAACTATAACAAAACCCTCCGGCACCTTATGTGTACCGAAAGTCTTGTACTGCAGGAACTGCAGCATTGTCGGTGCAAGAGTCTCGGATACACAGTTGATCTCATCAAGAAAAAGTATGCCCTCTTTGATGCCTGAGCGCTCTATCTGCTCATATACGGCAGCAATTATCTCACTCATGGTATATTCGGTGACTGCCTGATCCTTACCGTCAAATTTCTTATGTACTATGCTCGGAAGACCTATGGCAGACTGTCTTGTATGATGGGTTATGGTATAAGACACAAGATTGATCTTGAGTTCCTCTGCCACCTGCTCCATGATAGCCGTCTTGCCTATTCCCGGAGGGCCCATGAGCAATACCGGTCTCTGATGCTCCTCTGCTATACACGGCATGCCGTTCTCGTCCTTTGCGAGATATGCCTTGACAATATTCTTAACTTCTTCTTTTGCTTCTTTTATGTTCATCTGTTTGTGATCCTCTAATTAATTACCTGTTCCTACGACATCATTATTGAAGTTATCAACGATCCTGCGTTCGTTTGCCGCTGTCTGTTCATACTTTGTTTTAAAGATAAAAGCTCTACACATCGAGATATAATTTGTACGCCCAATCCGGAAGCTTAAGCTCTTCCTCCGACTCATCCTTAAAGAGCACTATTGCAGTATCCCAGTCAGGCTTAGCCTTTGGAAATGTTCCGAAACCGTCGGTAAAATACATCATCCCTTTGAGATTCGGCAGCTTGCCTATGCGGCGAAGCTCCTCTATCCTCCTGAAAGCAGGTCTGAAATCCGTACCAAAACCGCCTCGTACATTGAAGCCCTTGGCATATTTTTTTAACTCATCCGGGCTTTTAAGGAATATCTCCTCCTGTACTCTGTCATCACATTCAAGTATCAATATATCCGCACGTTTGAAAAACGATTCCTGCCGCATCAATATATCAGCTGTTTCATTAAGGAAACGCTGTACCAGTCTCTCCTGACAGGAGGCGCTTGTATCGATAGCAATCACCAAAGTCCTGATCTTACGCGATTCACGGTATTCATTTTCCTCAACAAGCGGAATGTTGCCGTATAGCTCCATGCCATATTGATAGAAGCCGTAGTCAAACGAATCCGGATCTATCTTAGTCTCCTCGTGCATGGTATAAAAACGTTTCAGAAAATCACGATAGCTCTTACGTTTCTTCTGAACAAAATTAAGTGTACGAAGCAGTGAGCCGAACTCATCCGAAGCCTCATGTCCGGAGGCCTCCATCTCAACTTTCATCCTGTCGGCTTTTTTCTTCCATTCATCCTCAAGCTCCTTCGGAAGCTTGGCAACATTATGAAGATCCAGAGGCTGTTTTTTATCTTCCGGATCCTTATCCGACTGATCCTCGGGTGTATCTTCCGGCGGATTTGATCCGCCTGGCGGCTGCTGATCCGGTCCTTGTCCGCCGTCAGACTCCCGGTCCTCAAGTATCTCCCAAAAGCTGTGATCATCCTTGGTAAATTCAGCCTTAAGCTTCATATACTCATCATAATCCGGTGCATGCTCCGAGAAATATCGGTACAGCCTCTCCGCTGTAAGCACCTTGACCTCTGTATTCAGCTTATCGTACCACATGTTGCGGAAATCCGAATGCGTAGTCTCTATCGCCTTGTACTCCATACCGTCTATAAGCGATTCCGCTGCAATATCAGCACAAAGATCATACAGATCCTTATCCTCATAGACCTCATAGCCGAACATATGACGGAATATGCAATGCAATATCATATGCACATAGAGTCTGTTGAGCATTACCGGCTTTGCCAGATAAAGCTGCATAAGGAATTCCGGATTGAAGCGTATATACACGGCATCCGTTCCGACAGTCCTCGTCGTAAGATCTATGGTATATCCGAGGCTGTCCAACGCCCCGCCCATAAATCTCATCGACAGAAAAAGCTCCGTCCTCGAAGCATTAAGTATCTTGTTTCCTAATTGTTCTAATTGTTGCTTATAACTCATTCATCTACCTTGACTTCTCCGACGCTCCAGACGCGCTCGTTAAGCTCGACGATACCCGCACCGCAGTACTCGCAGTACTTTTTGCCGAGCATCCTGACAGGCGCTCCGCAATTAGGACAATTAAGACCGATTCCGGTCTGTGTTTCCGGAATTTTCCCTATGTCCTGTATATACAAGAGATTGCAGACATATCTTTTCTCCTGAAGCTCTCCGGCATCGTCCTTATAGCCTGCCGATGTATATGTCTTAATGTAACAGGTTCCCTCGCGCTTTCTGTAATCGCCTATCTGCACCTCATGTACCTTTGCTTCGCTGCCTTCAAAGTTTTTTCGTATGTATTTAAGTACGGCATCCGAGACCTTCTGCTTGTATTCAGCCCAGTTAAAGGTCGGGAAATCCTGCTGTATATCCGGCAGCAAGAGCTTTGTCATTGCCGGAATGCTCTTTCTCGCAGCATTGGCACTGATACGAGCATCCTTAAGTCCCTCCGCTATATTATCTGTCTGAAAATATGTTCTGCTGAAACGTCTTACTCTGTATCTGATATAAAAAACGGTTCCTGCAAATACCGCTGCTGCCGCAAGCAGCACTATACTGATTCCCAACGCCATGTTTAAAACTCCCAATCATCCAAACTCAGCTTAGCTACAGGCTTGGCCTGCATATGCTCGTGTCTGTGATCCATAAGCATACTGATGAGCTCATTTTTCTTAAGTTCGCTTGCAAGCTGCAAGGCTCTGTCCAGCGCCTCCTCATTTAAGAGATCCTCATGTATCAGCACCTCAGTCCATTCCTCATTGCCATCCTCCATGGCAAGCTCTGCGGCACGCATGATATTAGCCTCAAGGTGTGCCTTGTATTCAGCTTTATCGGAATCGCTCAATCTCGTAGGATACATAAGTCTCGATACAGCTATATCTATAGCAAGATCATTGTCATCGGCAACAGCCTTACGGAACAGGCTGTCGTACTCCTTTATCTTAAGAACATCCTGACGCACACATTCACGATAGCTGAAGCCCGATCCCTCAATACGAATATGAAAAGTCTGTGCTCTCGGATCGGCTATGGAATTATTATTATACTCCGGAAATACAAGTCGAAGCATACTGCCGTCCTCTCTAAACTTAAATGTTACTCGCATTTTGCGATCGCTGTCATTAAGCATCCTGTGCACCAACTCCGAGTGATCTTCACTCATAGTGACCTCGATATCGCTCACCGCCGAACAGGTACGAAAAGCACCGTCATAATAGTCGGTAACGCTATCTGTCAGCACCACCTTCCTGAGCTTTCCGCAAAAATAAAATGCAAATGCCTTGATAGTATTAACACTCTCCGGTATATATATCTCCTCAAGCTCCTTGCATGTATCGGTAAAAGCATATTTTCCTATGGATATCACAGGCTTCCCGTCGATCTTGGCCGGTATGCTCAGCTTTTTGTCATTTCCGACATAAGAGCTTATCTCTATCCCTGTATGTCCGTTTATCTCAGTATCTGTATATGTAAATGCCATTCGATCAAGTCCTTCCTCGCTTGTTTATATTATCATATATATGTTAAAATATCGCCTTATGAGATATAAAACACCCGAAGAAAAATTTATGAATGCCGCTATACGTGAGGCACGCAAGGCTGAGGCACTTAATGAAGTGCCTATAGGCTGTGTCATAGTTCGGGGCGGCAAGATAATTGCCCGCGGCTATAATAAGCGCGTTACGGACGGCAATGTACTCTCACACGCCGAGATCATAGCAATTAAAAAAGCCTGTCGCAAGACAGGCGATTGGAGGCTTGAGGAATGTGAGCTTTATGTCACCTTAGAGCCCTGCCCCATGTGTGCCGGTGCCATAGTTCAGGCACGTATCCCTAAGGTATATATAGGTTCCATGAATCCAAAGGCCGGCTTTGCAGGCTCCGTTGCTGATATGTTCCATATGGACGGCCTAAACCATCAGGTCGAGACCGTTAGCGGTGTATTGGGCGACGAATGCAGCATCATGCTCAAAGACTTCTTCAAGGCACTTCGCAAAGCCCATCCCAAGAAGGTAAAATACACACCGAAGCTGTAAAACGAATTTCTCCGATAAGAGATAAATCGCTCCGTATCTTCATTACATTTTCAGTGTTATTGATACAGTAAAGGCACCGCAGTTTATGATATGCTCCTCCAACAAGCAGCACACCAAACTACAGTGCCTTTAATTATCTTCATTTATACGCGGATCTCAACCGTCTCCACATGCGGTGCTATGATCTCCTTGTAGCGGAGCAGCTCCTCCATGCTAGGAGTATAGAGTCCCTTTGTTTCGGCGCATTCCTCTCCGCAAGGCTTGTACGGCACAAGCACATACCTCTTGATTCCGTCTATCAGCTCCCCTATCTCACGGAAATCCTCATCTGTATGCAGTCCGCCGACTACAGTGGTACGGAATTCATAAGGGAACAGAGGAAGTCCTTCGAACTTTCCTTCAAAAAGATCCAGGCAGCCCCTTATACTTGCGATCACGCCCTCATCTATCTCGGTTCCCGCAAGCTTGGCATATCCGCTGTGTCCCGCCTTGATATCCATGGCTATATAATCGATCATTCCCTCACAGAGGAATTCGTCTATCATTGTGATATTCGACGAATTTGTGCATATCTTGACCTTAAAGCCGTAATATCCCTTGATATGTCTTATAAGATCCGGCAATTCCTTGTGCAGTGTAGGTTCTCCGCCTTTGATCACTACACTGTCGAGACTTTTCTCCTCGGCAGCCTTGTCCAAAAACTTAAAGAAATCCTCTTCACTTATTACCGGCTTTGCCTCTCCGTCACGAATAGACTTGTGGTTGCAATACGGACATTTGAAGTTACATCCGTCTGTATATATCGTACAGGCTACATGTCCGGGATATTCCGATAATGACCTCTCCTCAAGAGCGCATATATTCATTTCCCTATATACCTCATTCCACCGAATGTAAATATTTATTATAAACAGCAGAACCTGCTCTAAGCAGCTTATTTCTTAATGCTCTGCCTAATGCTTTTCTTCCGCCTGTCCTACGCAATAGCTTAGCCCGCTCCGAGTATATCAGACAGTCTCGCAAACTGCTCAAGGGACAGTCTCTCTCCCCTTATGTTTATATCAAGACCAAGCTCGTCTATCGCTGCTTCAACTTTCTCTCGCGTAAGCTTAAGACCCGGATCATTCTTAAGTGCATTTACAAGGGTCTTTCTTCTCTGTGCAAATGCTGCCTTGATGAGCCTGAACATATACCTGTCATCTTTGACATCGACAGGAGATTCCTCATAGCAGTTCAATGTTATCACCGCCGAATCCACTCCCGGTCTCGGAATAAAGCAATTTGGCGGAACCTTGGAATTGATCACAGCCTCTGCATAATACTGAACAGCCAGTGACAGCGCTCCGTAGTCAGATGTACCCGGTGCAGCCTGCATCCTGTCCGCAACTTCCTTCTGAACCATGACGGTTATCGAGCTTATAGGCATACGACTCTCAAGAAGCTGCATGATTATAGGTGTTGTTATGTAGTAGGGCAGATTCGCCGCTACCTTGATACGTCTTCCGGAAGGATCTCTTTCCTCGATAAGACGTTTTAGATCCACCCTGAGCACATCATCGTTTATTATCTCATAATTATCATAATAGGACAGATTCTCTTCCAGTATCGGTATCATGTCCTTGTCTATCTCGACCGCTACGACTCTGCCCGCAGCCTCACAGAGCGCCTGTGTAAGCGTACCTATGCCGGGTCCTATCTCAAGCACAAGATCATCCTTAGTTATCTTAGCACCTTCGATAATACGTTCCAATACACGCTTATCTATAAGAAAGTTCTGTCCGAAGCGCTTCTTGGCACTGATACCGTGCTCTCTTAGAAACTGTATTGTATTTTGCGGATCTATGAGATTCTTCATTTAACTGCTCTTTTATAATTTACGTACGTAATTATTTCTGTAAAAAGAATGTGCCTTGGCACATTCTCGCGCCGAGTGCGGTCGCTTGCGACAGGTTTCTCCTTCGCGCGAGTGCGCATCCCGCGGAGCGTTTTTTATTTCATAGGACGCAATTTCCTATGAAATAAAAAACAAGGCGCCGGAGTTATTCATGGCACATGAGAGTGTCTGCTTAGTGCTGCTGTATTCCTACCCTGACACGGTTCACAGATTCCCATCGCATGAGACCCCGACGCATTCACAGTATATTATATTTTCTCAAGCCTTGTCAATGCCGTAAAATCTGTGAGCATTGTTCCAGCTCAATGACTCAATTTCTTCGGCGGATATGCCTCTCAGCTCACATATCTTATCAACAACATAATTGAGATAAGCCGAGCTGTTTCGCTCCCTGTCCTTTCTGATCGGAACAGGCGTAAGGTAAGGGCAATCTGTCTCCAGCAGCAGTCTGTCAAGCGGCATGCTCTCAACGACCTTTGTCAGCTTCTTTTGTCCCTCATAGGTAAGCACTCCTCCTATACCGATATAAAAGCCCATATCTAAGTATTCAAGTGCAGTTTCTTTGCTGTAGGAGTAGCAATGTATTACAGCTCCCTTAAGCCCCTTGAAATGATATTCCTTCATGATATCCATGGTATCCTGAGCCGCATTTCTCGAATGAATGACTACCGGAAGATCAAGCTCCATCGCAAGCTCCAACTGTCTTCTGAACCAATAGCTCTGAGTTTCTTTGTCAGGCTTGCCCTCATATATATCAAAGCCGTGATAATCAAGGCCTATCTCGCCTATGGCCATTATCTTAGGCTCTTTCGCAAGGCGTCTAAGCTCCTCAAACTTATCTTCGTTGAGCTCCCCGACCTCATCCGGATGAACTCCTACCGTTCCGTAGACAAAGGGATATTTTACAGTAAGTGCTACCGTATCTCTCGAGCCCTGCATATCGGCTCCTATATTGACTATCTTGCCTACATTATGAGCTTTAAGTCCCTCAAGTACCTCGTCTCTGTCCGCATCATAGGCGTGATCGTCGTAATGTGTGTGAGTATCGAAAATCATTATTATTTACCTTTATCACATTTGTAAATTCGCAAGATATCTCATGGCAAAAAACAATATAAGATGCGCCGGATAAGCCACATAGAAGAAATACTTCATCGGAAGTTCTCCTCGCCTGCCGTTATAAAACCATATGAAACCGTAAGAAAGCGCAGCGACACCACAATAGCTCAAGCTCTCCATTGCCGACAGGAAAGCAGCTGTAAACATACAGAGCTTCTTATCCAGCCTGAACCAATACATTATCACTATGAGCAGCACTCCTATCGCTCCGTAATCCGACTTCATCAGATATGCCGCTCCGCTAAAGAAAGCCACCACCATCCATTGAAGGATGATATGCTTTTTCTTGATCTTATCTGCAAAGTACAATGCCATAACTCCGAAGAGCAGAGTGAACATGACATTCTGATACTCCGGATAGTAGAGCGTTCCCTTTATCGCAAGATCGAACGGCACCTCACTTATTACCGCAAACGCAGCCAGCTTCAATATATATCTTCCGATATTTCTGGTATGTGCAAATCCCTCTGCTGTAAGAAATGCAAATATCGGAAACGACAATCTGCCCAAAAATCGCAATACCCTTGCAAGCATATACCAGCGCTGTCCCACCGTTGTCTGAAGCGCAAGGTTCCAGTACATCGGATTCTGCCCGTAGAGCACTCCGTTTTCTATCAGCACAAAGCCTATGTGATCACAGAGCATAAGGATAAAGGCAATCATTTTTAACTGATTGCCCGTAAATCCGCTTAAGCGTCGCTTATTAAATTTTAAACTTATGGTCTTTGCTGCCATCAGCCGATCTCACCGCCGGACGGCATATCTGCATTGTCAGGTGTCATAAGCGATATCATCTCTCCATCCGGTGACTCCGCAGCAACTATCATGCCCTCTGACAATTCTCCTGCTATCTTTCTCGGCTCAAGATTGCATACGACCATAACCTTCTTGCCTACCATATCTTCGGCGCTGTACCACTTCTTGATGCCGGAAAGTATAGTACGTGTCTCGTTTCCGATCTTGATAGTCTCCTTGAGCAGCTTCTTGGATTTAGCCACCTCTTCACAGGCAATGACCTCACCTACTCTGAACTCCAGCTTTGCAAAATCATCAAACTGAACATTTGGCTTGTGAGTAAGCTTGATTTCAGCCTCCGGCTTGCTCTCCTCGGTCTTTGACTCTGCCTTGGCTTCGGCTGCTGCCTCTTCCTTCTTGAGTATGCCCGCCTTCTCCTCAAGAGTCTTGGCATCCATTCTTGCAAAGAGGATCTTCGGTGTCTCTGTCACCTTGTTGCCGTTAGGATAGAGTCCGAAGGTATCCATATCCTCGTATGCTCTCTTCGGAGTATTAAGCTCCTCAAGTATAGCTTCCGCAGTATCAGGCATGAAGCTCATGAGCAAAGAAGCGCCGATGGTAATACCCTCGGTAAGATTGTAAAGCACTGTCTTAAGTCTCTCCTGCTTTGCTTCATCCTTGGCAAGCGCCCACGGAAGTGTCTCGTCTATATATTTATTGCATCTTCTGAATATATTGAAGATAGCAGTAAGTGCGTCCGCAACTCTGTGCTCACGCATCTTATCGTCTACAAGCTCGACATTGTTAAGTATGGTCTCGATAAGATCATCATCCACATCCTCACGAGCATCATTATTCTCAACAACACCGCCGAAATATTTGTTGCTCATGGAGATGGTACGTGATACGAGATTGCCCAGTATATTGGCAAGATCCGAATTAAATCTCTCAAGCATGAGCTCCCAGCTTATGCTTCCGTCATTCTCAAACGGCATCTCATGAAGCACGAAATATCTTACCGCATCCACACCGAACACATCTACGAGCGTGTCGGCATAGAGGACATTTCCCTTAGACTTGGACATCTTTCCGTCTGCCATAAGGAGCCACGGATGTCCGAATACCTGCTTAGGAAGCGGAAGATCGAGTGCCATAAGGAATATCGGCCAGTATATGGTATGGAATCTTATGATATCCTTACCGATAAGATGCAGATCCGCAGGCCAATACTTGTTGAAGCACTCCTTGCCTGCTTCGCTTGGCTCTCCGCTTCCGTACTTGCCGTTGGCATATGCAGCTGCTTCCGTCTCCGGAAGACCTGCTATATTGTAGCCGAGACCTGTTGCATAGTTTGACAAAGCATCAAGCCATACATATACAACGTGCTTAGGATCGAAATCTACCGGGATACCCCAGGTAAATGAAGTTCTCGATACACACAGATCCTGCAATCCCGGAAGCAGGAAATTGTTCATCATCTCATTCTTTCTTGATACAGGCTGAATGAACTCAGGGTGAGTATTGATATGCTCGATAAGTCTGTCGGCATACTTGCTCATCTTGAAGAAATAAGCTTCCTCTCTTGCCTTCTGCACCGGTCTTCCGCAATCCGGGCAGCATCCGTCCTTAAGCTGTGAATCTGTCCAGAAGGACTCACAGGGAGTACAATACCATCCCTCATAATGTCCCTTGTAGATATCGCCCTGCTCATAAAGCTTCTTGAACATGGCCTGAACCTGCTTCTCATGATACTCGTCCGTAGTTCTGATGAACTTATCGTATGAGGTATTCATAAGATCCCAAATGCTTCTGATCTGACCCGATACATCATCTACGAATTCCTTAGGTGTGATGCCTGCTGCCGTGGCCTTGTCCTCGATCTTCTGGCCGTGTTCATCGGTACCTGTCATAAATCTGACATCATAGCCCTGCTCTCTCTTATATCTTGCAATAGCATCAGCAAGAACTATCTCATAGGTGTTGCCGATATGCGGTTTTCCCGATGTATAGGCGATAGCCGTTGTTATATAATATGGCTTATTCTCTGCTGTTTTTCTCATCCCCGTAGTCTCCCCTGTATTTGCTCCG
Source organism: Eubacteriales bacterium (assembly GCA_030540255.1). Lineage (GTDB taxonomy): Bacteria > Bacillota > Clostridia > Lachnospirales > Lachnospiraceae > Avilachnospira. The sequence goes on along the minus strand of JAUNWP010000003.1, from coordinate 10,704 downwards.
GCCGAAGTTCGCTCCACCCGGTCTTAAATCAAATTTGTATATATCCTACTCGTACATATCACGGATTATTATACACGACACCCGCCCGTCACCTGCAAGCTCTGTATCACAGATTACTCGCAGATAACGGACGGGATAAATATTACTCTATTAATACTCTGTATTGTATTCTAACACGCCGTAATCCTTGTCACCTATAGTGATCTCGATATCCTTAAGCTGGAGATTGTCGATAAAGGTATTGGCGATACCTGCAATAACAACATCCTCATCACGGCTTCCGTAGATATTCAGCTTATCAAGCTTAAGATGTCCTGTCTTGTTATCATCAACAGTGAAGTCCACAACCTTGCTGCCTTCCTTGAAAGCTCCGTTCTTGGAAAGTGCCTCGATAAGCGAAGATGCATCACATACATCAACAGCATCAAAATCCTGCTCAAGTCCGAGGTCTGTCTGACGGTAGAGAATAACAAGTGTGGTGTTCTCGTCACCCGGCTCTGCCGCTACCGGACGCTTGTCCTCAGGATACATTGAATAATCCACTGCTGTGGTCTCCATAGCTCCCGGTCCTCCTGCCTCTCCTGTAGGTGCATTTTCAGGTATTACATATTCCTTAGTCTCAGGGAGTGTCCATGTGGTCTCCTGCTCAGACGGAATTATTGCTCCATCCGGTATGAACTGTGTCTCCTCATTGGTAATTGTTGACGGTGAACATGCGGTAAGCACTGCTGCCGCAACTCCAAGTAATACGATGTTAACTATCTTCTTCAATCTTATCGTTCCTCCTGAACAGTAATATTCTTATTCTTTGTCTGATTAAGACAGTATTTCATTATATATGATTTTCAGGTTTAAATCATTACCTAATCATTAAATTTCCGTGTTTTCGCTGTGAAAAATGTCTTTTTTACCGTTCCAAAGCATTATAGACATCTCTCTTGGACAGTCCTCTGTCATTCGCGACCGCTTTCATGGCTGCTTTCTTATCCATGCCCTTTGAGATATACTGCTCAAGATGTTCCTCGAGGCTCATATCCTCAAAGCCTGCTTTGATCTCTTCATTAATCGCCTCTAAACTCTTGCCCTCTATGACAAGCACATATTCACCTCTCGGTTCTCTCTCGGCGGCTTCTCCGATCGTGGTTCGTATGACCTCTTCATGTTTTTTTGTCATCTCACGGCACATCGCTATACGTCGCTCCGATCCGAATACTCCCGCAAGCTCCTTGAGAGTCTCCTTAAGTCTGTGGGGAGCTTCGTACAAAACTATAGTTCCTGTTTCATTCCTGATACGATCTATCGCTTCTTTTCTGTCTCTTTTTTTCTGCTTAGGCGGCAAAAAACCCTCAAATACAAATCTTCTTACCGAGAAGCCTGATAAGGTAAGTGCGGTTATTACTGCGGAAGGTCCCGGTATGGATGTCACCTCTATACCTGCCTCAACACATTTTTGTACCAGTACCTCTCCGGGATCCGATATGCAAGGTGTTCCCGCATCTGTAACTATAGCAACATCCGTGCCCTCAAGCATTTTCTCAACCAGCTCATCTGCCTTGTCAAAGCGATTAAACTCATGGTAGCTCGTCATAGGCGTCTTTATCTCAAAATGATTAAGAAGCTTTATGGTATTTCTGGTATCCTCGGCAGCAATAAGCTCGGCTTCCTTAAGCACCTCTACCGCTCTCGGAGACATATCTCCCAAATTACCTATAGGCGTAGCCGTTATATACAATTTTCCGTATCCGGTCTCATTCATATTTATCACTTTTTAAATGTTTAGTTTCAAATCAACAGGCTTCGCTCTTAAGACATGTGCTTGCTTAATACCCGTAAATATCGTATATCTCGTCGGTATACACGCCCGGCTCCTTATATACGATAATAGGCTTTTCGAATCTGCACTCTTCTCTTGCTCCCTTTACGGCATCTATAAGTATCATATTGGCCTCTCTGTCCACATAGGGATAGACAGGCTTGATACGCTTTGGCTCAAGCCCCACCGCTTTAAGCTTTGTAATGATCTCAGGCAGCCTTAAGGGTCTGTGCACCATATAGAAATGCCCTCCGTTTTTAAGCAAAAGCGAAGCCGCCCTGCATACATCCGTGAGATCACATTTCACCTCATGCCTTGAGATCTGCTTGAAATCATCCGGATTCTTCAGTCCGTGCGAATCCTTCATATAAGGCGGATTACTCGTAACCGTATCGACTCTGCCCTTAAGCTTGGCCATTACTTCCGTAAATGCGGCATTTTCCGCATCCCGATCCCCGGCCTTGGCTGAAACAGCCTTGATATCTCCCTCAATTATATGCACCTTGTCGGAAAGCGCGTTGAGTCTTACGGAGCGAGAAGCCATCTCAGCCATCTCAGGCTGTATCTCAAGTCCGTAAAATTCCGCTCCCTTGGTCTTCGCCTCGAGCAATATCGGTATGATGCCGGTACCTGTACCGAGATCCACAGCTGTCCCGCCTGCCTTAACAGATGCAAACCCACTCAGGAGCACGGCATCCATTCCGAAGCAGAAACCGTCGTTACGCTGTATTATCCCGTAACCGTTTCTCTCCAGATCATCTATGCGCTCATTTTCTTTGAGAACAACTTCTCCTCTGTATTCAATCATCGAGTGCGGATCTTTCTCTTTTATCCTTATGTTCAAGTTCGCGAAGTTCTTTTATTTCCTTGTCGTTTTCAGACTGTTTGGCTTTTTTACGGCTCTTGAACTTTATCTCGGAAGCAGCATAATCTCTTACTTCCTTTTCATCATTAGGAAGCTCCACTATAACCTTTACACGCTGCTTGAGTATATTTACGGCACTTACCACTCCCTTAAGATTATCCGGAGTAGTCACAAAATCCCCCGTGGACGGAAGTAACTTATTAAGCTCCTCATATGCCTCTTCTTCATTTTTAAGGCAGCACATAAGTCTGCCGCAGACACCGGATATCTTGGCTGTGTTAAGCGAGAGATTCTGCTTCTTTGCCATCTTGATCGATACCGGTGCAAAATCGGAGAGATAGCTGTGGCAGCATAAAGGTCTGCCGCATGAGCCGTAGCCTCCGAGTATCTTGGTCTCGTCCCTGACTCCTACCTGACGCAGCTCTATCCTTGTATGGAACACAGACGCAAGATCCTTGACCAGCTCTCTGAAATCCACTCTTCCCTCTGCCGTAAAATAAAAGAGCATCTTGGAGTTATCAAGTGTGTACTCGCAGGAAATAAGCTTCATATCAAGCTCATGCTTGTTGATAAGATCCTTACAGGTCCTTATCGCTGCCTTTTCTTTCTCTCTGTTTTCTTCCATCTTGGCCGTGTCATTTGCATCAGCTTCCCTGATGACCTTCTTCAACGGCTGTTTATCCTTGTCTGATTCGATCATATCGACCGTTACGACCTCGCCGTATTCTATACCTCTCGAAGTCTCAACTATGACCTTACTGCCTCTCTTAAGATCGAGGCTGTCGGGATCGAAATGATATATCTTTCCCGCCTGTCTGAATCTGACACCAACTGCTTTTACCATACTTTATTTTTCCTTATCAGTTTTCCTTCATTCGGAGCAACAGCAATTCAAATGCCAGCTCCGTGTTAACATTGGCATTAAGCCTCTGTCTGCATATTTCAATTCCGTTCATTATCTCCTGTATTCCGTCATAGGAGGTGAGTGACGCCGCATTCATAAGCGCCTTCCTCTCTCCCTTAAACACAAGAGAATTAAGATTTTTTGTGACCGTAAACATGGTCAGATCTCTGTACCAAAGCTCCAGCAGATCCAGCGCATCATTCGGATCCGGACATTCCATAAGCAGCTTTGATATCTCTATGTGCATATCCGTACTGTCCATATCACGTAGAGTCTTCAGTATCTTCATTACTCTGTGATACCATTCCGTAAATGTCTCACTCTGTGCAAGTTCTATCGCCTTGCCGAGATTGCCCTTGGAAAAAGCAACACAGATATCTGTCATATCCTCCGAGATATCATACTTATCCTTAAGATAGTCTCTGATAGTAGCGTCTGTAAGCGGCCTTAAATTCTCCTTGATAGTCCTTGATCTAACCGTATCAAGAAGCTTCCTGTCGTCATTTACAAGGAGAAGGATTATGACATATTCCGGCGGCTCCTCCAATGTCTTAAGCAATGCATTCTGCGCCTGAACCGTCATCTTGTCGGCCTCCGGCATTACATATACCTTATAGCCGCCTTCATACGGCTTAATATCCACAGTATCTATAAGCTGCTCTCTGACCTCATCAACACTTATGATATTTGGCTTCTCATGTGTGATGTATATAACATCCGGATGATTGCCGCTCAATATCTTCTTACACTCCGGGCAATGCAGACACGGCTTCCTGCTCTCATCCTGCTCCTCGCAGAAAAGCTCAAGCAGAAAAGCCTCCGCCATAGTCTTCTTACCCATACCCTTTTCTCCGGTCAGCATATAGCTGTGCCTGATACTTCCGGATTTTATGGCCGACTTAAGCTGGTCCTTTATAAGCTCGTTTCCGATTATTTTATTGAATCCGTTATTATCCATATTTATCACCGTACCGTTTATCCGCAGCAAATTACAAACAGCTTCATTACAGTCCGCAATAATCAATGATCTCATCAACGCAAGCTTCGAGATCATCATTTACAAAACGTTTACCTATACCGGCCTCAAGCAGCTTCTCCTCTGAAAAGTCCTCCGAATCTGCGATAAATCTCCTGCACAGCTCCTTGTATTTGGGATTTTCTTCACGCATCTCCCTGGTGAGAGCTCTCATCAGGCGTACTCCGTCATCAAGCTCTATATATATAGCTGCGACCTTATCCGTACCGAAATAATTCCTAAGACTCAGATACGATTCCAAAGTTGCCGGCATCAGATAATTTCTTTTATCAAGTTCTATCTGTCCGTCATCTATTGTAGCATAAGTCCAGGGTCCGTATACGGTATCATAGGTCCTTGATTCAATAAGCCTGCCTGCCGCTTTGTAATCGGCGATCTTGGCTTCGTCGGTATAATTATAACTCACTCCCGGAATCTCGCCCTCGCGTATAGGCCGGGTCGTATACATAACATATCTTCCGAGCTGCGGTCTGAGCTCAATTATCCTTTTGTAAATGCTGTCCTTGCCTGAGGCTGATTTACCTATCAGACAATAAAGCTTACCCATCAGGCTTCACCGGGTCCTTTCTTTTCAACAGTTCCCAAGGCACTGCCCGACTGTCCGTTGGCTGCTGCCCCCGGCTCTGCTGCCGCACCTATCTCTGTATCGGCATTACTGTCCGGAGCCGCAGGCTGCGCATGAGTCTCTGCAGTATTGCCGGTTGCTGCGTTTGACGGATCAGAACTGCCGGCACTCTCATTTAGTTCACTCTCAGGAGCTTCCGATATTTCAACAGGATCCACTCCCACTGCAAGCGGATATGATGATACCAGCTTTGCCTGCTTAAATGTATTTGATGTCCTTACAGTAGCATAACCATCCTTGATTGCATATAATATACACTTTGATCCGAGATCCGAAGCATCATATACTATATCCACATCTCCGTCCAGACTAATGGTTACAAGCCCTGCCGACCCGTTTGCATCTGTGTATTCCGCAACGATCTTGGAAGAGTCAAAATCAAAATGCATATTGGATACACTTCCGTCAAATTCCGCGGAAATAACTTCCTTTTTACCGTTTGCACTTCTTATTACTCTTGCCTTCTTCTTGCCGAAAGAATCTCCGTTTTCCACGGTATATGTATATCCGCCGTAATTAACCTGAGACTTTGAAGCAACGGATGTTATCTCTCCGTTGGCATTTACCGCATAAACAAAGTTGCCGGCCTTAAACGAATCAGATGCCAAAGTAACCGGATATCCGCCTTCAAGCATAAGCATTGCCTTTCCGCTCGAGGTATCCACATAATAGTCTCCGTCCTCAGGAAAGGTCTTCATGCTCTCATCTTCTTTGAATGAAGTAACGCGCTTTACCTTTGTTCCTTCATCAACATAGACATGAATATCTCCGTTTCCGGCATCTATAAGCTTATATCCCTTTATATCCTCCGCACAGATCTCTCTCTTCTCTGCGCCGGGCTTCATCCTGAAGAGCTTGTTGGCTATAGGCTCAAGCATCTTATCCGAAGCATCAACAAAAGCAACATAGTAAATATATCCGTCTGCTACATTCATAGCAAAATTGGAAGTATACTGCAGATTCGAGTCTCCTCCGAGCAGATGTGAAAATGACTCGGTGGTCTTTTTATATTTTATTGCATAGAGATCATCTACCTGCTTCTCGGTATCAAGAAAAGCCCAAAGCGTCTTGGTCTGAACTACTCCCGGATAATCCTTCTGATCGTTTTCCGACTCCGAAATATATGCATTATTATAGCTTATACTGTAGAGCCTGTATTCCCTGTCGAATCTATAATTGAATGCACCCTCATTAAGGTCGGATACGGCACGTCCCTTATCATCAAAGTAATACAGATCCGAACCGTCCTCAAGCCATTCTGAAGCAAGCAGCTTCTTACCGTCTTCCTCTATTATATCCGAATCCTCGCGATCCGACAGCTCATCTTCACTCAAAACATAGACAAGCTCGTCCTTGTCAAGCCAGACAAGACCCGGCTCATCGGCAGCATCCTGTGTCTTTGTTTCATCTGATGTGGTCTCGGTCTCCGATCCGTCTGACTTGAATCTTTTGAAAAAACTTAGAAAACTGTTATTACTTATGTATGCAAATACAAATACAAGCAGCAATATTGCTATGATCATCAATGCTATTGCCGAAAGCATATTGCTTCCGCCCGATGATCTGCGGCTGCCGCGGCTTCTCTTACTGTTTCTGTTCTGTGACATATCTAAAACTCTGTGTTAAAAATCTCCTGAAAATGCAGCTTTAAGCTTTGGCACTGTCTGTTTGAGACGCATCATTTTAATCTTGATCCTCTATATAATGAACGATCTGCCTATTACCGCATTTTAACAATACCATCTGAATTATACGCTAAAGTTTAACATTAATTATATTAGCTATCAACCGACAAAACCTTAAAGAAAAACATAGTAAAATATTGAATCTATAGGCACTTGCGAATAAAAAGATTAGGTTTAGCGCATAATACGGATTGCTTCGTACTTCGTACTCCCGCAATCTGTATGCGCTCTTTTCTGCTATACTGCATTTTTCTAGTAAGCAGCGCATAATACGGATTGCTCCGTGCTTTGCACTCTCGCAATCTGTATGCGCTCTTTTCTACTATACTACATTTTTCTAGTAGGCAGCGCATAATACGGATTGCTCCGTACTTCGTACTCTCGCAATCCTACGGAAATTCGCACCCGTGCCTATCGGCACTTTGTGCTCATTTCCGTTACGCAATCAAAAACATGAGAATGAGCAAGTAAAGCAGCTTACTTGCTCATTCTCATGTTCCCGATTCCGTTTATGCGCTAAAAAAAGCAACCGATTCCTCGACTGCTCAAATGCCTCAGGCCGGAATCGAACCGGCGACACATGGATTTTCAGTCCATTGCTCTACCAACTGAGCTACCGAGGCATACCGCCAAGCTTGTCTGTGACAAACGCTTAACAGAGTTATATTCTATTTTATAGTCCCGATTTTGTCAAGAAAAATACGGTAAACACGCTGTTTGGTTCTCCGATTATCAACCCGTGGCCGAATATTTCCGGTACTTATCAACAATTGCCGCATTCTCCAAAGGTTCTTTCCACGGAAAATGCGGCAAAATACATCTTAGCTGCTGTTTTACCGCATCAAGCTGATAATATTATAAAATATATCTTGGCTCAGTCGGTAAAAACACATATTACTTAAGTATCTTATGTTCCCTAAGCAGATCCTCTATCATAGTACCCTTTACTGCCTTAACTATAGGCTTCTTAAGAACATTCAGCACTCCGAAGTCCATATCAAGCGGCGACTTGCCATCCATAAGCTTGACCGAGCTGTCGAGCAGATCTCTGAGATCATACATACTTGCCCAAACCTCAGGAACACCTCTGTCCACGCCTGTCAGACCGTATACAGACTCCATAGCGGTTCTTACCGAATATTCGGTAGTGAATATAGTATCTCTCGGAGTCTCCGCAAACTGTCCGAGGAAGGCAAAGTTTGTGCAGCCGTCAGGAATAACATCCGGACGGTCTCCTGCTCTGCGCGGCATAAAGAAGGCTGTAACGTATGGCATCATTGTAGGAACACAGTTGGTTTTATCTGCCGAAAGACTGTGTATCTCATCGGTATCCATACCAAGATGATACAGCCACTCCTCTGTGATCTCGCGTCCCGTACATTCCTTCATAGGCTTTCTTATATAATCGCCCTGCTTATCGGTAAACAGACCGTATATCCAAACGCATATACTGTTCTTATCCTGATCCTTAAACTGACCCTGACGATTGATAGTCCAGCTCAAGAGCCATCCGGAATCCTTACAGCTTACTATACCTCCCGTAACAACTCTGCCCGAACGCGGATCTCTCTTACAGATCTCCTGTATCCTTGAGATGATCTTCTCATTTGAAGTAGTTACTGTAGCAGACTCCCAGTTAGTCCTGTCTATATCTGAGCAGAACTTCTCAGGATGTCCGAACGAAGGATCCTGCTTAGCAATATTCTTCCAGAGATCCCAGACACCGCTGCGTCTGACCTCTGCATCGCCCATAGGTGCATGATCCTGATCTCCGTATATAGTTCCTTCGGTACAGCTTCCGTTAGTAACAAATACAAGATCATTCTCACTGAGAGCTATAGACTTCTCCTCACCGCCGACTATGCACTCAATGCTCTTCGCAAGCTTGTGCTCCCCATTGATGTCAAATACAACATTTGTAACTTCTGTATTGAATCTGAAGTCAACGCCTGCCTTCTCAAGATACTTCTGCATAGGCAGTATAAGCGAATCATACTGATTGTACTTGGTAAACTTAAGCGCACTGAAATCCGGAAGTCCTCCGATATGATGGATGAATCTCTGGAAATATCTCTTCATTTCAAGAGCCGAGTGCCACTCCTCAAAGGCAAACATGGTTCTCCAATACAGCCAGAAATTGGTAGAGAATACTTCCTCGTCAAATATCTCGTCTATCCTCTTGTCATAGAGATCCTCATCCTTGGACATGAAGAGCTTCATGATCTCCATGCAGCCCTTCTGACTGAGACCGAATTTACCGTCTGTATGTGCATCACGGCCTCGTTTTTCGGTCGCACGGCAAAGTGAATAGTTCGGATCCTCCTTGTTGAGCCAATAATACTCATCAAGCACAGATACACCTTCAGTCTCTATGGAAGGAATACTGCGGAACAGATCCCAAAGGCACTCGAAATGGTCCTCCATCTCTCTGCCTCCACGCATTACATATCCTCTTGTAGGATCATTGATACCGTCGCAGGCACCTCCCGCAACATCCATAGCTTCAAGTATATGAATATTCTCGCCCTTCATCTGTGCATCACGTACAAGGAAGCACGCAGCCGCAAGTGATGCCAGTCCGCTTCCTACTATATACGCGCTCTTTGAATCAATTCCCTCAGGCTTCTTCGGACGGGCAAAAGCCTCATAATTACCGTTGGAATAATATATTCCCTTGCTGTTCTTAGCCTGCTTTCCTCTCTCGGTATTTCTGTAATCTGAAGCCGCTTCCTTAGAACTCTTTTTCTTGGCATAAGATAATGCTGTAAATGCCGCTGCTCCGGCTCCTGCACATGCAGCAAGTACAGCTGCGCCTACATGTTTATTTTTTCTACTCATATCATTACTCCTTTCCGTGTTAATAATGACACGACAAACTTAAGCTCCGAAACAACTTGTATAAAGCAATATAGAAGCAACTGCATTACAAAAGCTCTTCGGTCACTAAGTACATTAAACAATCGTTTTTTCTATCATAACAAAGAAGAGAAGCGGAATAAACAGAAATCTACAGATGAATTTAATTTGTAAATTAATATACAGAAAATTTTATATAGTCTATATAATAATTTTTTCCGATATTCACTTTTATATGTTGTTGTATTCAGATATTATTCTCCAAAAATAAAAACCGGTACTATAAAAAATTTAAGGTACAGAAAAACGGAAACCCCCATAAAATAAGGATTTCCGTTAATTATGAGCATGTCGGGAATCGAACCCGAGACAACTTGATTAAAAGTCAAGTGCTCTACCGACTGAGCTACATGCCCTCATATGTGACCTGCTAATAAAAAAACAGGGCAGGAAATTTAAATTCCGCCCTGCTGATTGCGGGGGACGGATTTGAACCATCGACCTCTGGGTTATGAGCCCAACGAGCTACCGGACTGCTCTACCCCGCGATAGAAAAATGGGACCTACAGGGCTCGAACCTGTGACCCTCTGCTTGTAAGGCAGATGCTCTCCCAGCTGAGCTAAGATCCCAAAATGGATGGGGGTGGATTCGAACCACCGAAGTCGTCGACAACAGATTTACAGTCTGCCCCCTTTGGCCACTCGGGAACCCATCCATAACACAATATGAAGTTAATAATAAGACACACGCGGCTGCGCATGTCTCATCGTCACAACCAGTGTAACGACCCGGATGGGGTTCGAACCCACGACCTCCGCCGTGACAGGGCGGCGCTCTAACCAGCTGAGCCACCAGGCCATATTGCACCATAAAAACCAAATACCGATATAGTTAGACTTTCCATCTCCAAGCTTTGCGG